>DASTCJ010000197.1:0-58563 GCA_035605575.1 Candidatus Methylomirabilota bacterium
ATGACGACATCGAGGTCGCGCGCGGCGTTCGTATCGCCGCGCCAGAGGTCGCGCACGAGCCCGCCCGCAAGAAATGCGCGAGCGCCGTGAGCGGCGGCCACGCGTGTCACGGCCGCCAGCGCCTCGCGCATGGCCACCGACAGTGCAGCGTTGACCCGCGCGACGAGCGAGACTGCGCGCGGCGCCGGTCCGCGCGCGATCGCACCCCCGGACGGTCCGCGAACGATCACGAGCGGCGCACCGTCGCCGAGCGCGCGGCGAACGCGCAGCTCCGGCGCCTCCGCCTCCACCACGGGCAGCGGCCGCTCCACCTCCGCGGCCCCGAGGTCGCCCAAGCCGAGCGCGGCGGCGCGCGCGAGATCGTCCGTGAGGACGTGTGTGCCGGCGCCGCATGCGAGGACCCGCGCATGCCGGCGCCGCGACAGGCGCAGGGCATCGCTGACGGTGATGGAGGACGGTGCGGAGATGACCGGCGTATCGACGAGATCGGCAGCGGTGAGGGTAACTTGTGGATAGCTATGGGCGCGTCGAGCCACGCTCACGCGCCCCAAGATCTCTCGCCGGCATCGACCGTAGAGTGCACGACGGATTATATCAACGCGTACCTCGACCCGGCAACACCCGCGACAGCGCCAGGCGTTCCGGAGAGCGCAGCATCACGCTGGCGAGCCAGAAGAGGCCACCGCCGATTGCGATCACCGCGACGAGCAAGCCGGCGTCGAGCGCGATGCCGCGCTTGACGGCCAGCAGCGGCAGCATCATCAGACACCAGGCCGCCATGGGCACGGCCGCCGCCGCCGTCCGCAGCGTTGACGCGAGCAGCATCCGCCCGCCGAGCCGGCCGAAGCGACGGCGCGCCAGCCACACGAGCGCGAGCACGTTCACGTAGGCGCCGAGCGAGGCGGCGTAGGCGAGCCCCGCGTGGCGGAGCGGGCCCATCAGCGCGACGGCCGCCACGATGTTGGCGGCCACCGCCAGCACCCCCATGCGCACGGCGGCGCCGGGCTGGCCGATCGCGTAGAAGGCCTGCGCGGCAATCCGCGTCGTGGCGAAGCCGACGAGGCCGACCGCATAGCCCGTCACGGCGTCCGCGGTGGCGAGCGTATCGGCGACGTCGAAGCGTCCGCGCTCGAACAGGATGCGGGTGATCGGCACACGCAGGACGAGCAAGCCGACGGTGGCCGGTACGCAAATATAGACGGCGAGTCGCAGGGCGAAGTTGAGCGTCCCCGCGAGCGCCTGCCGATCTCCGGCCGCCGCCTGGCGGGACATGGCGGGCAGCGACGCCGAGGCGAGCGCGATGCCGAAGACGCCGAGCGGAAACTCCATGACGCGATCGGCGTAGTACAGGAACGAGATGGCGCCCGCAGGCAGCAGCGAGGCGAGCAGCGTGTTCACGAAGACCATCACCTGCACCGCCGCCAGTCCGAAGGCGGCCGGCACCAGCAGCCGCGCCACGCGCGCGAGCGCAGGATGGCGCAGCTCCGCGGAGGGTCCGACGAGAAGCTGCGTCGCGTGCAAGTCCGGAAGCTGTGTCAGCAGCTGCCCGACGCCGCCGATCAGCACGCCGAGCGCCAGCGCCGCAATCGGTGGCTGCGTGTACGAAGAGAGGAGCAGGACGCCGACGATCATGCCGATGTTCAGCACCGCCGGACCGAGGGCGGCCGCGAAGAAACGATGCTCGGCATTGAGAGCGCCCATCGCGAGCGCCGAGAGTCCCACCAGCACGATGTACGGGAACATCAGACGCGTGAGGAGGACGACGAGACGCTCCTGGCCCGGGTCGCTGGCGAACCCGGGCGCGATGGCGCGCACGATCCACGGCGCGGCGAGAATGCCGAGCATCGCGGTGGCGCCCAGCACCAGGAGGGCGGCACCGAGAATCGCGCGCAGCAGCCGCCGGAACTCGTCGCGCGAGCGCGTCGACGCGTAGTCGGTGAACACCGGGATCACCGCCGTTGAGAGCGCCCCCTCGGCAAGCAGACGGCGCAGGATGTTGGGAATCCGGAACGCGACGAAGAACGCGTCGGTGATGGGGCCGGCGCCGAAGGCGCGCGCCACCACCATGTCCCGGACGAAGCCGAGCACGCGGCTGGCGAGGGTGGCGGCGCCGATGGAGCCGAGGGCGCCGACCACCTGGCGCTCGACGGTCGTGGGCTCCGTCACCTTGAATTGCTCGAGGAACTACGGCATGATTCAGCGCGTTGTCGACGCGCGCCACGACGCGCGCGTCCGGGAGGAACGATCAGGTGGCGAACACGAAATCCGCAATCAAGCGCATCCGCCAGAACGAGCGGCGGCGCCTCCGCAACCGCACCATCCGCTCGCAAGTGCGCACGGCGGTCAAGACGGCGCGCGCGACCAACGGCGGCGAGCTGCGCACGGCGATCGCCGACGCCATTCGCGCCCTCGACAAGGCCGTCACCAAAGGCGTGATTCACCGCAACACCGCCGCTCGCAAGAAGTCCGGGCTGGCCCGCCGGCTCGTCGCCGCCAAGTAGCGTCACCGCGCCGGCGGCCGCGGCCGTGCGCCGTGAAGGTCGTAGAGCAGGTCGATCGCCCGCTCCGTCAGCTGCGCTCCGAGGCCACCACCGTACACCGACGCGCACGTGACATATGACGGCCGCTCGTAGTCCGCGGGCGTCACCAGATATCCGATGTAATCGTTGGTGACGCCCGCCACGAACACGTCGCGGAAGACCGCGTGCGCCTGATCCTTGAGATGTCGGCCAAGCGCCGTCTGCAGCTCGCCGGGCACGGCGACCCACGCCACATCGCCGAGGGCCACCGCGGTCAGCGTCGCGTCCGACGGAAACAGGCTGCCGAGCGGCATCGTGAGCTCGCGCGGGACCCACCGCCCCACGCAGTTCCGTAGCGACAGGTGCGGTGAGGGCAGCGACAGCGTGACCGCTCGCGTCGTCAACCTGATCCGCGCGAGCGGAACGGCCGCGCGCCAGCCGCCGATGACAGCCACGGCCAACGTGGTGGCAACGGCGTCGAGCGCCGCCGCGCCATGCTGGGCTGGACTCACGTCGCCGAGCGCACCGGGCACGAACAGCGCCGGCACCCCCAGCTCCCTCTCGATCAGCTGGGACGCGACCCCACCGACGTCGCCGGAGAGGGCGAGATTGCGCGCGCCGAGCATGGTGCCATGGATGCTGAAGTTCCAGACCGCCGCCACCGGCGCGCCGTCGGGGCGTCGGACGGCGAGGATGACGAGGGCGTGATCGAGCGGCTGGCCCAGCCGGCTCCTGATGACGCGTGGACCGTCCACGGTGGCCAGCGCGAGCCGGGCGGGCGCGCGCGTCGTCTCCGCACGACGCACGGCCGTCTCCGCCGCCGCCAGCAACGCTTCGCGGACGTCCGCGTCGAACCGGTCCATCATCAGCATGCCGGCCAGCGTCGAGTCGACGTAGCCACCAGGACCCGAGTGCGTGTGCGACGCCGACACCAGCAGCACGCCGGCGCCGTCACCGAGCCGCGTGGTGATCGCGTGCATCGTCGCGCGATCGATGCCGACGACGTCGAGCGTCAGCCACGTCACGCGGTGGCCGTCGCGCTCGAGCACGAGCGCGCGCGCGGCGATGCCGTCGCGCCGGCCGGCGCTCGGCTTGAGCCAGAATGCGTGCGGATACCGGGCGAGGAAGTCGGGGACGAGCAGGCGGCGCGCAAAGCTGCCGAACCCGCCGAGCGACGTGCCACTCGGCACCTCGAGCGGCGCTTGCCCGGCCCCGGCGATCACGCACGCGTCGCAGGCGCCGACCGCACTGCCGACGCCGGCGACGAGCACGAGCACGGCGAGCGCGGCCGCGACGGCGCGCGTCACCGGCACAGATCGACGACGAGCGCGGCCAGCTCGGCGCGCGCGTCGGCGCTGGACTTCAGCCGAGACTCCGCCTGCCAGCAGCGGGCGAGGCGGCGGGTCAGCGTCGCACGCGGCGCGGCACCGGCGCCGCGCGCGATCGCGTCGACGACCTGCGGCGGCTTGCGGACGAGGCGGGCGATCTGGTCGGTCGCCTGTCCGCGGGCCACGAGGTCGGCGACGGTCAGCGTCGCGCGCACGTCGGCCACGAGCAGCGCGAGCAGCCGGATCGGCTCCTCGGCCGCGAGCAAGCCGTCCAGCGTGCGCAGCGCGGCGCCGAGGTCGCGGCGTTGCACGGCACGCGTGAGGTCGAAGACGCCGCTCAGGCGGTGCTCGCCGACGACGGCCGTGACCTCTTTGACGCCGATGGCCGCGTTGCGCGGCCCACCGGCGAGCGCCGCCTTGCGCGCCTCGCCGAGCAAGGCGGCGGAGTCATCGCCGACCCACTGCACGAGCAGTCGCGCCGCCTCCTCGCCGAGCGTGAGCCCCTCGGCGGCCGCCCGCTCGCGAAGCCACGCTTCGAGCGAGCGCCCCTCGCGCGCGGGCAGCGTCACGATGGCCGCCGCCGGGAGCGTCTGCAAGAGCCAGTGATCGGCGCGTCGATCGCGCGATGCGGCGAGCGGCTCGTCGGCAAGCAGCAGCAGGGCCGTCGACGGATTGGGGTCCCGGCTGTAGGCGCCGAGCGGCTCGGCGCCACGCGCGGGCAGCGCCTGCGCGCGCCGCACCACCACCAGGCGCATGGCCGTCATGAACGGCAGGGTGCTGGCCGCGCGGACCACGGCGTCGGCCGTGACCTCGCCGCCTTCGAGCACGTCGCGGCCGAGCGCGATCTCGCTCGCGTCGGCAAAGAGACCACGGGTCGCCGTGGCCAGCGCGTCGTCGAGGAGCTGCGCATCGGCGCCGTGGATCAGCGTCAGCACGGGCGGCCGCCCGCCGGCGGCCGATCGGATGAACGCGGCGTAGTCCATCGCCGCTCCGCCGTCAGAACCGGTCGAGGGCCAGGCTCACCACTGCCTGCGCGATCTGCGTCGCCGCCTGCTGCAGCGCGCCCGCCTCGACGGACAGCGTCTGGGCGACCGAGCCGGCCACCTGGAAGTCCGCCTGCTCGCTGAAGCTCGACTGCTCGAACAGCAGCTTGTTGAGCCTGACGTCGCGCATCCGCAGCCGGAGCGTCACCGCCAGCCGGTACTGCTGCACGTTCAGCGACGGATCGACGGCAATGGCGCCGACGTTGTACCGGAGCACCTCGCCCTCGAGAATCGAGTCCGCGTCCTCGGGGCGGACGACGCGCAGGCGTCCGTTGGTGGCGAAGGCATCGACGATAGCGCGTGTCATCACGCCTTCGACGGCCGGTTGCTGAGTGCGGTTGACGAAGATCGGCACGGCCACCGTCTTGATGTGCTCGGGCAACGTCCCCTGGAACGAGTAGCCGCAGCCCGCGAGCGCGCAGGCGACCAGCAGCAGCGCGGCGCCCGGCAGGCGCGCCCGGGTCACGCGCGCGTCACGATGTTGACGAGGCGGTTGGCCACCACCACCACGCGCTCGACGGCGCGCGCGCGCACCCACGGCTGAACCTTGTCGTCGGCGAGGGCAAGCCGCTGGATGTGCTCCTCGGTCGCGTCGATGTCGACCTGGAGCCGGCTTCGCACCTTGCCGTCTACCTGCACGACGAGCGTGACGTCCTTGCGGGTGAGCGCGCCGGCATCCGGCGTCGGCCACGGCTGCTCGAAGAGACTCGCGGCGTGTCCGAGCGCAGCCCACAGCTCCTCGGTCACGTGAGGCGCGATCGGGCCGAGCAGGAGGATGACCACCTCCACCGCCTCGCGCAGCAACGCGGCGCGCTCGGCACCGGCCATCCGGTCGGCCGACACGCTCTCGAAGGCGTAGGTCGCATTCACCAGCTCCATCACCGCGCTGATGGCGGTGTTGAAGTGAAAGTCGCGCTCGATGTCTTCGGTGACGCGCTTGATCGTCTCGTGGATCGTGCGCCGGAAGACACGTCCCTCGTCGGTGCTCGGCGTCGGAGGCACCGCCCCCGCCTTCAGCGTGTCGAGGTGCGTGAAGACGAACCGCCATACGCGGTTCAGAAACCGGCTCGCGCCCTCGACCCCGTGGTCGTTCCAGTCGAGATCCTTCTCGGGCGGCGCCGCGAACAACGAGAACAGCCGCGCCGTGTCGGCGCCGAACGTATGGATGAGGTCGTCGGGATCCACCACGTTGCCCTTGGACTTGGACATCTTTGCGCCGTCCTTGATGACCATGCCCTGGCTCAGAAGCGCCGTGAACGGCTCGTCGACCTTCACCATGCCGAGGTCGCGGAGCACCTTGGTGTAGAACCGCGCGTAGAGCAGATGCAGCACGGCATGCTCGATGCCGCCGATGTACTGATCGACCGGCATCCAGTACTCCGCCGCCGACCGCTCGAACATCCCGCGCTCGTAGCGCGGCGAGGCGTAGCGCAGGAAATACCAGGACGACTCGACGAACGTATCCATGGTGTCCGTCTCGCGGCGCGCCTTACCGCCGCACGTCGGACACGTGGCGTTCACGAACGAGGCGACCTCGGCCAGCGGCGAGCCGCCCTTGCCCGAGAGCTGCACGTCGCGTGGGAGGACGACCGGCAGATTCTCCTCCGCCTCCGGGACCATCCCGTCGCGCTCGCAGTAGAGGACGGGGATCGGCGCGCCCCAGTACCGCTGGCGGCTGATGCCCCAATCCCGCAGCCGATAGTTCACCTTGGCGACGCCGATGCCACGCTCGACGATCCAGTCGATCGCCTTGCGCTTGGCCTCTGTCACGCTGAGATCGTCGAGAAAGCCGGAGTTGATCTTCACGCCATCGCCGGCGTAGGCCTCCCCCACCCAGCCGTCCGGTCGCTTCACTGTCTCGATGATCGGCAGGCCATGCTGCCGGGCGAAGTCCCAGTCCCGCTGGTCCTCACCGGGCACGGCCATGATGGCGCCGGTGCCGTAGCCCATCAGCACGTAGTCGGCGAGGAACAGCGGAATCTCCGCGCGCGAGAAGGGGTTGACGACCTTGGCGCGCAGACGCAGTCCGCGCTTCGGACGATCGGCGGCGAGCCGCTCGATCTCGGATTCTCGCGCGACCTCACCGCGAAACTCGGTCACCGCCCGTCGCTCGGCGTCGTCGGTGAGCAGACGATCGACGAGCGGATGCTCCGGGGCGAGCACGGCGTACGTCATCCCGAACACCGTGTCCGGGCGCGTCGTGAAGACGCGGATGGCGAGGTCGCTTCGGCCGGCGACGGCGAGGTCGAACTCCGCGCCCTCGCTGCGACCGATCCAGTTGCGCTGCATGGTGATGACGCGCTCCGGCCAGCCGGTGAGTCGATCGCACCAGGCCAGCAGCTCGTCCGCGTACGCGGTGATCTTGAAGAACCAGCCCTCGATCTCGCGCGGCGTGACCTCCGAGTCACACCGCCAGCACCGGCCGGCCTCGACCTGCTCATTGGCCAGCACGGTCTGGCACGATGGGCACCAGTTCACCGTCGAGCGTCGCCGATACGCGAGCCCGCGCTCGAGCATCTTGATGAAGATCAGCTGCTCCCACTTGTAGTAGGAGGGATCGCAGGTCGCGAGCTCACGGCCCCAGTCGTACGAGATGCCGAGCTTCTTCAGCTGTGAGCGCATGTAGTCGATGTTCTCGTAGGTCCAGATCGCCGGGTGCACACCGTTCTCGATCGCGGCGTTCTCGGCGGGCAGGCCGAAGGCATCCCAGCCCATCGGGTGGAGCACGTTGAAGCCGCGCATCCACTTGTAGCGCGCGAGCAGATCGCCGATCGCGTACACGCGAACGTGGCCCATGTGGATCCGCCCGGACGGGTACGGGAACATCTCGAGGCAGTAGAACTTCGGCCGGCTCGCATCCTCGACCGCGTGGAATTGCTGTCGCTCTTCCCAGATCCGCTGCCACTTGGCTTCGATCTCGCGGAAGGGATACCGATCGGTCGACATTAGGCTCGATTTTTACCAGACTTAGCGAGCAGAGGCAAGGAAACGGGGTAAAACTGGGGGGCCATTTCGGCCCCCCATTGTCGAGCTACTTCGCGCCCAGATCGGCGAGGGCCTCGTTGGCCTTCGCCAGCGACTCGGCATGCTTGCCGGAATCGTGGAGCTTCTGCGCATCGTCGAGCTTGGCGACGGCCGCCTTGACCTTCGGATCGTCCGCCTTCATCTTCGCCGCTGCATCGCGCCCCTGCTTGATGACCTTCGGGCACGAGCTCGCGAGCGCGACACCGCTCGTGAGTGCGAGACTCACCGCGATGGCGATGGCTGTGAACGTCTTTCTCATGTTGGAGTCACCCCCCTTGGTGCGCCTGGTTGTTGGACGCGGATCGGCGCGCGACCATTCAACCACGATCCGGCGCCGTTGGTTCCGCCGGCGTTTCGGCCGGATGGAAGTGATCGTAGATCTTCTGCGCCATGCGCGGCGTCACTTTCGGGACCGCGGCCAGCTCGGCCACCGACGACTCGCGCACGCGGCGGGCGGAGCCCAGTGTCTTGAGCAGGCTCACGCGAATGGTCGGACCGACGCCCGGGATCGCATCCAGCGAAGACCGGATCGTGCGCTGGCCACGCAGCTTCTTGTGGTACGTGACGGCGAACCGATGCGCCTCGTCGCGGATTTTCTGCAGCGTGTGGAGCGCCGGCGACGTGGGGTCGAGCCGCAGCGCCTCCCGGCTGTCGCTCGCATAGACCTCTTCCTGCTGCTTGGCCAGCGAGATGACGGGGACGTAGTCAAGGCCGAGATCCTGGAGCACCTCCAGTCCGACGTTGAGTTGGCCGCGGCCGCCATCGATCAAGACGAGATCTGGAAGCACCGTGCCGAGCTCGAGGGCGCGCGCGAACCGGCGGCTGAGCACTTCCCGCAGCGACGCGAAGTCGTCGGCCCCGTCGACGGTTCGCACCTTGAACCGCTTGTAATCGTCCTTCTTCATCGCGCCGTTTTCCCACACGACCATCGAGCCGACCTGCTCCGTGCCCTGGATGTTCGAGATGTCGTAGCCCTCGATGCGGTTCGGGAGCCCCGGCAGGGTCAGCGCCCGCTGCAGCTCCTCGAGCACCGCCTGCTGTCGGTTGCCGCGCGAGAGCAGATGGTTCTGCAGCGCGATGGCCGCGTTCGACTCGGCCATGGCCACGAACTCCCGCTTGCCGCCGCGCTGCGGAGCCAGCACCTGCACCCGCCGCCGCGCGATTCCGCCGAGCCACTCCTCGATGAGCTCGCGCTCGGGGATGTCCTCGGACACCAGCACATCCGGCGCCGGTGTGACGGGCTTGGCGTAGAACTGGCGGATGAAGGCCGAGAGGATCTCGCCGTCCGTCCACCCGGACACCTTGTCGAAGAAGAACGCCTCCTGCCCGACGAGGCGGCCCCGGCGCACGAAGAAGAGCTGCACGCAGGCGTCGTTGCCCTGGCGCACGACGCCGAGCACGTCCTGATCGACCTCATCGGTGGAGATGATCTTCTGCCGCTCGCGCACCTTGTTGAGCGACTGGATCTGATCGCGCAGCACGCTGGCCCGCTCGAACTTCAGCTCCGCCGCCGCCTCTTCCATCTGGCGGGTGAGCAGCAGCGCGAGGTCGTCGTTCTTGCCCTCGAGGAAGCGCTGCACGTCGCGCACGGTCTGCGCGTAGCCCTCCGGCGTCTCCCAGCCCGTGCACGGCGCGTTGCAGCGGTGGATCGCGTACTGGATGCACGGCCGCGGCAGGCGCCCATCGATCTCGATCGAGCAGGTCCGGAGCGGGAAGAGCTGCCGCGTCAGCCGCAGCGTCTCACGCATGGCCGTGGCGGGATAGAAGGGACCGAAGTACGTGGCGCCGTCGCTCGCGACGCGGCGGGCGACGAGCAGGCGTGGGAACGGCTCATTCGTCGTCAGCTTGAGGAACGGGTAATGCTTGTCGTCCCGGAGGATGATGTTGTAGCGCGGCCGGTGCTTGCGCACCAGGTTGGCCTCGAGCATCAGCGCCTCGAGCTCGTTGTCGGTTACGACGTACTCGAGGTCGGCGATCTGACGCACCAGCGCGTCGGTCTTCGCATCGCGCGGCCGTGCCTCCTGGAAATACGAGCGCACGCGGCTGCGGAGCGACGCCGCCTTGCCGACGTAGATGACCTGGTTCTTGGCGTCCCGGTAGAGGTAGACGCCGGGGCGATCAGGCAGACGCGCGAGCTTCTCGTCGAGGCGTGTGCTGCTCACAGTGGTTATTGTAGCGGCCGCGTGTGCTCGGATCGAGGCGTGGGTGGCGATTCTACAGTGGGCTCACCTGTTGACGACGGAGGCTGCGGACGCGGTCGCGTAGCTCGGCGGCGTGCTCGAAGTCCAGACGGCGGGCGGCGTCCTTCATGGCCGCCTCCAGCTCGCCGATGCGGCGCTCCCGGTCGGCGTCCGATGCGAACGTCTCCGCCGCCGGCGCCTCCGCCTCGACCGTGTAGTAGTCACGCTCATAGACCGTCTGCAGCAGCTCGCGGATCGACGACCGGATCGACTCCGGCGTGATCCCGTGCTCGGCGTTGTACGCGGCCTGGATGCCGCGCCGGCGCTCCGTCTCGCGGATCGTTTCCGCCATCGAATCGGTGACGTGGTCGGCGTACATGATGACCTCGCCGTTCACGTTGCGCGCGGCGCGACCCGCCGTCTGGATCAGCGACGTGCCCGACCGGAGATAGCCCTCCTTGTCCGCATCCAAGATCGCCACCAGCGAGACCTCGGGAATGTCGAGCCCCTCGCGGAGGAGGTTGATGCCGATCAGGCAGTCGTATTTGCCGAGTCGCAGGTCGCGGATGGTTGCAACCCGATCGAGCGTGTCGATGTCCGAGTGCAGGTAACGGACGCGCAGACCGAGCTGCTGGTAGTACTCGGTGAGGTCCTCGGCCATCCGCTTGGTCAGCGTGGTCACGAGCACGCGCTCGTCGCGTTCCGCGCGCGCGCGAATCTCGTGCAGGAGGTCGTCGACCTGATCACCGGCCGGCCGCACGGCGATCTTGGGATCCATGAGCCCCGTGGGGCGAATCACCTGCTCGGCGACCGCGTCACCGGCCAGGCGGAGCTCGTACTCTCCCGGCGTCGCCGACACGTAGACGGTCTGGCCCACGAGCCGCGTGAACTCCTCGAACGTCAGCGGACGGTTGTCGAACGCCGACGGCAGACGGAAGCCGTACTCGACGAGCGCCTCCTTGCGAGATCGGTCGCCGTAGTACATGCCGCGCACCTGCGGCACGGCCACGTGGCTCTCGTCGATGATGACGAGCGCGTCCTTCGGCAGGTAGTCGATCAGCACCGGCGGCGGCTCGCCGGGGCGACGGCCGGTGAGATGGCGTGAATAGTTCTCGATGCCGTGGCAGTAGCCGAGCTCGCGCAGCATCTCCATGTCGAACAGCGTGCGCTGTTCGAGCCGCTGCGCTTCGAGCAGGCGGCGGCGACCCTTCAGGAAGCCGAGGCGCTCGCCGAGCTCCTCCTGCACGGTGCCGAGCGCCCGCTCGAGCTGCTCGGCCGGCGTCACATAGTGGCTGGCAGGATAGACGTGCACCTCGGCCAGGCGCTCGAGCACGACGCCGCGGAGCGGATCGATTCGGTGGATCGCCTCCACCGTGTCGCCCCAGAGCTCCACGCGCAGTGCCACCGTCTCCTCGTTGGCGGGAAAGATCTCCACAACGTCGCCGCGCACCCGGAACGTTCCGCGGTGGAAGTCGTAGTCGTTGCGCTCGTACTGCACGGCCACCAGCCGGCGCACGATCTCGTCGCGGTCGAGTGTCTCCCCTGCGCGGAGTAAAAGATGCATCTGCTGGTACGTCTCCGGCGCACCGATGCCGTAGATGCACGACACCGACGCGACCACGACCACGTCACGGCGCTCGAGCAGCGATCGCGTGGCGGAATGCCGCATGCGATCGATCTCGTCGTTCACGAGCGCGTCCTTCTCGATGTACGTATCGGACTGCGGGATGTACGCCTCGGGCTGGTAGTAGTCGTAGTACGACACGAAGTACTCGACGGCATTGCTCGGAAAGAACGCCTTGAACTCGCTGAAGAGCTGTGCGGCCAGCGTCTTGTTCGGCGACAGCACCAGCGCGGGCCGCCCCACGTTCGCGATGAGGTTCGCCATCGTGTACGTCTTGCCCGAGCCGGTCACGCCGCGAAGCACCGAGTGGCGGCGGCCTTCGGTCACGAAGCGCGTGAGGTCGGCGATGGCCTGCGGCTGATCGCCGCGCGGTGCGTAGTCGGAGGACAGCCGGAACGTGGCGGGGGGCCGCGTCAGGACGGCGTCGGAATCGCCAGCAGGTACTTGCGCCACGAGTCGAGGAGCGAATGCGCGTGCGGATGCCGCAGCATGTGGGTGGAGAACACGAACTTGGGATGCACGGGCTCGCGGATGAGCCGCATGTTGACCTCGTCCGGCAGCCGGTTGCCTTTCTTGAGATTGCAGCGCAGACAGGCGGCCACCACGTTCGTCCAGGTCGTGTCGCCGCCACGCGAGCGCGGCAGGATGTGGTCGACGGTCAGACGCTCGCCGCGACGATTGCAGTACTGGCAGGTATAGCCGTCACGCCGGAGGATGTTCTTCTTGTTGAAGGCAACGCGATCGAGGAAGGGCTTGCGGATGTACATCGCGAGCCGGATGACCGCCGGTAGCGGAAACGCGCGTGACGGCGACCTGATCACGCGCGGGGATGCCTCCACGGGTTCAGCTTTTCCGGCCAGGAGCAAGGTGATGGCGCGACGGGCGTTGGTGAAATGCAGCGGCTCAAAAGTGTGATTGAGCACCAGTACTGCGATCTCATCCATACTTGCTCACGTAGCATAGTCGGCGGTCCGGGAGGTGTCAAATTGCGCCCGCCACCATCTCGGCCATGATGCCCTCGCGCAAACCGCGATCGCTGACGGTCAGCCGATCGCAGCCGACGCGCGCGAGCGTCGCCATCACGATGGCAATGCCGGGCAGAATCAGATCGGCGCGCCCCGGCTCGAGGCACGGCAGCGCCGCGCGTCCGGCGACGTCGAGGGCGGCCAGGCGTGCGCGCTGTCGCTCGATCGCCGCGCGCGTGAGAACGTGGCCCTGGACGCGCGCGGGGTCGTAGATTCGAAGCTCGAGATCGAGCGCGGCGACGGTGGTGACCGTGCCTGCGCTGCCAACGAGATGCTCGATCGGCGCATCGAGCATCGGGGTCCCGAGCTGTCGAGCGAGCTGGCGCGAGACGTCCTGCTCGAGCGCGCGATACTCCGCGTCGGCCCCCGGCGCGGCCAGGCGATAGTGCTCGGCAAGCGGCACGACGCCGAGCCGCAAGCTCACGGAGGCGACGAGCGTGCTGTCGCGCGCCAGCATGAACTCCGTCGAGCCGCCGCCGATGTCGAAGGCGAGCAGCGTGCCGCGCACCGGACCGATGCCGTCCAGGACCCCGCGCAGCGTCAGCCGCGCCTCGTCGTCGCCGCTGATCACCCGCACGCGGACGCCGGTGGCACGCGTGAGCTCGCGTGCGTATGCCGCGCCGTTCTCCGCCTCGCGCACGGCGCTGGTGGCCACGATCTCGACACGTGTCGCGCCCGCGCGACGCGCGCGCTCGACATAGCCGACAACGGCGGTCGTGGTGCGCGCGGCGGGGCTGTCGAGCAAACGCCCGGCAGCACGGCTGCCCTCACCCAGTCGCGTGACGCGCTGGTCGTGATCGACGACGCGCCATGCGCGCGCGCGCGGATCGACCTCGGCGACGAGCAGACGGACGGTGTTAGTACCGAGGTCGATGGTGGCGACGCGCACGGCTTTGACGCGTGAACGCCCCGCCGTGGGGGCGGGGCGTTCACGGCGACGCTCGATCGTTTACTTCTTCTGAAGCGTGCGGATGTAGTTGACGAGGTCCCAGCGATCCTTTTCGGGCAGGTGCTTCCAGGGCGGCATCGCGCCGCGCCCGTTGGAGATCTTCCAGAAGAGCTCGCCATCCGTCTCGGCGGCTACCTTTGCGGCCGTCCAATCCGCCGGCTTCGGGGGCGGCAACGCCGCGGCGGCCGGGCCATCGCCCTTGCCGCTGCCGTGGCAGGACTGGCAGTTGGTTTCGACGAGTTTCTTGGCTTCGGCCATTTCCTTCTTGTCGTTCTTCTTGTCCGCCCGCGGGTTCTTCATCGCCTTGGCGTCCGCCGGCGCTTTCCAGTCGCTCTGCGCCCACACAGCGGACACGGCGCCCACGGCGACCAGGGCCGCAGCGGCGACGACGATCAACGACCTCTG
The DNA here is from genome assembly GCA_035605575.1 of Candidatus Methylomirabilota bacterium. GTDB lineage: Bacteria > Methylomirabilota > Methylomirabilia > Rokubacteriales > CSP1-6 > AR12. The sequence continues at coordinate 14,098 of DASTCJ010000197.1, forward strand.
GAACGCCCTCATGGGGTCTCCTCTCGCAGCCTCGTCATGGAATGGCAAAACAACGGCGTCATTAGATACATCTGGGACGAACGCGGTCAAGCCGTTATTCCCGTCGTGATCGGAAAGGCCGGCCCAACGCCGCCAGCATGTCCTCTATCCTGGTGAACTTCACTCGGGGCCGTCCGGTTTCCTCGCCGCGCCGCACCTCGACCTCGTTCAGCCTGAGCCAGTCCTCGTACGAGAAGCACTCCGGCTGTCGCTCGCGAACGAGACGGTCGACGGCCTCGCCCGACGCCTCCGTCGGCCGGAGATAGCGGTCGGCGGCGAGATCTTCCATCATGCAGGCGACTGTCTCGGCGGCGTCCGGCTTGTTCGTGCCGATCACGCCCGTCGGTCCCCGCTTGATCCAGCCTGCGGTGTACTCCCCGACCAACGGCTCCTTGCGCTCGGGATCGACCACGCGGCCCTTCTCGTTCAGGATGACGCCCCACTTGTCGTTGAACGGCACCCCAGGCAACGAGACACCACGATAGCCGACGGAACGGAAGACGAGACCAACGGGCAGATCCTCGAAGTCGCCGGTCGCCTTCGGCTGCAAAGTGCCGGTGTCCGTCGCATAGAGCTTGTTGCGGACGAGCCGCATTCCGCCGACGGCGCCGTGCCCATCGTCGAGGATCTCGACTGGTGACACGAGAAAACGCAGGATCAGTCGCCGCCGCTTGCCCGTCGGCGCCCGTCGTGCGAAGGCCTGAAGGAGATCGACTTTCTTGCGGGTGGCGCGATCACCTGCGCGCTCCATGGCCGCACGGCTCAGGTCGTCGAGCTCGACCTCGTCGGGGATCGCGCTGACATCGGCATCGGCCAGCTCGCCGAGCTCCTTGACTTCCGGATTCGTGAACGCCGCCTGCGCCGGCCCGCGCCGCCCGAGCAGATAGACCTCGCGGACGCGACTGGCGCGCAGGGCTTCCAGCGCGTAGTCGGCGATATCCGTGGTGGCGAGCTCTTCCGGCGTGCGCGACAGAATCCGCGCGACGTCGACGGCCACGTTGCCGACGCCGACGATGGCTGCCCGCTCGTGTGACAGATCGAAGGTCAGGTGCCGATAGTCGGGATGGCCGTTGTACCAGGCCACGAACTCGGTGGCGGGATGACTGTTCTTCAGATCCTCGCCCGGGATGCCCATGCGGCGGTCCGTCTGGGCACCGGTCGTGTAGAGGATCATGTGATAGTGCGCGCGGAGATCGTCGACACTGACGTGACGACCGAGCTCGACGCAGCCGTAGAACCGGAATCGTGGATTGGCGGCCACCTTGTCGAAGCTGGCGGTGACCGACTTGATCTTCTGGTGATCCGGCGCCACGCCCGCGCGAACCAGGCCGTACGGCGTCGGGACGCGGTCGTACATATCGATCTCGACCACGAGCCCGGGCTGTCGAAACAGATGGTCGGCCGCGTAGTACCCGGTCGGCCCCGCGCCGACGATGGCCACGCGGAGCGGAATGCCTTCGCTGCCGGGACGTGTCATCCGGCGCGCGCCGCCGGCTTGTCCTGCTCGGCGATGAGCTGGAACTGCAGCGTGTCGACCTCGCCCTGGTACTGATCGCGCTGGGCTTTCACCACGTCGCCGATGGAGATGATGCCGACCAGACGTCCTTGCTCGACCACCGGGAGGTGCCGAATCCGCTTCTCCGTCATCGTGTAGCCGACTGAGGTGAGATCGTCCTGCGGCACTCCGACGATCACGTTGCGTGTCATCAGAGCGCTCACCGGGTGGTCGAACACGCCACGCTCGTCGCGCACGGCGGCGCGGACGATGTCTCGCTCGGAGAGGATGCCGATCGGCCGGGCGCCCGGATCGACGACGACGAGCGCGCCGATGTTGTGCTCGGCGAGCAGCGCAAGCGCCTGACGGATCTGGTGCTCCGGCTGGATGGTGACGACTTTGACGCCTTTTCGGGCGAGCAGGCTGGCCACCGTCATGAGCCACTCCTTCCGTCCCGCCGCCGCGGCGGCGACGAGGCTGCCCGCATAGTAGCCGCGCCGCGCACCGCCGGCAACGCGTTGCCGCCGGTTCACGCCGGGCGACGCCGCCCGAGCATCAGACAGAGCGCCGCCAGCACACCGTAGGCGCCCGCCACCGGCCACGCCACCGCGCGCACCACGCCGGCGTCCCACGGCCAGAACAGCGCTCCGCTCGGCAGCGGCGAATGGATGACGCCGAAGAACGCGGCCACGCTCGCCAGCGCGAACGTGCCGGCGCTCAGTGGCAGACGGCGATCGATGATCCACGCGAGCGCGGCGCCCCAGAGCACCGCGGTGAGGATGAAGCCATTGCCGAGCACGAGCAGCGCTTGATGGGTCAGCGCGGCGTCGCCGGCGAGGTCGGCCGGCGTCTTGCCGACGGCGCCGAGCGCGGCGCCCAGCTCGATCAGCACGACGGCGGCCGCGACGGGCACAAACGCCAACGCCACCGCCGGACCGTGCCGCGGCGGCGACACAAGGAACGCCTGTGCCGTGATCTCGAGGCCGATGTAGACGAGGATGGGCGCCACTGCCGCTTCCGGCAGCAGCCCGACGAGCCATGAGAGGACGCCGATCATGGCGCCGACACCGATGACGAGGCCCGTGGCGAGCGTGTAGCCCGCGCGCGCGCCCATCGCCTTGTACGCAGGATGACCGATGTAGGGCGTGTTCTGCACGACGCCGCCGCAGAGTCCCGCCAGCACCGTGGCGCCGGCCTCGGTCAGCAGGATGTCGCGCGTCCGGTACTCGTCGCCGGCGGCGGCCGCCGACTCCGTGTTGTCGATGCCTCCGATCGTCGTGACGAGGGCGAATGGCAGCACGACCGACAGATACGGCAGCGTCGCGGGTAATGCGTCCATCCAGGCCAGCGTGGGCCACGGCACCGCGACGGCAACGGCGCCCGCCGCCCAGGCGTGTCCGCCACCGCCACGCAGCCAGTAGATCGCCGTGCCGGCAACCACGGCCGCCAGGGCACCGGGCACGCCGAACGGCATGCGCACGCGACCGAGCTGCGCGAGCAGGAGCACGACGAGAGCGACCAGGCCGACGAGCGGATCGCGCAGGATCTTCAGCGCCGGCAAGAACGCGATCAGCAGGATCGCGACGCCCGCGATCGAGCCGAGCAGCGCCGCCCGGGGCACCGCACGCCGTGTCCAGTCGCCGGCGAACGCGAGCGCGGCCTTGGCGACGCCGATGGCGAGCGTCGTCGCCATCCCGACCTTCCAGGCCAACACGGGATCGCCGGTGGCGATCTTCACCGGGCCGAGCACGCCGAACACCATGGCGAAGAGCGTGGGCGTGTCGATCCCGAACGGCATGGCGGTCACGTCGTCGCGGCCGGTGCGCCGCACGAGCCGGAGCGCCAGCCACGTGTACACGAGGTCGCCCACCAGCACGCCGAGCGCGGTGCCCGGCAGCATGCGGCGCAGGACGAGGTCGGCCGGAAACTGGAAGACGCCGATCAGCAGTGACGACAGGATGACGAGCTGCGTGAGGTTGTCGAGCGCCAGGCCGAGGAACCCGTTCACGTCGCCGGGCGCCACCCACGACAGCGAGCGACTACGGAGCGGTGGCGCCGTTGAGGCCCCTCGCCTCGCGTCGCACGCGACGCGCGAGATCCGTGCACCACGCCAGCTCGCCGCGATGCGCGGCGACTGTCTTGTACTCGAACTCCATCAGCGGGCTCGTACGGTCGCCGAGCACGAGGCGTACTCCGTACGAGACGTTCTCTCGCGCCTCATCGTCGTCGAGCACCGCCTCCACCCGCGGATTCTCGCGCTTGGCGTGCGAGTTCAGAAACATCTTGAGCCAGCGTGCGACCTCGTCGTACGAGCCGCCGGAGAACACGCGGCGATTCTAGCATCACGGCACGCGACGCCGACCGCCACCGAGCAGAGTGCGCTCGAGACGGACGGCGCCGCGGTCGTGGGCTTACGCGAGGGCTGCCGCGATCAGCACTCGTTGAAGCCGCACGACAGGCACTTCTTGCAGCCTTCTTCGTACACGAACGTGGCCTGGCCACACTCCTTGCACAGGTCGCCGATCTTACGTCGCCCGTCGGCGTGCGGCGGCTGGCTCGGCGCGCCGGGCTGCTTCAGCTGCCCGATGTGCTCCGCCAGCGTGCGCGCGAGCGCGTCCGGAAGCGACAGGATCTTGCCAGCGCCGAAGCCCATCGGCTGCGCGCCACCGATGCGGGCGAGCTGGCTGATGACTTCCTCGAGCCGCCGCTGAGCCGACAGCGGTGAAGGTAGCCTCAGTGTGAGCGAAATAAGGCGGCCGAGTGCTTCGGCCACGGCCATGGTGTCCGAGCCACCCTTACCGACCTGGACGAAGACCTCGAAGGGCTCGCCTTCCGGCGTTTCGTTCACCGTGATGAACGCAGTACCGATCGGCGTCTCCATCCGATACGTCGTGCCGGAGAGGCTGTGCGGCCGCGGCTTGATGACCACCTGCCCTGCCGTTGGCAGCTGCGCCGGGGGCTTGTCCTTCTTGCCGATGCCGACGTTCAGCACCTGCTCGCCCTTGCAGCCGTCGCGGAAGACCGTGATGCCGAGGCAGCCGACCTCCCACGCGAGCCTGTAGGCGTTGGCAACGTCGACCTCAGCGGCATCGTTCGGCAGGTTGATCGTCTTCGACACGCCGTTGTCGGTGTAGCGCTGGAACGCCGCCTGATGACGCACGTGCCACTCGAACGGAATCTCGTGCGAGGTCTTGAACACGCGCGCCGCTTCCTCCGGCACCCCGGGGATGTCGTGCAGCGTTCCGCGCCTGGCGATCTCTTCCATCAGCGCCGTCGAGAAGAAGCCCTTCTCACGCGCGATCGACTCGAACGTCTCGTTCACGAAGGTCAGCACGCGCTCGCCGTCGGGCTGCTTGACGCGATGCTGGAACGCCAGCGCGAAGATCGGCTCGATGCCGGACGAGCAGCCGGCGATCATCGAGATGGTGCCGGTGGGCGCGATGGTCGTCACCGTGGAGTTGCGCATCGGCCGGACGTCTTTGTAGATGGAGCGGCTCCAGTTCGGGAACGGGCCGCGCTCCTCGGCCAGCTTCGCGCACTGATCGTGGGACTTCTCCTTGACGAACGACATGAGACGATCCGCCAGGTCGATGGCCTCCTGCGTGTCGTACGGGATGCCCATGATGAACAGCAGGTCGGCCCAGCCCATGATGCCGAGGCCGATGCGCCGGTTGGCCTTCACCGTCTGGTCGATCTCCGGCAGCGGATACGGATTCATCTCGATGACGTCGTCGAGGAAGCGCACGGCCAGCCGCACGACGCGCTCCATCTCGTCCCAGTCGATCGACCACTCACCGGCCTCGGAGCGCCGCGCGAACTTCGACACGTTCAGCGAGCCGAGGTTGCAGGCCTCGTTCGGGAGAAGCGGCTGCTCACCGCACGGATTCGTCGCCTCCACCTGGCCGAGCTCCGGCGTCGGGTTGGCGGGACTGGCGTTGATGCGATCGATGAACACCATCCCCGGATCACCGGTGCGCCACGCCGCGCGCACGATGCGCTCGAAGACCTCCCGCGCGGACAGCCGTTGCACGACTTTCTTCGTGTGCGGGTTGACGAGGTCATACTCCTCGCCGCGCGCGAGCGCGTCCATGAACTTGTCGGTGGCGGCCACCGAGATGTTGAAGTTCGTGATCCCACCGTCCAGCTTGCAGTCGATGAACTCCAGGATGTCGGGATGATCGACCTTCAGGATGCCCATGTTCGCGCCGCGCCGGGTCCCGCCCTGCTTCACGGCCTCGGTGGCGCCGTTGAACACGCGCAGGAACGACACCGGTCCGGACGCGCGACCACCCGTGGAGTTGACGATGTCGTCCTTCGGCCGGAGACGAGAGAACGCGAAGCCGGTGCCGCCCCCCGACTTGTGGATGATCGCGGCGGCCTTCACGGAGTCGAAGATCTCCTCCATCGAGTCGCCGACGGGCAGGACGTAGCAGGCGGAATACTGGAGGCCATTGCCCTTGCCCGCGTTCATCAGCGTCGGCGAGTTGGGGATGAAGAAGCCGTCGACCATCATGTCGTAGAACGCCTCGGCCACCTCACGCACGGCCGCCGGGCTACGGCCGTAGCGCCCTTCCCCGGCGGCGATGGACACGGCGACCCGCCAGCACATTTCCTCCGGCGTCTCGATGACATCCCCATCCTTGCGGAGGAGATAGCGCTCGCGGAGGACGCGGAGAGCGGGTTCGGTCCATTGGCCGACTTTCGCGGGGCGGGTCTCCGACAGCATCCGGGCACCTCCTATATCTTGTGGTGGCCGAGACCATACCACGCAGCATATCGCGCTGGTCAAGGAAAAAGGAGTCCACAAAGCGTCCACCGGCCGTCCACCGGCCATCCACCGCCGCGTGATATCCTTCGCCTGTCGTCGTCACCCAAGGGAGAGGCTTCCATGAGGCCGTGCGTCACGCTGTGGGCGGTGGGCTGCGCCGCCCTTGTTGCTGTGAACAGTCTCGCGCACGCTCAGACGCCTCCCCTCACCCCGGCGCCGCCACCGCCCGTCGCACCCGCGCCACCGACGCCGTCGACGCCCGCGCCTGCACCCGTGGCGCCCACTCCGATGCCGGCGCCGCCCGCGACGGTGGCGCCCACGCCGGCGCCCGCGCAAACGGCGCCGCCGCCGGACAGTCCCCAGGCGAAAGTCTTCGGACGGGTCCTGTCGGTCGACGACGCGGTGGCGATCGCGCTCGAGACGCAGCCGTCCATCCAGGCGCGCCTCGGTGATTACGCGGCGGCGGCGTTCCGCGTCGATCAGGAGTTCTCGCGGTTGTTGCCACAGCTGGGCGCCAGCTGGACGGCCGCGCGCACGCAGAGCGTCGGCGGTCTGAGCAACGCGGTGAGCGGCACCACAAGCACGAGGACGACCACGAGCAGCGTGGGCCCACGGGTGTCCCTGTCGCAGGTCCTGTTCGACTTCGGCAAGACGTGGGCCTCGACCGATGTGGCGCGCCGACTGGCGGAGGTCGCGCTCGAGGACACGGAGCTACAGCGACAGCTCGTGACTCAGACCGTGAAGGAGGCGTTCACCAACATCAACTTCGCCCAGCGGCTGATCCGCGTGAACGAGCAGGCGCTGCAGCGGGCGGACCTGAACCTGCGCTCGGCCCGCGGCTTCTTCGAGGTCGGAACCCGGCCGAAATCCGACGTCACGCGAGCCGAGGTCGACGTTGCGAACGCGCGCGTGGACGTCATCCGCGCGCGCAATGCGGAGCGCCTGGCCCGCGTGGCGCTCGCCACGGCCATGGGGTTACCGGCCACCACCCCGCTCCAGATCGAGGACAACCTGATCTACCAGCCGGTGAGCCTGGATCCCGCCAGGCTGCTCGAGGAAGCGCTGCGGCAGCGGCCGGAGTCCCGCCAGGCCAGGCTGCAGGCCGATGCCGCCGACGGCCGGCTCCGCCGGGCGTTCCGTGACTTCTTTCCCGACATCACCGGTGACGCATACTACGGGGCGCAGCAGACGAACTTCAACGAGGTCTGGGAGCTCCGGCTCTCGCTCAACTGGTCGATCTTCGACGGCGGCAACCGCATCGCACGCTATCGCGAGGCCAAGTCGAACCTCGACGCGGCGCAGGCGCGGGTGAGATCCACGGAGCTCGACGTCTCGCGCGAGGTGGAGCAGGCCCAGCAAAACGTCATCGAGGCGCAGGAGCGCATCCAGGCCGCCCAGGTGGCCGTGACCTCGGCGCAAGAGAACTTCCGGCTCGCCCAGGGTCGATTCGACGCCGGCGTGGGAACCATCCTCGAGCTGACGGACGCCCAGCTCGCGCTCACGCTGGCCCAGAACACCGAGGCCCAGGCGCTCGCCGATTACCGGATTGCCCTGGCCCGGCTGGACCGTGCCACCGGGCGCCGGTAATCTCTAAATATCCGCAGGGCGAGGCGCGTCCAACCCAGTGATGAAGCGTCTTCTTTCCATTGCCGTCGTGGCCGCGGTCCTGGGCGTCGGGATCTGGGCCTATCTCTCTGCGCAGGCGCGGGGGAACGCGCCAAAGTATCGGACGGCACGCGTCGAACGCGGCCCACTCACCGCCGCCATCTCGGCCACCGGCAATCTCAACGCGGTGACCACCGTCCAGGTCGGCAGCCAGGTGTCCGGACAGATCAAGGAGCTGTTCGTCGACTTCAACTCGCCTGTCAAGCAGGGCATGATCATCGCGCGCATCGACCCGCAAATCTTCGAGGCGCAGGTGACGCAGGCCACGGCCGAGGTGGAAACGGCGAAGGCCGCGGTGTTGAACCAGACGGCCACCGTCGAGAAGGCGCGTGCCGATGTCGAGAATGCGCGCGCCGCGCTGGCGCAGGCCAAGGCGCAAACGGCGAAGGCGGACGTGGCCCGCGCGGACGCCAAGCGCGCGTTCGACCGGGCCGCCGAGCTCTTCCGGCGCGATCTGGTCGCGCAGGCCGATCGCGACACTGCGCAGGCGAACTATGAGTCCGCCGTGGCCCAGTCCGACTCCGCGCGGGCCAGCGAGCAGGCGCTCACGGCCGGCATCAAATCCGCGCAGGCTCAGCTGCGCGTGCAGGAGGCCGCGCTGCAGTCGGCGCGCGCCCAGGTGGATCAGAAACGCGCCGCGCTGGTCCAGGCGCAGACGAACCTGAACTACACGACCATCCGGGCGCCGGTGAACGGCGTGGTGGTTTCGCGCGCGGTCGACGTCGGCCAGACGGTGGCCGCCAGCCTCTCGGCGCCGACGCTGTTCACCATCGCGCAGGACCTCACCAAGATGCAGGTCGAGACCAGCGTGGACGAGGCGGACATCGGCCGCGTGTCGCTCGAGGATCGCGCGACGTTCACCGTCGATGCCTTCCCGGGTCAGCCGTTCAACGGCGTGGTCACCCAGATCCGCAAGGCCGCGCAGGTCGTGCAGAACGTCGTGACGTACACGGTGGTGATCTCCGTCGCCAATCCCGGGGAGAAGCTGCTGCCCGGCATGACCGCGAACGTGAAGCTCGTGTACGACGAAAAGCGCGACGTGCTGAAGGTGCCGAACGCGGCGCTGCGCTACCGCCCGGCCGGCGTCGATGCGCCGCCGGCAGCGACCGGTGGACCGGCCGGCGGCGGTGCCGCCGGCGGTGCGCCCGCGACCGGCGGTCGCACGTCGCCCGAGGAGATCCGCGAGCGGCTCGTGAAGGGCCTCGGCCTCAGCGAGGAGCAGCAGCGCAAGCTCGATCCGATCCTCCAGGACATGCGGCAGCAGATGTCCGCGCTCCGTAGCGCCCCGGAGACCGAGCGGCAGCAGCGTGCGGCGAGCATCCGCGAAGCCATGCGTGCCCGCGTTCGCGACATCCTGACGCCCGAGCAGCGGGAAAAGTTCGACCAGAGCGCGGCGGCGGCCAGCAGCGGTTCGGGCCGCTCGCGCGGCGCGAGCGCCGGGCGCGTGTACGTCGTGGACGAAGATGGCAAGCCGAAGGCCGTGTCGCTCACGCTCGGGATCAGCGACGGCACCTCGACGGAGGTTCTACGCGGCGATCTGAAGGACGGTCAGGACGTCATCGTCGGGGGCGGGTCGGCGTCGCAGCGGCCCGGCACCGGCGGGACGCCGCGGCTGAGGCTCTGACGTGGCCATCGTGGCGACCGAGAGCCTGACGAAGGACTACCGGCTCGGGCCCCACACCGTGCACGCGCTGCGTGGCGTCTCGGTCTCCATCGAGGCCGGCGAGTTCGTCGCCGTCATGGGTCCGTCCGGCTCCGGCAAGTCCACCTTCATGAACCTGCTCGGCTGTCTCGACCGCCCGACGGCCGGCCGCTACTGGCTGGACGCGCAGGACGTGGCGCGACTGTCGCGCGACGAGCTCGCGACGGTGCGCAACGCCAAGATCGGATTCGTCTTCCAGCAGTTCAACCTGCTCGCGCGCACGAGCGCCCTCGAGAACGTCGAGCTGCCGCTCCTCTACGGCCGGACGACGCCGCGCGAGCGCCGCGAACGCGCCCGCGCCTGCCTGGCGGCTGTCGGCCTCGCCGACCGCGAGCATCATCATCCGAGCCAGCTGTCCGGCGGTCAGCAGCAGCGGGTCGCCATCGCGCGGGCCCTGGTCAATGACCCGACCGTCATCCTGGCCGACGAGCCCACGGGCAACCTCGACACGCGGACGAGCGCAGAGATCATGGTGCTGCTCCAGCGCCTGAACCGCGAGGGACTCACCATCGTGCTGGTGACCCACGAGCCGGACATCGCCACGTTCGCAAGCCGTCGACTCGTCTTCCGAGACGGCCGGCTGCTGAGCGATCAGCGCGCCGAACCCCAGGATGCGGCCGCCGTGCTCGCCACGCTGCCCGAGGAAGAGACGGTCGCCGGATGATCTTCCAGGCGCTCCGCATCGCGCTCCGGTCACTGCGCGTGAACAAGCTGCGCACCGCGCTCACGATGCTCGGCATCATGATCGGCGTGGGGGCCGTCATCGCCATGGTGTCCATCGGCTCCGGTGCGCAGGCGCGCGTGGCCGAGCAGATCCAGAGCCTCGGCTCGAATCTCATCATCGTCCTGTCGGGCAGCTCGAACGCGGCCGGCGTGCGCCTCGGCCATGGCAGTCAGCTCACCATCACCGAGGACGACGCCGCGGCCATCGCGCGCGAGGTCCCGCTCATCCAGGTCGCCGCGCCGAGCTCGCGCGGCACCGCGCAGATCGTCTACGGCAACCTGAACTGGTCGACGCAGATCCAGGGCATCACCGCCGATTACTTCGAGGCGCGCGACTGGCCCGTCGATGCCGGGCGGCCCGTGCTGAACGAGGACGTCGACGGCGCCACCAAGATCGCGCTGCTCGGGCAGACGACCGCCGAGAACCTCTTCGGCGATGCCGATCCGATCGATCAGATCATTCGCATCAAGAAGGTCCCCTTCACCGTCGTTGGCGTGCTCTCGCGCAAGGGCCAGTCGTCCTGGGGGCAGGATCAGGACGACGTCGTCATGATCCCGCTGTCGACGGCCAAGAAGAAGGTGCTGGGCGTCAGTCAGGCCAACGCGCGATCCGTCAACGCGATCTCCGTGAAGGTCCGCGCCGGCGAGGACATGGCCGAGGCCGAGGCCCAGGTGCGCGCGCTCCTGCGCCAGCGCCATCGGCTCCAGCCGTACCAGGACGACGACTTCTGGCTTCGCAATCTGTCCGAGGTGCTCCAGACGCAGGAAGAGTCGTCGAAGGTCATGACGTATCTGCTGGCCGCGATCGCCTCCGTCTCGCTGCTGGTCGGTGGCATCGGCATCATGAACATCATGCTCGTGTCGGTCACCGAGCGGACGCGCGAGATCGGCCTGCGCATGGCCGTCGGTGCGCGCGCACGGGACATCCTCACGCAGTTCCTCGTCGAGGCGCTGACGCTGTCCTTGATCGGCGGGGTGATCGGCATCGCGCTCGGCGTCGGTGGCTCCAACGCGATCAGCTATCTGGCGGAGTGGCGGACGGTGCTGTCGGCGGAGGCGGTCGTGGTCGCCTTCGGCTTCGCCGCCGCCATCGGGATCTTCTTCGGCTTCTATCCCGCGCGAAAAGCGTCTCGGCTCGATCCCATCGAAGCCCTCCGCTACGAGTAGCGCCGTCACTCGCCCGATGGCCCGCGCACGCAAGCGCGCTGCCCGACGTCGCCCTGCACGACGCACCACGTCCCGGCGGCGAACGTCTGTGGCTCGCGTCGCGGCGCCGAGCGACGCCGAGCAGCGCCTGCTCGCCCTGGCGCGCGAGATGGAGGGCTTGGGCGCCGACGCGCTGCCAGGCGCCATCCGCACGCTCGCGGCCGCCTACCCGCCGGATGGCGAGCTGCCGGCCGCCGTGCACCGCGCGTGGCTGGCCACGCGCGCCGACAAGACGGCGGCGCTGGCGCTCGCGTGGGCGCGCGAGCAGCTTCGGCTCGGCCTGCAGGGCGTCATCGAAGCCACGCCGCCCTCCGCTCGCGGCGTGCTGGGACTGCCGGCCGAGACGCTGGCGTGGCTGCTCCTGGCCGCGTGCGAGTCGCTCGCCCACGAGCCGCCGTCGGCGGCCGCGGACCGGCTGCGGCTGCTGTTGCAGCTCACCGGCCGTTCGGGATCGCCGGGCTGAGGCGTTGAGTCGGCTCGGCACGGTCGGTAGCGTCCGCGCGATGCTCGCCGGTGTCGTCGTCGCGCTGCTGCTCGGTGTTGGGGCGGCCGCGGCCGCCGACACAGCGGTGGAGACCGCGCGAGATCTCGTGCGGCGTTACCATCAGGATCCGGAGACGCTCGATCGCGCCCGCGCGCTGCTCGAGACGGCGCTCGCGAAAGACTCGCAGGTCGAGACGATCATCATGCTGTCGTACGTCACGTTTTTGTGGGCCGATGTTCGCGCCAGCACCGTCGAGGAAAAGCTCGAGGCCTACGAGCGCGGCCGGCAGCTCGGCGAGCGCGCCGTCGAGCTCGCACCGCGCAACGCGGAGGCGCATCTCTGGCACGCCATCAACACTGGCCGCTGGGCGCAGACGAAGGGCATCATGCGCTCGCTGTTCCTGCTACCGACCATGAAGCGCGAGATCGACACGATCCTGACGCTCGACCCGCGCTCCGTGCGTGGCTACTCGCTCGCCGGCAATGTGTACATGGAGGTGCCGCGGCTCTTCGGCGGCGACCGCGCTCGCGCCGAGGCCTACTTCAAGAAAGGACTGGAGATCGATCCGCGGTTCACCGTGCTCCGCGTCGACCTCGCGCGGCTGCACATCGGGGACGGACGCTACACCGAGGCACGGCAGGAGCTCACGCGCGTGCTCGACGAGCGCGCGCCGAGGATCCTGGCCGACTGGACTGTGAGGGACGTCCCACGCGCCCGCGCGCTCCTCGACTCGATTCGCGACAAGCGGTAGACATTGCCGCCGTCATCGCGCGTCTGAAGCGTAGCCGGCGCGCGTGGACGCCGACGGCACTGGCCGTCGTCGCCCGGCACGACCGAGATCCGTTCCGCGTCCTCATCGCGTGCATCCTGTCCCTGCGCACGCACGACCGGACGACGGGCCCCGCCGCCGCTCGACTCTTTGCCGTGGCCGACACGCCCGCGGCACTGCTGGCGCTGCCCGCGCGGCACATCGAGCGGCTGATCTATCCGGTCGGGTTCTATCGCACGAAGGCGCGCGTGATTCGGGGACTGTGCCGCGACCTCCTCCAGCGCTTCGACGGGCGCGTGCCCGACGATATCGACGCGCTGCTGACGCTCGATGGCGTCGGGCGCAAGACGGCCAATCTCGTGGTCACGATGGGGTTCGGCAAGCCGGGCATCTGCGTCGACACGCACGTCCACCGCATCTCGAATCGTCTCGGCTACATCCGCACCCGCGATCCCGAGGCCACCGAGATGGCACTGCGCGCGCGGCTGCCGCGGCGGCACTGGATCGGCTACAACGACCTGCTCGTCGCCTTCGGTCAGAACGTCTGCACGCCGATCTCGCCCCGCTGCTCGCGCTGTCCCGTCAACGCGCTGTGCCGGCGCGTCGGCGTGACGTCCGCGCGCTGAGGCGTCGGCGCAGCCGCCGCAGCGTCGCGAGATTTCGGAGATCGGCCGTCGGCTCCGGCTCCTTCGGCGTCTCGAGTACCTTCGGCACGCCCGCGAACCGCCGGTCGTTCAGCAGCCGGCGGAACGGGGCGAGACCGAGCGCGCCACGCCCGATGTTCTCGTGGCGGTCGAGCCCGGATCCGAGCGGTGCCCTGGCGTCGTTCAGATGGAAGGCGAGCACGCGCTCGGTGCCGACCAGCTCCAGGCACTCGGCCATGGCGATCGCGTAGCCCGCCGCCGTGCGAATGTCGTAACCGGCCACGAACAGATGACACGTGTCGATGCACACGCCGACCCGGGGGGGATGCCCGAGGCGCTCGAGGATCGCTCGCAGCTCGTCAAACGTCCGGCCGAGCACGTTGCCGGCCCCCGCCGTATTCTCCAACGCCACCTTCACCCGCGCCCGCCGCGTGGCGCGGAGGCCGCGGTCGATGCCGCGCGCGATGGCATCGAGGCCCGCCTCCACCCCGGCGCCGAGGTGCGAGCCGGGATGCACGACGAGCGCGTCGAGCCCGAGCATCGCAGCCCGTCGCAGCTCATCGGTGAACGTGTCGACCGCCTGACGCCAGCCCGCGGGATCGGGGCACGCGAGGTTGACCAGATACGAGCCGTGGGCGAAGGCGTGGCGGAGTCGCGCGCGGTGCCGCTCGCGGCGGAAGGCGCGCGCCTCGGCCGCCGTCAAGGGCGGGGCCGCCCACTGGCGCTGGTTTTTCACGAAGATCTGGATGGCGCCGCAGCCGAGCGCCTGGCCGCGCGCCGGGGCCCGGGCCACGCCTCCGGCGATCGAGACGTGGGCGCCCAGCTCGTCGCGCACGGTCATCACCGGACGAGCCTAGCACCTTGCGCGGACGGGCTCCCCTGCGCATAATGAAAACCTGCCGGTCGATCGTCGAAACCCGCTGGTTCCGGAGGGTATCCATGGCGCAGGCGCGCGAGATTCCGTCGACGTTCACCACGACCTTCGAGTTCGACTACGCAGCCACCGAACCGGAGCTCCGGCGGCTCTATGAAAACGCCAAGCGCGACCAGTGGAACGCGTCGCGTGACATTCCGTGGTCCATGCCCACGAGTGACGACGGCCGGGCGATCGCCGACGAGCTCATCGACATCTACGGCAGTCCGCTCTGGGAGCGCCTTTCGGAGAAGGACCGTGTGGCCCTCAACCGCCGGATCGCCGCCTGGCGGCTCTCCGTCCTCATGTACGGCGAGCAGGGCGCCCTCCTCGCCTGCAGTCAGCTCGTGGACGTGGTCGAAGGGGCGGACCAGAAGTTCTTTCAGGCCACCCAGGTCATGGACGAGGCCCGGCACAACGAGGTGCTCGATCGCTACATCACCGAGCGTCTCGACAACATTCGCTATCCGATGCCGAAGAACGAGCGCGACCTCTTCGACTCCATCCTGAGCGAGAGTCGCTGGTATCTGAAGACGATCTCACTGCAGCTCGTGGCCGAGACGTTCGCGGTGGCGCTGTTCAAGATGATGGGCGAGAGCGCACGTGATCCAGTCCTCGCCGAGATGTGCAAGCGCGTGCTGTCCGACGAGTCGCGGCACATGGGCTTCGGCATGCTCGCCCTCCCGAAGGTCATCCGCGACGCCTCGGAGACGGAGCGCCGTGAGCTCGAGGACTACAGCTGCTTTGCTTTGGAGAAGACGCTCACCGGCTTCTTCCCGGCCGAGGCCTATGAGGACATGGGCTTCAGCGCCGCCGAGATGCAGGAGATCCGCCGGTACCGTCGCGAGACGGCCGCCTCGAACGACTACGCGCCCTTCCGGAAATATTTCCGTCGCGACATGCACGCGTCGATGGTCGCGAACCTCGCGCGGCTGGGGCTGCTCACCGACCGCGTGACGCCGCGCCTCCAGAAGCTCGGAATCAGCCTGCCTCCGCGCTGACCGGCTTCACCAGCTCCGCGAGCTGCCGGTGGCGGTACTCCCACAGCTCGCGGAGCTGGCGGTGCACGAAGGCCGCGTGGGCGAGCCGCCCGATCGGGCCCAGTGGCAGCCGGTACGTCACGCGGTCCTCGACCCAGGTGCCGCCACCCTCCTCGAGAAAGCGGTGACGATGCTCCCAGCGCGCATACGGTCCGCGCACCTGCACGTCGACGAACCGGAATGGCGGATCCCACTCGCGTATGAATGCTCGCCACGCGAGCGGGACCACGCCGAGCCAGCGCAGCCGGAAGTCGAGCGCGACACCCGCGGCCAGCTTGACGTTACGGTTCAGCAAGCGCAGTCGAAAGGCGGGCGGCGTGAGGCGCTCGACCGCAGTCGGCTCGGCGAAGAACGCGAACACCTCGGGGCGCGGACGCGCAAGCCACACGCGCGACTCGAAGACGTGGTCGGCCATGCTGCGCGGGCTATGATAGGCGGGTGCCTCGCCTCAGTCAAACACGCGCGTACGTCGCGCTGTTGCTGATCACGACGCTGTGGGGCACCTTCCCGGCCACCTCGAAGGTCGCGCTGGCCGACATTCCGCCGACGCTGCTCACGGCCATGCGCTGCGCCATCGGGGCCGTGCTCCTCTGCGCGCTCGTGCTCCGCGCGGGCTTCGATGCGGCGCGTGCCCTCAGCCCCGAGGCGATCCGCTCGTTCTTCGTGCTCGGCACGGCCGGCTTCGTCGTATCCACGCACATCAGCTATTGGGGGATCTACACGACGTCGGCGGCCAACGCCGCCATCTTGCAGGCGACGGCGCCGATCATGGTCGCCCTCGGCGCGCGCGCCTATCTCGGCGAGCGTCTGCGTCGCACGCAGCGCGTCGGCGTCGCAGTCTCGATGTTCGGTGTGCTGCTGGTGGTGACCGAGGGACGCCTGGCCGACCTGGCGCCGGGCCAGATGCGACTCGGCGACTTCCTCACGCTGCTCGCGCTCGCCGGGTGGACGGTCGCGACGGTGTACGGCAAGCGGGTGCTCGTCGGTCACTCACCGATGCTGACGACCGCCGCCGCTTACGTGTGCGGCACGCTCGTCCTCATTCCACTCGCCGTGGTGACGGCGCCGTTCACGCCGCGACCGCGACTGGCCTCGCCGATCGCGTGGGCGGTGCTGCTCTACCACGCGATCCCCGGCGCCGTCGCGCACCTCTCCTGGTACGCCGCCGTGGAGCGCGTCGGCCCCAGTCGCGCGGCCATCTTCATGAACGTGACGCCGATCGTCGGACTCGGCATGGCCGCCGTGCTCGTCGGCGAGGAGGTCGGTCGCTGGCAGCTGGCTGGCGCCGCCATGGTCCTCGGCGGCGTGGCATTGACGACGGGAGGCCGGACCGCTGTCCGACCTCCCGTGCGGACCTAGAGTTTCTTCACCTCGGCGAGGACCTTGTCCGGGTCGGGCAGCTCGCCCTTGCCGTAGCGCTCGACCCAGCGCACCTTGCCGCCGCGGTCGATGAGGAACGTCGCCCGGTTGTTGGCGTTCCAGTCGGGCCAGTACACGCCGTAGTCCTTGGCGACGCTGCGATGGACATCGGAAAGCAGCGGATAGTGGCTGATGCCGACCGCCTTCGCCCAGTTCTCGTGACTGAAGGGGCTATCGGTGGAGATACCCAGCACCTGGGTATTGGCCGCCTCGAAGTCGCTGACGCGCTTATCGAAGGCGGGCATGCACTTGCTTCAGCCCGGTGTCCAGTCGAGCGGGTAGAACAGCAGGACGACATTCTTGCCTTTGTAGTCGGCGAGACTGACCTCTTTGAGCCCGATGGTCTTCAGCGTGAAGCCCGGGGCCTGGTCGCCGACGTTGAGCGTCTTGTTGTCTGTCACTCGGCGTTCCCCCTTTTCGCAAACGTACGCGGTGTGCGAGCGATGATAGCACTCGGCGGCCGCGCGGCAGCGGGCGCCTTCCGGACCTCGCTCCAGAGCGCGCGACGCCGGGCCTCGAGCGCCGAGGACTCGACGCCGAGATGCGCAGCCGCGGTGACGACGCATCCGGTGCGCCACAGACGGTCGAAGCGCGTCGAGAAGGCGGGATCGCGCAGCGCGTGGTGATCCATGATGACGCGACAGCCGGTGGCGTCGATGACGCGCAGCAGCTGCTCGATGCCACGGTCGACCGCGCCCGACGGCAGCTCGCGCTCGATGTAGGACGGTGGCCCGGAGAGATAGAGCAGCGTCGGTCGCTGCTGGATGAGCCAGCCGGACGCCACCGCCGAGAGCGGTCCCTGCACGTCGGAGGCGAAGACGAATCGCTCGCGCTCCGCCGTGTCGACGACGGTGAGCGCCACCACGTACCCGAGCGGCGTGCCCTCCACGCCGTGCGGCAGCGGCGGTGACACGGAAAGCTCGACTCGCGGCTCACGCCGACGCCACCCGTCCGCCGCCTCCAGCCTGGCGACGGCCTCGAGCGACTTCCACAGCGCGAGACCGCGACGGCTCTGCTGGCCGGCGACCATGCGCCGCGGCTCCTTGGCGATGACCGTCCGCCCCGCGTACATCGCCGGGTCCGAGCGATAGTGGTCCTCGTGGTAGTGGCTCAAGAAGATCAGATTGGCGCGCGCGGCGTAGGCGGAGATCCGATCGTTTGCGCGGCGCAGCGCCTGCCACTCGGCCTCGGCCGGCGGCAGCCCGTAGCGCGCGGCGGCAAGCGTCGCGCCGGGATCGATCAGGATGGCGACGTCGCCGGCCTCGACATAGGTCGCCATCGAACGGACGCCGAGTGACTCGGCGGCGAGCGGAATGACGCGCATCTAGATGCAGCGTCCGCCGTCGACCTCGATGGTGCTGCCCGTGATCATTGCCGCGTCGTCGGACGCCAGGAACACCGCCGCGCGCGCGATGTCCTCCGGCTGGTTGAGGCGGCCGAGCGGCACCGTCGCCTCGTAGCGCGCGAGTCCTTCGGCGTCGACCTGCTGCTTGCCCATGAACGTCGGGAGCATCGGCGTGTGCGTGGCGACCGGGCAGATGGCCACCACACGCACGCCATGCGGCGCTACCTCGAGGGCGAGCGCCTTGGTCAGGGTGATCACGGCGCCCTTCGACGCCGCGTACACCTGACCACCGGGACGCGGTCGGATCCCGGCCGTCGACGCAGTGACGAGGAAGACGCCGCGCTTCTGTCGCTTCATCACGGGCAGCGCGTACTTCGCGCCGAGGAACACGCCCTTCACGTTGACGTCGAAGATCTTGTCGTAGACGCTCTCGTCCACCTGCTCGACGTCGGTCTTCCACTGCGGCGTGCCGGCGTTGGCGAAGAAGACGTCGAGCCGGCCCCAGGCGGCGACGGCGCGCTCGACCATCGCCTGGTTGTCGGCGGCGCGCGTGACATCCGCGGCCACGGCCAGTGCCGTCCCGCGCTCGCGCTCGATGACGGCCACCGTCGTCTTGGCGCCCGTCTCGTTGAGATCGACGACGAGCACGCGCGCGCCCTCGGCGGCCATGGCGATCGCGCTCGCCGCGCCGATCCCCGACCCTCCGCCCGTCACCACCGCCACCTTGTCTTTCAATTTCATGCGGGCCTCCTACAGTGCGAGCTCGGCCATCGCGCGGACGGCGTTGGCGTCGCCGGCGACCATGATCGTCGTCACGCCCGACGTCTTCCACTCGGCGAACCGCTCGCGGATGCGCTCACGCGGTCCGCAGAGAGCGACCTCGTCCACGAGCTCGTCGGGCACGGCCGCCTCCGCCTCGGCCTTGTGACCACCGAGGTAGAGATCCTGGATCGTCTTGGCGGCCGCCTCGTACCCGTAGCGGCGCGCGATGTCGTTGTAGAAGTTCCGGCCACGCGCGCCCATGCCGCCCACGTAGAGCGCGAGGCGCGGCTTCACGACGGCGCGGCAGGCCGCCGCGTCGGTCCCCACCACCACCGGCACCATCGGCATGATGTCGAACTGCTCGCGCGTGCGACCGCCGCGCGCAAAGCCCGCGTCGAGCCACTCGCGAAACATCGCGCTGCGCCGCGCCGAGTAGAACACGGGGATCCAGCCGTCGGCGATCTCCGCCGCCAGCGCCACGTTCTTCGGCCCCACCGCGGCGAGATAGATCGGCAGCGTCACGCGGCCGTGCAAGATCGACTTCAGCGGTTTGCCGAGGCCGGTGGCGTCGGCGCCCGCGTATGGGATCTGATAGTACTGCCCCCGGTACTCGAGCGGCCGCTCGCGCTTCCAGATCGCACGAACGACCTCGACGTACTCGCGCGTCTTCGTGAGCGGCTTGCCAAACGGTTGTCCGTGCCAGCCCTCGACGACCTGGGGACCCGAGACGCCGAGCCCGAGGCGGAATCGTCCACCCGACAGCGCATCGAGCGTCATCGCCGTCATGGCGGTCATGGCCGGGGTGCGCGCCGGAATCTGCATGATGCCGGTGCCGACATGGATGCGCGTCGTCCGCGCGGCGATCCAGGCGGCCGGCGTCACCGCGTCGGAGCCGTACGCCTCCGCCGTCCAGACGGACGCGTAGCCGAGCCGCTCCGCTTCGAGCACCTTGTCCATGTCGAGCGCTACGCTCGCGCCCGAATAGTTGAGACTCAGCGCCAGTTGCATCGGCCGCTCCTACTTTCCCAGCGGTAGCGCTCGAGCAGCACGCGGCCGCGGTGGATCGGCACGCCTTCTTGCTCGAGACGAATACGCTGCGTCAGCATCGATCCCATCCGTCGACGGCGGCTGATCCGGCCCTGCGAGTTCACCACGCGATGCCACGGCACGTCATCGGGACAGCGCCGCATGGCGCCGCCCACGGCACGCGCCGAGCGTGGAGCGCCGAGCATCACTGCCACCTGCCCGTACGTGACCACCGTTCCTCGCGGCACCCGCCTGACCAGGCGATAGACGGCGGCGCGAAAGCTCACACCGTCGCGGCGCTCTGACCGAGCTCCCACAGCCGCGCGTACAGCCCGTGTCGCCGCAGCAGCTCGACGTGCGTGCCCTCCTCGTGAACGCGGCCGCGATGGAGCACGATGATGCGATCGGCGTGCTGGATCGTCGAGAGCCGGTGGGCGATGGTGACGCTGGTCCGGCCGGCCAGCAGGCGCTTCATCCCCTCGCGGATCATCCATTCCGACTCCGGATCGACGCTCGACGTCGCCTCGTCGAGAACGAGGACCGGGGGATTGTACACGAGCGCTCGCGCGATGGCCAGAAGCTGACGCTGTCCGTGGGAGATCTTGCTTCCGCGCTCGCCGAGCGGCTCGTCGAGGCCGCCCGGTAACGAGGCCACGAACGTCGCCGCGTGCGCGGCGTCGAGCGCGGCGCGCGTCATCGCCGCGTCGCCGTTGCCGTCGACGCGCAGATTGTCGGCCACGCTGCCCGCGAAGAGCACCGTGTCCTGAAACACGGTCCCCACGTGGCGCCGCAGCCGCGCGAGGTCCCACTCGCGCACGTCCCGGCCCTCGACCAGGATGCGACCGCGCGTGACATCGTATGCCCGCGTCAGCAGTCGCGCACACGTGCTCTTGCCCTCGCCGGTGGCGCCCACGATGGCCAGGTGCTCACCGCGAGCGACGCGGAACGACAGGTCGGTCAGGACCGGGGCGCCGGCCTCGTAGGCGAACCAGACCTGGTCGAACTCGATGGCGGGCTGCCGGACTGTTGTAGCGACAGGCGCTCGCTCTGCCAGCGACGTGGGTGGCCCGTTCGAGATAGTCGTGGCGGCGGTCGCCCTCCCGACGGTTGGCGAGACGATTCGTGGCTCCCGGTCCAGGAGGCCGAAGATGCGCTCGGCGGAGGCCATGGCGGCCTGCATCACGGTGTACTTCGCGCCGAGGTCGCGGATGGGCAGGAAGAAGCGATTCGTGTACTGGATGAAGGCCACGAGCGCGCCAAAGGTGAGCGCGCCGCCGACGATCTGGCCGCTCCCGTACCAGATGAGGAGCGCGAGTGCCACCGACCCGAGCGCCTCCACCGACGCGTAGAGCGACGCCTCGAACACGGTCGACCGAAATACGGCACGGCGGTAGTCGCGGTTCAGGCGGCGGAATGCGCCGAGCTCCTGGCGCTCGCGCGCGAATAGCTGGATCACGGTCATGCCCTGCAGTGACTCTTGCAAAAAGCCGTTCAGGACGGCGAGTCGCCGCCGCACCTCGCGGTAGGCATCGCGCGCGCGAAGACGGAAGTATGCGGCCGCCCCCGCCAGCACCGGCACGATGGCGAACGTCACCAGAGCGAGCCGCCAGTCCATCCACAGCATGATGGCGACGACGCCGCTCAGCGTGATGACGTCGGCCACGATGGCGAGCAGGCCGCTCGTGAACGCCTCGCTCACCGCCTCGACGTCGTTCAGCACGCGCGTCATCAGCCGCCCGACCGGGTTCCGGTCGAAGAACGCCGCTTCGAGCCGCAGCAAATGGCCGAACAGCGCGCCGCGGAGGTCGTGGGTAACGCGCTGGCCGGCGACCGCCATGAGGTACGCCTCGACCATCCTGAGCGCGTACAGCGCGGCCAGCGTCAGCGCATAGAGGCCGGCCGTCACGGCGAGACCGACCCAGTCGGCGGTCAGGATGTGCGAGTCGATGGCGACCTTCAGGAGATACGGCTGAGCGAGCTCGGCGGCCGCGATCAGCGGGAAGAGCGCGAGGGCGGCGGCGAGCAGGCGGTGCTCGCGGCGCGCGGCGGTCCAGAGACGCCCCGCCAGCCGCCGGTCGAAGGCGCGGCCGAGGACGTCGTCCTGCTCGGCGCCGGCGTCACGCACTGGCGATCTCCTCCTCCAGCTGCTGCATTCGCCAGAGCCGCGCGTACAGCCGGCCGCGCTGCACGAGCTCGGCGTGAGTGCCGCGCTCCACGATGCGGCCGCCCTCGAGGACGAGCACGCGGTCGGCGACCTGCGCCACGCGCAGCCGGTGCGTGATGACGAGCATCGTCCGCCCGGACGCGCGGAGCGCCTTGATGACGCGGTCCTCGGTCGCGGCGTCGACGCTCGCGAAGACGTCGTCGAGGACGAGCAGCCGCGGCTCGCCGGCAAGCGCGCGGGCGAGCGCGAGCCGCTGCCGCTGGCCGCCGGAGACGGTGAGGCCGCGCTCGCCGACCACCGTGCGATAGCCCTCGAAAAAGCTCTCGATCTCCTCGTCGATCGCGGCGACGGCGGCCGCCGCGCGCACCGTCTCGCCGTCGACGCCGTCGCGGCCGAGGCTCACGTTGTCGTCGATCGAGCGGGAGAAGAGAAACGCTTCCTGCGGCACCCAGCCGACGGTCGCGCGCAGCGTGCCGAGCGGCACGCGCGTGACGTCGTGGCCGCATACGAAGACCGTCCCCGGCGGCGGCGGCCAGAGCCGCGACAGCAGCAGACCGAGCGTGCTCTTGCCGCTTCCGGTCGGGCCCACCACGGCCACCACCTCACCCGGCGCCACGTCCAGGTCGATGTCGCTCAGCACGGCCGGCCGCCCCGGATAGGCGAATGTGAGACCCGAAAAGCGAATCGAGGGCGACTCCGCGAGCGGCGGACCGGCGGGCTCCGTCGATCGGCGCGCCTGCACGATCTCCTCGATGCGCGCCACCGACGTCAGCCCGCGCCGAACCACCGACAGCGTCAGACCGAGCGCGACGGTCGGCCACGCGAGATACGCGAGATAGCCGTTGAACGCGACCAGCGCGCCGAGCGTGATGCGCTCCTGGACCACGCTCAGACCGCCGACCCACAGCACGATCAGCACCCCGACGCCGGCGATCAGCGACATGAGCGGCGTGAACCGCGCCTGGATCGCCGCCAGCGAGACGCTGCGATCGAGCAGCGCCCGGTTGTCGGCGGCGAAGGCAGCGGCCATTCGCGACTCGAGGGTGTAGGCGCGCACCACCGCCATGCCGGCCAGCGTCTCCTGGACACGGCCGGACAGCACGCCGAGCTGCTCCTGCATCGCCTCCGTGCGCGCGTGCAGCTCGGTGTTGAAGCGTCGCGCCAGCGTCACCAGGACCGGTAACGGCGCCATCGCGCAGAGGGTCAGCCAGGGATCAACGGCGAGCATGGCGGCGATGGCGCCGATGAAGGCCATCGCCGTCCCCACCAGGCTCACGAAGCCGAAGCCGAGGAGACTGCGCACGGCGCTGACGTCGCTCGACGCGCGCGTCATGAGCTCGCCGGTGGAGTGACGATTGTAGAACTCCGGCGCGAACGACTGGTACGCGCCGTAGAGCGCGTCACGCAGATCGGCTTCCACGCGCTGGGCGGCGCCGACGATGGCGAAGCGCGACGCCAACCGTGCGGCGCCGTTGGCCGCGGCCAGGACGAGAATCAACCCGACGTAGGACCCCATCGCGTCGCCGCCGTTTTGCAGCGCATCGATGGCCTGCTTCACCGTCCACGGGATCGCCAGCGAGAAGCCCGTCGCCGCGATGAGGCACAGCGCGCCGGCGGCGTAGCGCGCGCGATATCGCCCGGCGTAGCGGACGACGGCGCGCGCCGGTCCTCTCAGCCGCGCCTCCCCGCGACGTGCGGCTTCAGCGCGGCGTAGACGGCGAACACCATCGGCGTCGGCACGCCGTGGCGCTCACCGAGGCGCACGGCGTGCCCGTGGAGCGTTTCGAGCTCGAGACGCTTGCCCTGGATGAGATCGTCGTGCAGCGAGGAATACGCGCCGGGCGCGATGGCCGCCGCTTGCTTCAGGACGACGTCGACGACGTCCTGCGACAGCGTCACCCCCGCCGCCCGCGCCACCGCCGCCAGCTCCTCGAGAATGAGGCGATACATCCGCCAGGATTCCGGTGTCTCGCGCAGCACGCCGGCCGGGCACCGCGAGAGCGCCGTCATGCCGGCCTGGGCGCTGATGAGCAGGTACTTCTCCCACAGGACCCGTCGGATGTCGGTCACGAGGTCGACAGGAACGCCGGCGTGGGCGAGCGCATCACGCAGACGTGTCGCGCGCTCGCTGACCCGACCGTCGAGCTCGCCGAAAGCGATGCGGCCGGCGAACGTGTGGCGGATGACGCCCGGCGAGTCGATGCCAGCGAACACATACGCGGCGCCGCCGAGGGCCACGCCACGTCCCAGCACCTCGTCGATGGTCTCCTCGTTGTCGACGCCATTCTGCAGCGACACCACGCCCGTCGACGGTCCGAGCACGGGCCGCAGCGCCTCGGCGGCGGCGCGGGTGTCGAACGACTTGACGCAGAAGAGCGCCATGTCCACCGCGGGCTGGCCGGCGAACGAGTCGACCGCCTCGACCTTGGCCAGGCTTTCGCCCTCGGGCGCCGACCGCACGCGCAGTCCATCGCGCCGGATCGCGGCCAGGTGCGGGCCGCGCGCGAGCATCAGCACCGACTCGCCGGCGCGCGCGAGCTTGGCGCCGAAGTACCCGCCGACACCGCCCGCCCCCACCACCGCGATGCGCATCACCACCAGCCCTTTCGGCGGAAGTACGCGATGAGCAGCACCGCCGTGACCGTCATGAGACCAAGCGCCCACGCGTAGCCGTAGCGCCAGTCGAGCTCGGGCATGTGGCGGAAGTTCATGCCGTAGATCGACGCGATGAACGTGAGCGGGATGAAGAGGGTGGCGATGATGGTGAGCACCTTCATGATCTCGTTCAGCCGCTGGTTCTGGACGGAGAGATAGACTTCCATCACGGACACCGCCGTCTCGCGCAAGGACTCGACGATCTCCAGCGCCTGCACGGCGTGGTCGTACACGTCGCGAAGGAACACGCGCGTCTCCGGCGTGATCGGCGCCGACTCCTCGCGCAGCAGGATGCCGACCTCCTCCCGCATGGGCCAGACTGCGCGCCGCAGCGCCAGCAGCTCGTGTCGCAGGCGCTGCATGTCGACCAGCACGGCCTGGTCGGGATCGGCGAGCGCCTCCGTCTCGAGCGCCTGCATGCGCTCGCCGAAGTGCTCGATGACGGGGAAGTACGCGTCGACCACCGCGTCGAGCAGCAGGTAGGCGACGTAGTCGGCCGCGCTCTCGCGTGCGCGGCCGCGGCCGGCGCGAATCGCCTCGCGCACGGTGCCGAAGCAGTCGCCGTCGGGCCGCTCCTGGGCCGTGATCAGCCAGTCGGTGCCGAAGAAGAGACTCACCTGCTCTTCCACCATGACGCCGTCGGCCAGCCGCATCGTGCGCATGACGACGAACATGTGCTTGTCGTAGCGCTCGACCTTCGGCCGCTGCGGCACGTTCACCACGTCCTCGAGCGCGAGCGGATGCAGCGCGTAGCGCTCGCCGAGCTTCGCCAGCGTGCCGACGTCGCCGAGACCGTCGATGTTGATCCACGTCATGGTGCCGGGCGTGATCCTGGCCAGCGCCGCCTCGACGTTCGGCACCTGGTCGTAGCGGACGTCGGCACGCGTCCATGTGAGGACCGAGATCTGACTGGGACCGGCGGCGGCGTCGGCGAGCAGCGTGCCGGGCGGCGTGCCGGGACGCACTCGGGCCACGCGACGATGGCGGCCGCCGAACGCGCTCACCATCCGCTTGCCCGGGACGCCGTCACGCATTCACCGTCATGCTCCGGGACGCTGCGTTGGTTGTCAAGCGAGCGTGTGATAGAGTCACCGCAGCATGGCATCGCTCGAGCGCCGCGTGGCCGTCGACGCCGCGCGCGCAGCGGGCCGTCTCCTGCGCGACGAGCTCTCCGGCGCCCGGCGCATCGCCTTCAAGGGCAGTCCCACGAACCTCGTCACGGAGATGGATCAGCGCGCCGAGGCGCTGATTCTCGAGCGGCTCCGTGGCGCGTTCCCCGACGACGCCATCCTGGCCGAGGAGCAGGGCGCGGCGAGCGGGCGCTCCGGTCGCCGCTGGATCGTGGACCCGCTCGACGGCACCACCAACTACGCGCATGGACTGCCGGTCTTCGGTGTGTCGATCGCGCTCGAGATCGCCCGGCGCCTCGTGCTCGGCGTCGTTTACGATCCCTCGCGTGACGAGCTCTTCGTCGGCGAGCGCGGCGCCGGCGCCACCCTCAACGACACCCCCATCCGCGTGTCCACCGCCGCCGCCGTCGGCGAGAGTCTGCTCGTGACCGGCTTCCCCTACAACATCCGCGAGACGCGGGACACGAACCTCGCAGAGTACGCGGCCTTCAGCCTGCGTGCACGCGCCGTCAGGCGACTCGGCTCGGCCGTGATCGATCTCGCCTACGTCGCGTGCGGGCGCTTCGACGGCTACTGGGAGCTGCGCCTGGGCGCCTGGGACGTCGCGGCCGGTGCTGTGCTCGTCGAGGAAGCCGGCGGACGCATCACCGGCATCGACGGCGGCGCGCTCGAGGTCGACGCGCCGACGCTGCTCGCCACCAACGGCGTGATCCACGAAGAGATGCTGCGCGCGCTCAAGGAGATTCGTGGACAATAACGCGCCGGTGCATGTGCGCACGCTCACGATGAAGGCACATCGCGCGGGCGAGGCGCTGCTCGAAGTCAGCGGACATCTGGTCGACCAGCGGCCGCAGGGACCGGGCATCGGCTGGTTCGGTGCCGTCAACGGCTCGATCATCCACGACATGCGCGTGACGCTCGCCGTGCGCCATCCGGATCTCGTCATCACCGCGGTCACCGCGGACATGGCCTCGCATCCGTACTCGCTGTGTCCGGACGCCGTCGAGCCGCTGCAGCAGCTCGTGGGGCTGTCGATCGCACGCGGCTTCACGCGCGCGGTCAACGAGCGGTTCGGCCGACAGCTGGGCTGCGCGCATCTCACGGCGCTGATCCAGGCAATGGCGCCGGTGGTACGCCAGGCCATCGGCCCAGCGTTTCGCGAGTACGAGGACATCCCGAAGAGCGCGGCCGACACGTGGTTCGTCAACACGTGTCAGGCGTGGAAAGAAGGCGGGCTGCTCCATCAGCGATTGGCCGCGGGCGACCTCGCCGGCCTGAAGGTCCTGTCGGCTAGAGCATCGGCTGAAACGCGCGATCGATGACGACGTCGATCAGCGCCGGGCCGCGGCGGGCCAGCGCATCGACGAGGGCATCGCGCAGGTCGCCGGGCTTCTCGACGCGCGTCGCCCGCACGCCCATGGCGCGGGCGAGCGCAAGGTAGTCGATCTCCGGGTCGATCAAATCCATGCCGGGATAGATTCCGCGCTTGGCCGACGGTAACCCGAGCGTCACCATGCCCGACTTCAAGATGGCGTACGAGGCGTTGTTGACGACCACATAGGTGATGGGCAGCCGGTATCGCGCGGCCGTCCACAGCGCCTGTGGCGCGTACATCACCGAGCCGTCGCCGATCGTCGCCACCACCGTGCGCTCCGGCCATGCGAGCTGCACGCCGGCGGCGGCACCCATCGCCCAGCCGAGCGTTCCCGTCTTGCTGCCGAAGAACTCCGCGCGCGGTCCGAACGGCAGATGCCGCAGCACGTACGGCAACGACGACGCCGACTCGTCGACGATCGCGGCGTCGTCCGGGAGCGCCTCGGCGAGCGTGTGCATCAGGAACGCCGGCGAGATCGGCGTGCGGCCGGCGGCCGCCGACGCGTCGCCGGCCAGCCGTCGCGCGTGCTCCGCGCGCGCGCGTCCGAGCGCCGCCGCACGCTCGGCGGCCGCCCCGCGCTCGGCGTGGCCGAGACGTGCGGCCAGCGCGGCATGAAGGGCGCGCAGCCCGGCGCGCACGTCGGCCACGATGCCGAGACTCACCGCGTAGCTCTTCGCGATCTCGCGCGCGTCCGCGTCGAGCTGCACGACTGGGACGCCGTCACGGAACGGCGCGCCCGGTGTATGAAACAGCCACGTGAACACGCTGGCGCCGACGATCAGCACGCCGTCCGCGCGCTCCAGAGATTTCCTGACGCTCGCGGCGGCCGGAAACAGGCCGCCGCGCCAGAGCGGATGATCCGCCGGAAAGCTCAGCCGCCGGTGGATCGGCTCGCCGTGCACGGCTGCGCCCAGCTGCTCGGCGAGCGCCACGAGCTCCGCGCGTGCGCCGGCCCGCGCCACGCCGTCGCCGGCCACGATCACGGGCGCCTTGGCCGCCGCCAGCAGCGTCGCCGCACGGTCGATGTCCTCGCGGGATGGCTCCGGCCGCGCGCCGGCCGCCGACGGCCCCACGACGTCGGCATCCACGCTCTCGCTCATCAAATCCATCGGCAGCGCGAGGAACACCGGCCCCGTCGGCGGCGTCAGCGCCAGCGCGATGGCGCGCCGGAGTGCCAGCGGCGCCTCCGCGGCCGAACGGATCTCGTGCGACCACTTGGTGAACTGCTCGGTCATCTGGACGAGGTCGGCGGCAAGGATGGGGTCGCCGAGCAGCAGTCGCGTGTCCTGCTGTCCCGCGGTGACGAGGAGCGGCGAGCGCGCGCGGCTGGCGTTGTGCAGGATCGAGAGGCCGTTGCCGACACCGGGCGCGACGTGGAGATTGACGACACCCAGGCGCCCGCTCGCCTGCGCGTAGCCGTCCGCGGCCGCCACCGCCGTCGCCTCCTGGAGGGCGAGCACGTAGTCGATGTCCGAGCCGTCCAGCGCATCGAGGAATGGCAGCTCCGTGGTGCCGGGATTGCCGAAGAGGTACTGGACCCCCGCTGCCCGGAGCATGCGCATCAGCACGGCCGCGACGTGCATGGCGGTCAGGATACTCCGCGGTCAGGACGCGCGGGCGAGCGGGAACTCGCGACCGCCGAGACGCAGGGCGCCGCGTCCGGAGACCTCGTCGTAGTCCGCCAGCGCCCACAGCTGGAACGTCGCCGCGCGCGACAGGCGCGCCTCGAAGGCGCCGTCCTTCACCGCGCAGTACGGCACGTCACCCGCTCCCAGGCGCAAGGTCGCCGGATCGATCGACTCCTCGCTCCCGTCGTTGAGGAAGGCGTGGAGACGGTCGCCGCGGCGCTCGAGGCGGCTCACGATCCACGGCGCGTCGTCCACGCGGACCGGAATCCGTACGCGCGTCTGGATGAAGTAGCCCTGCGCGTCCTTGCGCAGGTTGGAGCGCAGGTTGGCCAGGATTCCCGGATGCGTCACCTGCACGCCGCCGTCGAGCCACTCACCGTCGACGTCGATCCGCAGCTCGGGCAGCTTCCACTCCGCGGGCGGCGTGGCCATCAGAACACCACGCTCGCAAACGTGACGACGGCCTGGGGATCCGGCCACTGTCCGTACTGCCGCAGGACACCCGCGCGGCCACCGTTGGCGCGCAGCAGCGTCCAGATCGGTGACAGTCCGCAGATGCGCCGCCGATCGCCATCGCGGGCGGAGTCCTCGAAGAAGGACTCGGCGTCGCCGGCCTCGATCGTCGCCAGCGTGGCGCGGTCGTTGGCGCCGAGCTGCGTCAGCGCAGCCGGCGAGAGCGGCTCGGCGTCGCCGAAGCGTGGGCCGACATGGGCCAGGTCGGCGCCCGCCACATAGGCGACGCGCCGTCCGCAGGCGGCCACGGTGTCGTGGAGCGCGTCGAGGAACCGCGCGACGCGCGGGTCGTCCTCCGGACGCTGGCCCTTCAGCATCGCCTCGTGCACGAACGACGTGAGCACCGGCACGACGCTGATCTCCCGACGGCCGGCGAAGAGATAGCGCAGGAATACCGCCTGGAACTCGATCGAGTGCTCGCTGCGATGCGCGAGCTCGGAAGCGAAGGCGTCGCCACCAGCGCGCGTGGC
This sequence comes from Candidatus Methylomirabilota bacterium, assembly GCA_035605575.1. Lineage (GTDB taxonomy): Bacteria > Methylomirabilota > Methylomirabilia > Rokubacteriales > CSP1-6 > AR12. The sequence continues at coordinate 44,033 of DASTCJ010000197.1, forward strand.
CAGTGCCTCCGCGAAGTCGCGATCGACCGGCGCGGGGCCGAGCGGCGTATCGTAATCCTTCCGCGTGAGCGCAAATGGATCGGCCATGCCGGCGTGACAGGTGCCGAAGATCACGAACAGATCCGCGTCGCAGCGCTCCGCGAGGTCGCGGTAGCCCCACGCGTACGCCGGGCCGCCACGATGAAAATCGATGTGCGGTGCGATGAGCGCGCTGACCGGTGGGCCGGGGGCAGTGCCATTGATCGGCCCGGGCCCGGCCGGCGGCGCGAAGAAGCCGTCCATCATCGCGCGCAGCGCGGCCGGCTCCTCGGGATACGCGCCGCCCGCGTGCGAGGCCGGTCGCCGCGCCCGCTCGAGAAAGTCGCGGTCCATGCGTGCGCGCCGCGCCTCGAAGGCGGCGCCCTCGAGAAACCCGTGCTCGTCGAGCGCGCCCGCCAGCTCGCGAATCTGCGCCGAGTCGATCAGCTCGCCGCGCTGGCGCATCACGGCTGCCTGGATGTCGGCGATGTCGTGCTCGCCGTCGAAGAGCGAGACGACCTCGAGGAGCGCGAGGGGGATCATGATCACCGACTCCGTGTAGCCGGCCGGGTCACGCAGGGCGAGGAACCGCTGCCCCTCGTGCTCCAGCGGAAACGCCTCGACCCGACGCAGCTGCGGGGCGAGCGCGCTCACGGCGCGAGGTACGCGAGCCCTGTGGCCACGTAGATGCGCGCGGCGTCGATGAGCTCACCGACCTCCACGTATTCGTCGACCTGGTGGGGAATCAGGCGGTTGCCCGGACCGCAGGTCACGATCGGAATCCCGAGCTCCATTCGGAGAATAGTGCCGTCGGTCGAGCCGGGCACGCCGCCGTAGCGCGGCGGATTGCCGGTGGCCCGTCGCACGGCGCGCGCCATCGCGCGCACGAGCGGCTCCGTGCGGTCGACCTGCGTGGCCAGCCGAAAGCCGTTGATCGGCTCCCACTCGACCGTCGCGCCGGGACACGCGTCAGCGGCGCGGCGGCAGGCTTCGTCGAGCTCCTTGGCCACGGCGTCGGCGTCGGGGCCGGGCGTCAGGCGAACGTCGAGGGTGGCCTGGGCCTGCGCAGGAATGACGTTCGACTGCGGCACCCCCTTGAGCGGCGCCCGCATGACGGTCGGTGTCACCGTGGGCGGGCGGAGATAGCGGCTCCGCGCGCAGAGCAGCCGCAGACGGCGCTCGAGTCGCGGCGCCTCGCGCACGAGCGCGGCGAGCGCGACGATCGGGTTGACGCCGGCCTCCGGCATGGCGCCGTGCGCCATGCGCCCGCGCGCGGTGACCCGCGCCCACACCACGCCCCGCTGCTCGAGGCACAGCTCGTTCTGCTCCGGCTCGCAGATGATGGCCGCCGTCAGCTCGCGCCCGAGCGGGGTGCCCACCAGATGCTTCACGCCGAGCATGTCGCCCTCCTCGTCCACGAGGGCGCCGACCACCAGCCGGCCACCGAGTCGCGCGCCGCTGCGCTTCAGCACCGCCGCGGCAATCATGGCGGCCGCGAGGCCACTCTTCATGTCGGCCGCGCCGCGGCCGTAGATGCGGCCGTCCACCAGGTCGGCGTCGAACGGCGGATGACTCCACAGCGCGGGGTCGCCCTCGGTCACGACGTCGGTGTGTCCCTCGAGCAGAAGCGTGGGGCCGGCCGCGCGGTCGCCGTAGAGGGCGAGCACGTTCGGCCGCCCGGGCGCCACCCTTTGCACTTCGACGTCGAAGCCTTCCTGCTGGAACCACTGCTCGACGTGCGCGGCTACCGCGGCCTCCGTGGCCCCGGGATCGCCCGCTCGCACGACGCTCGGGATTCGAATGAGATCGCGCGTGAGCGCGATCAGCTCGTCGGGATCGACGCGGGCGAGCGCGGACTTGAGCGCGGACACCGGATCACCACCGTGTCCGGCAACTACTCGTGCGGGAAGGACAGGATCACGGAATCGAGCCGGATCACCCGGTACTCCTCGAGCGCGATGTAAAAGTAGTGCCCCTCGACCTCCTCCGCGCTCTCCTCGAAGGCGACCACCGTCTTGAGCTCCGGCATCTCGCGGAAGGCATTGGCGCCCTCGTCGAAGCCGTCGCCGCGGGCCATCACCGCGCCGTACCGGATCGGCGAGCCCTTCGGGCAGTTGACACGGATGTCGGCAGGCGCTTCGGCCATCATCTTGACGAGGAGATTGATGCCGTAGACCTGGATGGGGATGTTCGTCATATCGCGACTATACCACGCACCATCGCGCAACTTGACGCAGGCCCCCTCGCTCCCATAGCCTGCCGGCAGCGATGGCTCCGCGCCGGCCTCTGATGGCATTCCTCAGCCTCGCGGCCTGTCTGGCGCTCGTCCTCGGCGGCTGCAGTCGCGGCCCCGACGCCGCGACGTTGAAGGTCGTCATCGCCGACTACAGCAAGGACCACACGAAACCGTTCTGGCAGGCGCTCGCCGCCGACTACGCGAAGCGGACCGGCACGAAGGTCGACCTGCAGGTCATCGACTGGAACTCGATCGACCAGCAGGTCACGACGATGATCCAGAACAACCAGCCGCCCGACGTGCTCAACCTCAACTCGTTCTCGAGCTACGCGCGCGACGGGCTGCTCTACTCGGCCGACGAGGTGCTGTCGGCGCAGACGCGCGCCGATTTCCTGCCCGCGTTCGCCCAGGGCGGCGAATTCCGCGGCACGCTCTACGGGTTCCCTATCCTCGCCAGCGCCCGCGCGTTCTTCTACAACAAGCGCCTGTTCGCCGAGGCCGGCGTGGAGGCGCCGCCGCGGACGTGGAACGAGCTGGTGCGGGTCGCCACGCGGATCCGTGACAGCGGCCCCGGGCTCATCGGCTACGCGCTGCCGCTCGGTCCGGAAGAGGCGCAGGCCGAGTGGTCGATCTGGATGTGGAACAACGGCGGCGACTGGAAGACCGGCGATCGGTGGTCGATCAACAGCGAGCGCAACGTCCAGACGCTGCAGTTCCTGGCCGATCTCGCCAACCGCCACCGCGTGACCCAGGTCAATCCCGGCAAGACCAACCGCACCGACGGCGCCTTCCAGCTGTTCAAGGACGGCAAGGTCGGCATGGTCATCGGGTTCAGCCCGCTGGCCGCCCAGCTCGACGCGGAGGGCAAGGTCGACTATGGCGTCACGTCGATGCCGACCAACGAGCGCGATGCGGTCACGCTCGGCGTCGAGGACTACCTGATGGCGTTCAAGAAGCCAGGAAACCGCGACGCCGTGCGCCAGTTCCTGGAGCTCTACTACCAGCCCGACAACATCACGCGCTGGATCAGCGCGGAGGGTTTCCTGCCGGTGACGAAGAGCGGCGTGGCGCGCATGAGCGGCGACGCGAAGCTCCGGCCGTATCTCGACGCGCTGCCCCGAGCGCGACTCGCTCCGACCAGCGATCCCGTGTGGGACAAGGTGAAGCTCGACGTGCAGCAGAACATCGGGCTCGCCGTGCAGCCGGGAGGCAACCCGCGGCAGGTGCTCGACGGCCTCCAGCAGCGCGCGACGGCGGCAGCGGAGGAACGCCGGTAAGGAGCGCACGGGCGGCCGGCGGCTGGCAGGCACTGCTCTGGCTCGGCCCGGCGCTCGCGCTCATCACCGCCGTCGTCGTCTATCCCGCCGTCGAGCTCGTCCGCGCCTCCGTCAGCCGGTATTCGGTGACCGGCCTGCATCAAGGCACCGTCGGTCTCCTGAACTACCGCCGTCTGTTCGTGCAGGACGCGCTCGTGACCGTGCTCGCCAACACGCTCGTCTGGGTCACGGCCGTGGTGGGGATCACCATCGTCATCTCGCTCGTGCTGGCGCAGCTGCTCGAGACGAGCTTCCCCGGTCGGCGGCTCGTCCGCTGGGCGGTGATCGTGCCCTGGGCCGCCTCGCTCATCGTCACCGCCAAGCTCTTCGTCTGGGTCTACGACTACTATTTCGGCGCGCTCAATCACCTCCTCGTATCCCTCGGCGTGCTTGGAGGGCCGGTCGACTGGCTCGGCGACGATACGACGGTCATGGGCGCCATGATCGCCGTCGGCGTGTTCGTATCGCTGCCCTTCACGACGTACGTGCTGCTGGCGGGGCTGGCGACCATCCCGGGCGACGTCTACGAGGCGGCGCGGCTCGACGGCGCCTCGGGCTGGCAAACATATCGGTCGGTCACGCTGCCGCTGCTCGCCCCCGCCCTGCTGGTGGCCACCGTGCTGAACCTGATCTACGTCTTCAACTCGTTCCCGATCGTGTGGACGCTCAACGACCGCAATCCGGGGATTGCCCACGACACGATGGTCACCTACCTCTACAAGATCGCGTTCAAGAGCGCGCTCCGCGACGTCGGGCTGGCGGCCGCGCTCGGCGTGCTGAACGTCGGCCTCGTACTGATCGCGGTGCTCGTCTACCTGCGCACCGTGCGGTGGCAGGACGCGGAGGCGTGAGGGCGCCGTGCGCGCTGCGCCGGGGCGCGCTGAGCGTCGCCGGCCTCGCCGTGGCCGCCTGCTTCGTGGCGCCCTACCTGGTGATGCTGCTCGACGCCTTGAAGCCGGCCGCCGAGCTGCGCGCCTCGCCGCCGCGGTTTCTGCCGCACGTCTGGCGGCCAGAGAACCTTCTCGACGTCGTGCGCGACCCCGCGTTCCGCGCGGCCGTGCGCATCTCCGTCACCGTTGCGCTCGCCTCCACCGTGCTGGCGGTGGCGGCGGCCATCCCGGCCGCCTATCACACCGCGCGACAGCGCTTCCGCGGACGCAGCGCGTTTCTCTTTCTCGTGCTGGTGACGCAGATGTTCTCGCCGACCACGCTCGTGGTGGGACTCTATCGCGAGTTCTTCGAGCTCGGCCTCGTCAACACGTCGGCGGCGCTCATCCTCACCAACGCCGCCTTCAACCTCGCCTTCGCGGTCTGGATCCTGCGCGCCTTCTTCGCGTCCATCCCGCGCGAGCTCGAGGAGGCGGCCGAGGTCGACGGCTGCAGTCGTCTCGGCGCGCTCGTACGCATCGTGCTGCCGCTCGCCCGGCCGGCCATCGTCACCGCGGCGATCTTCGCCTTCATCGCCGCGTGGAACGAGTACATCGTGGCCCTGACCTTGATGACCGACGCCGACATGAAGCCGCTGACCGTCGCCCTGACGTCCTATGTCACCGCGTACGTCCAGCACTGGAATCTCTTGTTCGCCGCCTCGATCCTCGCCATCGTGCCGGTGATCGTGCTCTTCGCCGTGATCGAACCCTACCTGGTCAGCGGACTGACGGCGGGCAGCGTGAAGTAATCGAAGGGGCCCTCGACGGTTGCGGCGGCACAGGCGCCGCTCGAACCGCGACGCGACTAGTTGAACATGGGGGCCCCGAAATGGCCCCCAAAGCCCCAACGTTCGGGGCGCCCCGGCGGAGCCGTGTCGCCCCTCTTTTCTCCGACAGGTTCCTAGGTCCCAGGAAGCTCCGGTTGGGGCGGGCCGTGGCCCCCGCCTTTCTTGCCGATCGCCTCGAGGCGCGTGTCGAAGCGCTCCATCGCACGCTGGGCTTCCTCGAACTGCTTCTGCGCGTTGCCAAGGTGGGTGCCGACCTTGCCGAGCGGCTCGCGGACCTTGGCGAGGTCGCCGCCGAGGCGGGCCAGGTCGTTCTGGATCTCGCGGGCGTTGGCCTCGATCCGGAGGCCGCGGAGGCCGAGAATGATCACTTGAAGGTAGGCGAAGAGCGTGTTCGGTGAGACAGGCACCACGCGGCGCGAGAGGGCGTAGGCGGCGATGGCCTCCTCGTCGTCCTCCTGCCGCACCGTGATCTCGTAGTAGACGTTCTCGGCCGGCACGTACATGAGCGCGAAGTCGTAGGTGCCCTCGTCGGGGAGGATGTATTTCTTCGCGATCTCGTCGATGCGCAGCTTGACGTCGCGCGTGAAGGCCCGACGCAGCGGTCGCCGCCGCTCCTCCTCCGGCTCCTCCAGAATCCGTCGGAAGTTCTCGAGCGGGAACTTCGCGTCGACGGGAACCAGGCGCTCGCCGATGCGGATGACCGCGTCCACCTTCTCGCTGCTGCGGAACCCGTGCTGCATCGCCCAGTGCTCGCGCGGCAGCATCTGCGCCAACAGCTGCTCGAGCAGCGTCTCGCCGAGGCCGCCGCGGACCTTGGGCGACTTCAGCACCTGCTCGAGCCCCTGGATGTCGCGCCCGATCTCCACCACACGCTGCGTCGCCTCGCCGAGCTTGCCGAGCGTGCCTTGCACGTCGCCCACCACGCGCGCGGTGGCGTCCAGGCGCTGGCCCATCAGGGCCTGCGTGCCCTGGATGAGCGTCATGCCCTCCTGGAGCTGCCGCGTCACCTCACCGGTCACCGACTTGAGCTCGGATGCCACCTGCCGCTGCAGCACGTTCAGCTCGTCCTTCACGGCGATCGCCATCGCGCTCACCTCGCGGCGAAGGCCGTCCTGACCGTCGCGTCCTTCCCTGCGCACCGCCTCGATCTGCTGCTGGAGCATCGGCGCCGTCGTATCCGGCGCCGCCGCGCGCGTGCGCAGCTCCGAGAGCTCACGCCGCGTGGACAAGAGCGTCCACGCCACCACCGCCAGCACGACGATCAACCCGCCGAGCAGGAGACCGGTAATCTCGGTCACGCGCGCCGCCGCGTCCAGTGCCGGCAGATTCCGCGGAGGCCGCAGGGCGTGCACACGGCGACATCACGGCGATCGAGACAATCGCCCGACATGCGCTTGTGACACAGCGCGAAGTCGTACTTCACGGGATCGGACGCGTCGACGGCGGCCAGCCGTGCGGTGATCTCCTCGGCCATCTTCCAGTTGCGCGAGCGCCGCCGCGTGAGGCCGATGGCGCGGCTCATGTTCTCGACGTGCGTGTCCACGGGCATCAGCAGCCGGGCCGGCGAGACCCCCGGCCAGAGGCCGAAGTCCGGCGGCTCGCGCCGCACCATCCAGCGCATGTACAGGAGGAGGCGCTTGCACGGGCCCCCGGCCGACGGCAGCGGGAAGAGATGACGATAGCCCCGTGAGAGCCGGCCGCGGGGAAAGACCTCGCCGAGGTCCGCGTCGAGGAAGGCGCGCGCGAACCGCTCGAGCGGCGGGCCGATCGGCCCGCACCGCTCGCGATCGGCGGCCAGAAAGCACTTCTCGAGTGTGCCGTGACGAGCGAGCACGTCGCGGGCGGCGACGCAGAACGCCACCAGATCGCGCGGGCGGTTGAAGCGGTACAGAAAGCCGTCGAACGCGCGGGCCTGGCGTCCGGGATCGAAGTCCCGGACGAACGCCGCAGGCGACGCCCCCATCGCGGCGAGCGCGCGCTCGAGCTGGCGGCCGAAGAGATCGACACGACCGTACGCGAGACAGGCGGTGAGCAGCGACACGACCTCACGGTCGGCAGGATCCGGATAGCGGAGGGGGAACTGGATGGCGTCGCGCCCGAGGCGCGCGTCGTAATCGAACTCCCGGTAGAGCCGCTCGAGCGGCTGCCGCAACGCGCTCGCTGACGTCAACGTGCCGCATGATACCATTCACGCCGCCATGAGCGCAGCCGCGAACGCGCGCGGACCGCGGCGCGTCGGCGTCGTCGGGCTCGGCGTCATCGGCCGTCACGTCTGCCGTGCCCTCGATGGCGGCCTGCCCGGCGTCGCGCTCGTCGCCGCCACCACCCGTCGTCGCGATGCCGGCGAGGCCTTCCTCGCGACGCTCGAGCGGCCGGTGCCATTCTCGACGCTCGACGCGCTCATCGAGGCGTCCGACGTGGTCGTCGAAACCTCGACACAAGCACACCTCGCCGAGATCGCGCCGAAGACGCTCGCCGCCGGCCGCGATCTGGTGGTGCTGTCGTGCGGCGCCCTGCTCGGCCGCCGTGACTGGATGGAGCTGGCCGCGCGCCATGGCGCACGCATTCTCGTGCCGTCGGGGGCCATCGCGGGTCTGGACGGCGTCAAGGGCGGTGCGGTCGGCGCCGTCAGCTCGGTGAGCATGGAAACGCGCAAGCCGCCGGAGGGCCTGGCCGGCGCCCCCTGGATCGTCGAGCAGAAGATCGACCTCGACGCCATCCGGGAGGAAACGCTGATCTTCGAGGGGCCCGCCACCGAGGCCTGTCGTGCCTTCCCCGCCAACGTGAACGTCCTCGCGGCGCTGTCGCTCGCCGGCATCGGGCCCGAGCGAACGCGCACGAAGATCTACGCGGTGCCCGGCCTCACGCGCAACACTCACCGTATCCGCATCGAGGGCGAGTTCGGTGCGCTGCGGATCGAAGTGGAGAACGTCCCGTCGGAGAACCCGCGCACGGGACGGCTGTCGTACCTGTCGACGATCGCGCTGCTGCGCGACCTCGGCGCCACGCTCCGCGTCGGAACCTGACGTCAACCCTCCAGAAAGCGCTCGGCCTCCAGCGCCGCCATGCATCCCGTGCCAGCGGCCGTCACGGCCTGACGGTACGTGAAGTCCTGCACGTCGCCGGCCGCGAAGACGCCGGGCACCGAGGTGCGCGTCGTGCCCGGCTGCACCTTCACGTAGCCGTTCGGCAGCAGCTCGATCTGCCCGCGAAAGAGGGCGGTGCTGGGCTCGTGGCCGATGGCGATGAAGAGCCCGTCCACGGGCCGCTCGGTGAGCGCGCCGGTCTTCGTATCACGCAGGACGACGCCACGAACCTTGCCGGCCGCCGGGTCCTTCACCTCGACCACCTCGGCGTTCCAGACGAACTCGATCTTGGGATGCGCGAACGCGCGCTCCTGCATGATCTTCGAGGCGCGCAGGGTGTCGCGCCGATGCACGACGCTCACCTTGCGGCCGAGCCGCGCCAGGTACAGCGCCTCTTCGATGGCGGTGTCGCCGCCGCCAACGACCATGATGTTCTGGTCCTTGAAGAAAAATCCGTCGCAGGTCGCGCACGTGGAGACGCCGCGTCCCACCAAGGCGCGCTCGGACGGCAGACCCAGCAGCTTCGCGGTGGCGCCGGTGGCGATGATCACCGTCTCCGCCTCCCACGCGTGATCGGCGGTGCGCACCACGAACGGTCGGCGCGCAAAGTCAACGGCCGTCACGTCGTCGGCGATGATCTCGGTACCGAATCGCTCCGCCTGCTTGCGCATGGTCTCCATCAGGTCGGGGCCATCGATGCCATCGGCGAAGCCGGGGTAATTCTCGATGGCGGTGGTCAGCATCAGCTGACCGCCGGCCTGGACGCCGGAGATCAGGACTGGCGCGAGGTTGGCCCGGGCGGCGTAGATCGCCGCCGTGTAGCCGGCCGGGCCGGAGCCGATGACAATGACTTTGCGCACCGCGGACATATCGTGATTCTCCTCCCTCGCCGCTTGAGATGCAGATGGCATGCCCTCGGGTTCAGGAGCGAGCGGCGGCGACGATCGGCTCGAGCTCGGCGAGATCGCGGATCTCGTACTCCGGCGGCCGGACGCCCGCCGGCAATGGCTCGCCGTCCGGGTTGATCCACGCGGCGTCCATGCCGACCAGGTGGGCGCCGGCCACGTCGAGATCGACCTTGTCGCCGACGAACAGCGTGCGCGCCGGATCGGCGCCGGTCGCGTCGATGGCGTGCCGGAAGATATCGGGACGCGGCTTGCGCCAGCCGACCGCGTCGGACACGACCACGGCCGCGAAGAGGTTGCGGACGCCGGCGGCGTCGAGAATCGCCAGCGCGGTCGGGCTGTAGTCGAAGTTCGAGACGACGGCGAGCCGATGGGTTTTCGCCAGGCGTCGCAACAGCGAGCCGTAGTGTGCCGGGAACGTTGCGGCCGCCGCGAGCGCCGCGCGATGAGCGTCGATCAGCGCCTGGACCACCGCCGGCGCCGGCTCGAGGTCGAGCCGCGCGAAGAAATCATGAAAGCGCTGCCGTGCGGCCACCTCGCGGTGATCGATGGCGCGCTGCCGCTCGGCTTCCTGCCAGCTCGCCAGCAGCGCGTCGTAGCAGGCGGGCAGCGTCACGCCGGGCGCGTGCGCCTGCAGCAGCTCGTGCAAGCAGCCGGCGGTGGAGCGCACGACCTTGCCCCGTATCTCGACAGTCGGCAGCTTCTCGCGATCGAAATGGACGAGCGTGTCGAACAGATCGAAGAAGATGGCGGCGTACCGCGCGCTCAGAGCGGCCTCCGGTTCGCGTAGCCCTCGTCGAGCCCGTGCCAGTGGCGCACGGCATCCTCGCCGAATTTCCAGCACAGGTTCACCGTCCGCCCGGCGCGCACGTGCGGGAAATCGACGAGGCCGAGACCGATGTCCTTCGTCACCCCGCCCATGTCGGCGATCTCGGCCAGCGCGTGCCGTACGGCGTCCGTCAGCCCCTCCAGCCGCTTGGCATCCGCCTGCCAGGCGACGCGATCGATCACGCCGCCGCCGGCCAGCTGGATGCGCTGGCGCTCGTGCTCGAGCCGCTCGGCGATCGTGCTCGCGGACGCCTGCGCTTTCATCGCGCGTTCCATGATTTCGGACAGGCGTGGAATGAGCCGATCGACGTCGGAGGGCTCGAAGTGCTCAGTCATGGTCGACGAAGATCGCGTGCACTTCCTTTGGCCCGTGAACCCCACGCGTGAGGGTGAGCTCGATGTCCGCCGTGCGGCTGGGCCCGGTGATGAAGTTGATCACCGCGCCCTCGGTGTCGGCGGCCGCGCCGTCGTGCCAGGCTTCGAGCGCGATGCCGACCTGCGCGAGCGTCTCGACGAGCGCCCCGCGCTCGAACAGCGCAACGTGGCAGGGCGGCAGCAGCGACGTCGAGCGCGGCCGGCCGGCCGCCGAGCGCATCACCAGCGTGCCGGTCTCGGCGATCGCGAGGTCCACACCGGTCACGCCGACATCCGCGTGCGCGATGACCTCACGCAGCCGCTGCCGCTCGGGCGCCGATGGCACCGCCCGCGGCATCGCGTGCACGTCGACGCCGGCGCTCGCCAGGACGGGCCCGGCGTCGATGCCGAGCTCTGCGGCGTCCCACGTGACCACGCTGCGGGCGTCTCGCTCACGGCAGATCCGCGCCAGCAGCGCAGGCACATCGCCCGGCCGTGCTCGGTGGAACACGCCGCCCACCCGCTCGAACTCGGCGCGAAACCGCTCGAGACTCTGCGGCCAGCGCTCGATCAGCTCGCGGCGCAGGACTTCGAGCCGCTCGCGCGGCCGCGCCGGACGCTCGGCGGTCGTCGCGGGAAAGAGACCGCGCGTCTTTGCCATCTCGTCGCGGATGCGGCCGAGGAATGCCGCGCGCGTGGTCATGGCTGCTCGCGCTCGAGCGCGGCCCACCGCTCCTGGAACGTCCGGGCGGCCACGGGCGGCAAGTCGCGCGTCCGCGTCCAGTGACCGAAGAAGAGCGGCAGCGTGCCGATCCGGCCGGCCCGCACGAACGGTCGCTGCAGGAGCCGCCCGAGCGGCCCGCCGAGACGGTAGAGGGGCGGCTGCCGGATCAGCCACGCAAAGGCCTTGAACACCACGCGCTCCGGCCACGGGGCGAGCTTCGTCTCGTCCACCTCCTTGCGCAGCTCGATCAGCATCCGCGGGATGTCGATGCGCACGGGACACGCGTCGGCGCAGGCGCCGCAGAGCGACGAGGCGTGTGAGAGTTCCTTCACGGATCGCGGGCCGTTCAGCATCGCCGTCAGGAGGATCCCGATGGGCCCCGGATACGTGTAGCCATAGGCGTGGCCGCCGATCTGCCGGTACACCGGACACACGTTGAGACAGGCGCCGCAGCGCAGGCAGTAGAGCGCCTCGCGGAGGGTCCCGGCGATCTGGGCGATGCGGCCGTTGTCGAGCAGCACCAGGTGGAACTCGTCGGGCCCCTCCAGCTCTTGCGGCCGGCGTGGGCCCTGGATCAGCGTGGTGTACACGGAGAGCTTCTGGCCCGTCGCGCTCTTCGCCAGCACGCTCAGAAACACCATGAGGTCGGTCATGGAGGGCACGACCTTTTCCACCCCCATGACCGCCACGTGCACGCGGGGCAGCGAGGTCACCATGCGGCCGTTGCCCTCGTTGGTGACGAGGACAACGGTCCCGGTGTCGGCCACCGCGAAGTTCGCGCCGGTGATACCGAGATCCGCCTCGAGAAATTTCTCCCGCAGCTCCGCGCGCGCGATCCGCGTCAGCACTTCGGGATCGGCCGCGACCTCGCGCTTGAGCTCGCGCGCAAAGAGCTCGGCCACCTGCCCTTTCGTCTTGTGGATGGCCGGCGCGATGATGTGCGAGGGACGCTCGTGCGCGAGCTGGATGATGTACTCGCCGAGATCGGTCTCCACCGGCATCACGCCGGCCGCCGCCAGCGCCTCGTTGAGGTGGATTTCCTCGGTGGCCATCGACTTCGACTTCACCGCCATGCGCGCCCCGGTGCGCCGCGCGATGTCGAGAATGATGTCGCGCGCCTCGTCGGCGGTGGCCGCGAAGTGAACGTGTCCGCCCCGGCGCTCGACGTTGTCGATCAGACGCTCGAGGTGCTCGTCGAGCCGCTGGAGCGTCGCCTCTTTAATGTCGCGCGCCCGATCGCGCAGCCGCTCGCCATCGGGGAACTCACCGAACGCCTCGCGCCGCAGACCGATGAACTTCGTGGTCGCGATGTCGAGCGCCTCGTGGAGGAACCGGTCGCCGAGCGCCTGCTGCGCGCGCTCGCGGAGCGGCGTGGTGATCAGCGGCTCGCTCATGGGGCTTCTCGCGCGCCCCGCTCGCGGTCGAGGAGCTCGGCCAGGTGGACGGCGCGCACGGCCGAGCCGCGACGCGCGAGACCACCCTTCATCTGCATGAGACAGCCCGCGTCGCAGGCGACCACGCAGCCGGCGCCGGAGGCCTCGACGTTGGCGAGCTTCCTGTCGAGGATGGCGGTGGAGACCTCGGGCAAGCGGACGGAGAAGGAGCCGCCGAAGCCGCAGCATTCGTCGCTGCCCGGCAGGTCGACCAGCTCGATGCCGCGGAGATGGCGGAGCAGCGTCCGCGGCGACTCGGACTCGTGCAGGCCGCGCAGCAGATGACACGAGTCGTGATAGGCGACGCGCGCCGGCGTGTCCGTCTCGAAGGCCGTCCGGCCGAGCCGGCGCACGAGGTACTGCGAGAACTCGTAGGTACGCTCGGCGAGTCCCCGTGCGGCCGCGGCCTCGGCATCGCCGGCGAGCAGACCGGGATACTCGTGCTTCACCATCCACGCGCAGGAGCCCGACGGCACGACCACGGTCTCCGCCTCCGCGAAGACAGCTACCGTGCGTCGGGCCACGGCCGCCGCTTCGGCGTGGTAGCCGGAGTTGAAGAGCGGCAGGCCGCAGCAGGTCTGTCCGCGTGGCAGCGTCACCGTCACGCCGAGTCGCCGAAGCAGACGCACGATGCGCTCGCCGACCTCGGGGTAGAACAGGTCGGCCAGGCACGTGATCATCAGCGCGACGCGGGGCGACGAGGTCATGCGTGGGGCGGGGGCGGGCTGACGAAGACGAGCAGCACGAGCCGTGCGCCGGAGTCGTTGGCCACGCCGTGCGGAACACCCGCCGTGGCGACCACCGCTTCGCCGGGGACCAGCGCGTACTGCTCGACGCCGACGGTGACGCGCCCGCGGCCCTCGAGCACCACGTACACCTTGTCCTGATCGTCGTGGCTGTGGACTTTCTGGGCCTGCCCCGGCTCGAGACAGTAGAGGTCGAGCTGCGCACGCGGCGTGGTGGCGAGCCCGACCTTCGCCATCTTGTCGGCCTGGAACGTCGCGTGCTCTGCCAGACGGATCTTCATGAGGCCTCCCACCGCACCGCCCGCGCCACGAGCGTCACCGGATGCACCGCCTCGATGTCGATGCCGCGTCGCCGGCAACCGCTCGCGATCTGCAGCAGGCAACCGGCATTGCCGGTCACCACCGTGCGGGCGCCGCTCTCGACGATGCGCTCGATCTTCTGCGCGAGCAATCGTTCCGACATCTCCGGCTCGAGAATGTTGTACACGCCGGCGCTGCCGCAGCACAGCTCGCTGTCCACGAGCGGCACCACGGTCAGGCCGGGAATCTTCGCCAGCAGCGCGCGCGGCGCCTCGCGCACCTTCTGGCCGTGCGCGAGATGGCAAGGATCATGGTACGTCACCGTCTGCGGTAGCGGCTCGAGCGGCAGCTCGGCTTCGGCCAGCAGCTCCGTCACGTCCCGGGTTCGGCTCGCCAGACGTGTGACCCCCGTATCGCTCGTCCAGTGGCCATACTCGCGCATGGCGGACCCGCAGCCCGCCGCGTTCGTCACCACCCAGTCGATGTCGGCGGGAAACGCGGACGCGAGCGCGGTTGCGCGGCGGCGCAGCGCATCGACGCGGCCGGCGTGCAGCTCGAGGGCGCCACAGCAGCCCTGCCCGCGCGGCACGACGACGTCCCAGCCGGCCAGCGACAAGAGCTGCGCCGTGTCGCGATTCACGTCGCCGTAGACATGGCGTTGCACGCAGCCGGTGAGGAGCGCGACCCGGCCGCGCGGGCGGCCCCGCGCCGGAATGAATTCCGGCAGCGCGCCTGTGGCAATGCCGGCGTCCTCGGGCAGCAATCGCTCTAGCGTGTCGAGCCGCGGGAACGCGCGCACCATCCCCGTGCGCCGGACCAGCGCCGACAGCCCGGACCGACGGTACAGCCGACCGGCCGCGCGAAGCGC
>DASTCJ010000214.1:0-12213 GCA_035605575.1 Candidatus Methylomirabilota bacterium
TGGCGTGAACGTGCGCTGGTGGTCGCCGCAGCTCATTGCGGCGCGCCAGGCGTATCTCGATGCCGCGTGTTGCGAGCTCGGTCGCGATCCACGCTCGCTGCGTCGCTCGGTGACGGCGCTGCTCGTCGTGGACCGCAACGCAAGTCGCGCCGCGGCAACACGCGAGCGGTTCACGGCCATTCCTGCCAACGGCCACATCAGCGGCACCCCGGACCAATGCCTCGCACGCCTGCGCGAGTACGCATCCGCCGGCGTTCAGCACGTCTTGCTGTCCATCCCTGACGTCGCCGCCTCGGACACGCTGGAGCTTGCCGGTCGCCAGATACTGCCGGCGCTGCGCCACGAGGCGGCATTGCACGAGGAGCGCGCATGACCGACGACCGTGAGTATCTGGAGCCAACGCCCTTCATCGACTCCGATCATCCGGAGGTCATCGCGAAGGCGCGCGAGCTCACGCGCGGCTGCGTGACCGACACGGAGAAGCTCGAGCGGATCTACCGCTACGTCCGCGACCTGCCCTACGACATCCTCGCCTCGTTCCGCTATCTCGCGGAAGGCAAGCGCAAGGCGAGCCACGTGCTACAGGCGGGCCACGCATTCTGCATGGGCAAGGCGTCGAGCTTCGTGGCGCTGTGCCGTGCGAGCGGCATTCCCGCTCGCATCGGCTTTCAGCAGCTCCACTGCCCCGACAAGCCGTTCATGTCCGAAGAGGTGCGTCGCCTCTGGGGCGACCGACCGCTGCCGTGGCACTCGCTCGGCGAGGCCCGCCTCGGCGGCAAGTGGCTGAAGCTCGACGCCACGATCGACGCGCCGACGGCGGCGGCGAAGGGTCGCCCGTACACGCGCGAATTCGACGGCGAGCACGACATCCCGACCGTCGAGGGACCGATTTTGAAGGACCTCGAGAGCCACGCCGATTACCCGCATGAGGTGGCGGACTGGTACGAGACCATGGCCCGTGAGGTGATGCGGGCTCTGGAGCGCGCCGACACTGGCGAGACCCTCGCGCGGGACGACCGATTCTGGCACGGCCCCCGGGGGCACAAACCTCGCGCGTGAACCAAGCCACCGGGCGCCGGTCGCCCACGCGAGCCCGACGGCGCCGCGCGAGATCGGTGAGAGACGTTCAGGCGGCTTGCTGACGCACGGCGGCAATGATCAGCGCGATCAGCTCCGCCGACGTCAGCCGATTCAGATCGACGCCGGTCCGATCGATCAGATCGTAGCCGATGATGATCGCGTGCAGGTGGCGCGGACTCAGCGCGCCGAGCTGACGGCGGAGCAGATCTTCACCCTTCGCATAGACCGAGAACGGATCGAGCACGGGGTCGGCCTCGGCGGCGCGCTCGGTGATCGGAACGGTCGGTGCGGCGGGCTCGTCGTAGACGGAGCTGACGACCGGCGCGTCCACGACAACCGGAGGCGGCGTCAGCGTTCGCTCCAGCGCGCCGCGCAGATAGACCGGCGTGAGCCCGGCCGCCCAGTACTCGAGATCCGTCTGTTTCGGCTGCGTCGTCTCTCGCGTCGAGCGAAGAACCTCGGAGCCATCGTGCGGAACGAATTCGAGCCAGCCTTCCCAGATGCCGTCTTGGCGCACTCGCCCGCACGCCTGCGCGGTGTATACCCGCCCGTCCGGTACGGTCAGCGGCGACCGATGATAAATCGCCAGCACCGAGGCCATGCCCCCCGATGTAGCAAGCGCGTTGCCAGCGGTTTCGACACGGGTACGGCCGCGGAGGATCTGGCGTAGGATGCGCCAGAGGATCGACACCGAATGTCGCCCGAGCACAATCGACCGACGCCGTTCTCCGCGGAACGCTACCTCAATCTCGAAACCTATCGCCGAACGGGCAAGGCGGTGGCGACGCCCGTGTGGTTCGTCGTCGATGCCGGCGTCATTTACGTGTACTCGCTGGCCGACGCCGGGAAGGTCAAGCGCATCCGCAACAACCCGCGTGTGCGCATTGCGCCGTGCGACGTACGCGGCGCATTGAAAGGCGCCTGGGTGGACGCGACGGCGCGCATCGTCGACGAGCGCGAGGCGGCGCCGGCGCAACGGCTGCTGGTGACGAAGTATGGCTGGCAGAAGCGGCTCTTCGATCTTCTCCGGAAGATCCGCCCCAAGCCGCGTGCCGTCATCGCCATCGACGTGCACCCGGCCTCGCGCTGACCGTCTTTTCCTCGTTCTTCGACCCGACGTAACGCAAACCCGCCGGGCGTCAGAAGCGGCGCACCGCGATCTGTGGCATGATCGCGCCATGAACACACTGGAGAAGGCCGAGGCCGCCGAGCGGGCGCTGAGCGATGAGCTCGACCGCGTGGTCATCAAGTCGGTGATCTATACGTCGGGAGAGCGGGATCCCCGCCAGCCCGTCCCCCGGCCTCCGGACACGGGCAAGCTCTACATGATGGGCCACGATCCGCGGCTGCCGCGGATGCCGGCGCGCCCGACGCTGTTCGACTTCTTCAAGTATCGCTTCGGGCCGGCCAACCACCTGCTGCAGAGCGCGCGACTGGCCATGAAGAACGGCGCGGGCGAGAAAGTCGTGCTCGCCTGCCTGCTTCACGACATCGCCATCGCCGGCTTCATCCGCGGCGATCACGGCTACTGGGGCGCGCAGCTCGTCGAGCCCTACGTCGACGAGGAGGTGAGCTGGGCGATCCGCTATCACCAGGCGCTGCGGTTCTTCCCCGACAAGTCGGTCGGCTACGACTATCCGGCGATGTACGTGAAGCTCTTCGGCGCCGACTATCAGCCCGACGAGTACATCCAGCGCGACTACCGCCACGCGCGCGACCACAAGTGGTACATGACCTCGCGGATGATCTGCGTGAACGACCTCTATGCCTTCGATCCCAGCGTGCAGGTCCAGCTGGAGGAATTCACGGACATCGTCGGTCGGAACTTCCGGCAGCCGAAGGAAGGTCTCGGCTTCGACGCGAGTCCGTCGTCCCACATGTGGCGCACCATCATGTGGCCGACGAAATATCTGTAGACGCTAGCCGCCGGCGCTCAGCTCACGGGCGATCAGCATCTTCTGCACCTCGTTGGTGCCGTCGTAGATCTGAAAGACACGGGCGTCGCGATAGAGCTTCTCGACCGGATAGTCCCGCACGAAACCGTAGCCGCCATGGATCTGGATGGCCGCCGAGCACACGCGCTCGCACATCTGCGCGGCGAAGAGCTTGGACATCGACGCTTCCTTGATGCACCGCGTGCCCGATTGCTTGAGCCGCGCGGCGTGGAGACACATCTGTCGCGCCACCTCGACGTCGGTCGCCATCTCGGCGACTTCGAACGCGATGGCCTGATGCTCGATCAACTTCTTGCCGAATGTCTCGCGCTCGCGGGCGTAGCGAAGCGCGGCGTCGAGGGCGGCGCGGGCGACGCCGACCGACTGTGCGGCCACGCCGATGCGGCCGGTGTCGAGATAGGCGAGCGCGATCTTGAGGCCCTGGCCGGGCGCGCCGAGCATGTCCTCGACCGGGACCTCGAGATCCTCGAGCACGATCTGGCACGTGTCATTCGTGCGATGCCCGAGCTTGTCCTCGGCGCGCACGACGCGATAGCCGGGCGCGTCGGTCCGCACGAGGAAAGCCGAGATGCCCCGCTTGCCGGCCGCGGGATCGGTGACGGCCAGGAGCACGCCGACGCTGGCCGAGCGTCCGGACGTGATGAACGACTTGGTGCCATTGACGATGAAGCGATCGCCGCGGCGCACCGCGCGCGTCCGCTGATTGGCCGCATCGGAGCCGGCCTGCGGCTCCGTGTACATGAGGCACGCGAGCGCCTCGCCGGCGGTGACCGGGCGCAGGAACCGCTCCTTCTGCGCCGGCGTGCCGTGATCGCGCACCTTCCAGGCGAAGGCGTTCGTGGCGCTGATCATGTTGCACACGCCCGCGTCGCCGTAGGCGAGCTCTTCCGTCACCAGGATATAGGTGAGGAAGTCCGCCACGTCGAACAGCCCCAGCGCGCCCGCCTTCTTGACGGTCTCGAGCGGCACCGTGCCCGTGCGGTCCCACTCGGCGGCAAACGGCGTGATCTCCTTGCGCACGAAGTCCCGCGTGAGATCGCGGATGGCCGCCTGCTCGTTCGTCATGTCAGGCATCGACGAGCAACGGTATCATCCTTCCGATGAAGCGCAGCGAGCATCGCCTCCTGACTACCCATGTCGGCAGCCTGCCGCGGCCCCCCGCGCTCCGGGACCTGCTGGTGCGGCAGGATCGTGGCGAGTCGATCGATCGCGCGGCCCTGGCGCGCGAGGCCGAGGCGGCCGTGCGCCACGCGGTCGCTCGCCAGCTGCAGGCCGGCATCGACATCATCAACGACGGCGAGCAGCCTCGCGTGGGCTTCTCGACGTATCCGGCCAAGCGCATGCGCGGGTTCGGCGGTCAGAGCAAGCGCCCGCTGTCGCGCGATCTGCTCGAGCATCCCGACTACGCCGCGCGCCTGGCGCGCCAGCGCGCGGGCGCCGCGCGCATCGCGGATGCGCCGCAGGCGGTGGCCGAGGTGGCCTACACGGACCTCGGCGAAGCGGTCGCCGAGTGCGACCTCTTCCAGCACGCCGTCGACGCCGGCAAATACACCGAAGCGTTCATGACGGCGGCCTCGCCCGGCGTCATCGCGACGATCATGCTGGATGCCTATTACGGCTCGCACGAGCGCTACGTGCGCGCGCTCGCGCGCGAGATGAAGAAGGAATACGCGCTCATCGTGTCGCGCGGCTTCGTGCTGCAGCTCGACTGTCCGGACCTGGCCATGGAGCGCGCGCGCTTCTTCCAGGACGCGCCGCTCGAGAAGTTTCTCGAGGCGGTCGCCCTGCACGTCGAGGCCATCAACGAGGCCCTCGCGGGGCTGCCCGCCGATCGCATCCGCTTGCACCTCTGCTGGGGCAACTACGACGGCCCGCACACGCATGACGTGCCGCTGGAGCCGCTGCTGCCCATCGTCTATCGCGCCCGGGTCGGCGCGCTGTCGCTGCCGCTCGCGAGCCCACGCCACCAGCACGAGCTGAAGGCGTTCCGGCATCACCCGCTGCCCGACGGCATGCTGTTCGTGCCCGGCGTGATCGACTCGACCAGCAACGTGGTCGAGCATCCCGAAGTCGTGGCCGATCGTCTGATGGCGGCGGCGGAGGTCGTGGGCGATCGCTCGCGAGTCATTGCCAGCGTCGACTGCGGCTTCGGTACGTTCGCCGGCTCGCAGCTCGTGGAGGAGAGCGTCGTCTGGACGAAGCTCCGCACGCTACGCGAGGGCGCCGACCTCGCGAGCCGGCGGCTCTGGTCATGAGCCGCCTCCTCGTCGCGCTGCTCGTCGCCTGGGCGCTACTCGCCTCCGTCGCGGCGGCGCAGGCGCCGGCCCCGCTGGCGCTGCTGATCTCCATCGACGGGCTGCGCCCCGACTATGTCACCGCGGCCGAGCGCCACGGGCTCAAGATCCCGGCGCTGCGGCGCTTCGTCACCGAGGGCACGTACGCTCGCGTCGAGGGCGTCATCCCGACCGTGACCTATCCGAGCCACACGACGCTCGTCACCGGCGTGGCGCCGGCCAGACACGGCATCTACTCCAACACGATGTTCGATCCGCTGCGCGGGATCGGTCCGGCCACCTGGTACTGGTACGCCGAGGACATCAAGGTGCCGACGCTCTGGGACGCGGCCGCACGCGCCGGCTGGACGACGGCGAACATCCAGTGGCCAGTCACCGTCGGCGCGCGCGTGACATGGAACATCCCCGACTACTGGCGTTCCGCGCTCGACGACCCGAAGATCCGGCGCGCGCTGTCGACACCCGGCCTGCTCGCTGCGCTCGAGGCAGAGCTCGGCGCTTATCCCGAGGCGCTCGACGCGGAGTCGGACGAGGCGCGCGGCCGGTTCGCCGTGCGCTTGCTCGAGACGAAGCGACCGGCGTTCCTGACCCTGCATCTGCTCGCGGTCGATCACGCGCAGCATGAGACGGGGCCGATGAGCACCGAGACCTTCGCGGCGCTCGAGCGGCTCGATGCCGTCGTCGCGCGACTGCGTGACACGGCGGAGCGGCTGGCGCCGGGCCGCGCGCTCGTGGCCATCGTGTCCGATCACGGCTTCGTCAAGACCGACACGCAGGTGAACCTGATCGCGCCGCTCCGCGCGGCCGGACTCTTCACGGTCGAGCGCGGCCGCGTCATCGACTGGAAGGCGATGCCCTGGATCGCCGGCGGCGCGGTAGCGATCGTGCTGAAGGATCCGGCCGACGAGACGACGCGCGCGCGCGTGCGCGAGGTGCTCGACAAGCTCGCCGCCGATCCGGCGCACGGCGTCGATCGCATTCTCGATGCCGATGCCCTCCGCGCTCGCGGCGCCTTCCCCACGGCGGCGTTCGTGGTCGGGCTCAAGCCCGGCTGGCAGGCCGCCTCGATGCCTCTGGCGCCGATGATCGCCAGAGGGCGCGGCGGTGATCACGGCCACCTGCCCGATCTTCCCGAGCTCCACGCGTCGTTCTTCCTCGTCGGCGCCGGCGTGCCGGCCGGACGTGACCTCGGCGTCGTCGACATGCGCGACATTGCACCGACGCTGGCGCGACGGCTGGGCCTGTCGCTCCCGAGCGCCGACGGCAAAGCGTTGCTGCCCTGATCGCACGCACGGAGGATGTCATGCGCACGCAAGCCGAACGGGCCGAAGCGTTTCGCGCGCTGCACGAGCGCCCGGGCGCGTTCATCATTCCAAACCCCTGGGACGCGGGCACCGCGCGGCTGCTTGCGTCGCTCGGCTTCGAGGCGCTGGCCACCACGAGCCTTGGCCTCGCCAACACGCTCGGCCGCGTCGACGGCACCAACTCCGTGAGCCGGCGCGAGGTCCTCGACAACTGCCGTGTCATCGCCGGCGCGACCGACCTGCCCGTGAACGCGGACCTCGAGAACGGCTACGCCGATGCGCCACGCGAGGCGGCCGAGATGATCCGCCTTGCGGCCGAGGCCGGCATCGTCGGTGGCTCGATCGAGGACGCGACCGGCGACGCGAGCCGGCCCATCTACGACTTCAACCTCGCCGTCGAGCGCGTGCACGCGGCCGTCGAGGTGGCGCGCGCGCTGCCGTTCCGCTTCATGCTGACGGCGCGCGCCGAGAACCTCCTGCACGGCCGGAGCGACCTCGACGACACCATCAAGCGCCTGCAGGCCTTCGAAAAAGCCGGCGCCGACGTGCTGTACGCGCCTGGCGTGAAGGATCTCACGCAGATCCGCGCCGTCACGTCGGCGGTGCGCCGGCCGGTGAACGTGGTCATGAGCGCGGCCGATCCATCCCTCACGCTGGCGCAGCTTGCCGATGCCGGCGTCAAGCGCGTGAGCGTCGGCGGTGCGCTCTCGCGCCTCGCGCTCGCCGCCTTCCTCGACGGCGCCCGCGAAATGAAAGACAAAGGCACCTTCACCTGGGTCCGGCGCACCGTGGCCAGCAAAGAGCTAAAAGCTGTATTCACGAACTAATGTGCGACCGAGATCACAAGAGTTGAGCGGAGCCGGAAACCATCTCTCTCAGGCCACCCACGGCCGAGGTGGACACAGCGCTCCGATACAGAGAAAGGACCTGTCATGCAATACGGCATCGTGATGTTTCCGACCGAGTACGCGATCGCTCCCGACGAGCTCGCTCGCGCCCTCGAGGAGCGGGGCTTCGAGTCCGTGTGGTTCCCGGAGCACACCCACATCCCGGCCAGCCGGCGCAGCCCGTGGCCGGGTGGCGGCGAGCTGCCGCGCGACTACTGGTCGGCCTATGACCCGTTCATCGCGCTCATGGCCGCCGGCGCCGTGACGCGCCGGCTGAAGCTCGGCACCGGCATCTGTCTCGTGATCGAGCGCGATCCGATCACCACCGCCAAGGAGGTCGCCACCCTTGATCGCCTCTCCGGCGGCCGCGCCCTGTTCGGGATCGGCGGCGGCTGGAACGCCGAGGAGATGGCAAACCACGGCACCGAGTGGAAGTCGCGCTGGCGGCTCCTGCGCGAGCGCATGCTGGCCATGAAGGCGATCTGGACGCAGAAGGAGGCCTCGTTCCACGGCGACTACGTCAATTTCGACCGGATCTGGGCCGATCCGAAGCCGATCCAGAAGCCGCATCCGCCCATCATCATTGGCGGAGACGGGGCCACCACCTTCGACCGCGTGGTCGAGTACGGCGACGGCTGGATGCCGATCAATCGGCCGAACAAGAACCCGATCGAGCGCATACCCGAGCTGCGCGAGCGCCTGAAGAAGGCTGGACGCGATCCGAAGTCGGTGCCGGTCTCGCTGTTCTTTGCGCCGACGAAGAAGCCACTGCTGGATCAGCTGGCCGCCGCCGGCGTCGAGCGCGCGATCTTTGGCGTGCCATCGGAGAGCCGCGAGGCGGTGCTGCCGCGGCTCGACGCGCTGGCCAAGCTCATCGGGTGAGCCGCGCTACGTCTCTGTGACGTCCTGAATCGGTGGCCGGGGCATCGACGTCGAAGGGGGCAGGAGGACGCGATGCCAGGCTTGACGATGATTCTCTTTCGCGACGGCCGGGCCGACGGCGGCGACGCCCTTGCCGCCATCCTGGCCGAGATCGCCCACAGCGGCGCCGATCGGCACTCGGTGAGAGAAGTCGACATCCAGGATCACCCGGGAATTGCTGCCCGATACAACGTCCGGACGACACCGACGATCCTGCTCATGAAGGAAGGTCAGATAATAGACCGGGTGGTCGGGACGCCAACCCGGATCCTGTTGCACAACCTCCTCGACACGCGAGGCGCGCACACCGGAGCGACCACGCAGGTCGCGTGAAACGGCGGCCGGCCCGAATCAGCGAAGAACCGTCTCGGCGATCCTCGTCAGTTGCGAGGCCATCTCGGCGTCGGTCTTCACGGCATTCGGCCGCACGACGACGCGCGTGGCGCCGGCATCGAGCAAGCGCTTGATGAGATCCCGGTCGGGCAGCTGGCCGTAGACCGAGATCGTCAGCTTCGCCGGATCGCGCCCGGCGTCCTTCGCCAGGCGATCCAGCGTGGCGCGACGCTCGCGCAGCTGGTCCGGCGTCACGCGATTCGGCAGCCAGCCGTCGCCCCACGCCACGACGCGCTCGAGCACGTTCTTCGCGGCACCGCCAAGCAGAATGGGCGGATGCGGTTTCTGCGCCGGCTTGGGGTTCGACTTCACCGGCGGAAAGTCGTAGTACTTGCCGTGAAACTCCGCCTCGGACTTCGTCCACAGCTCCTTCATGGCCAGGACCGACTCGCGCGTCTGCGTCCAGCGATGCGCAAAGTCCCCGCCGAGCATCTCGGTCTCCTCCTTCAGCCAGCCGGCGCCGATACCGAACAGCACGCGGCCGCCGCTGAAGAGATCGAGCGTCGAGACCTCCTTGGCGAGCAGCAGCGGATGGCGCTCGGGCACCAGGACGATGCCCGTGGCGAGCTTGATTCGCCGCGTCGTCCCCGACGCGCGGGCGAGGGCGACGAACGGATCCACGAAGTGCGCGTAGACTTCCGGGATCACACCGTCCTCGGAGCCCGGAAAGCGACTGCTGGTCTTCACCGGCATCACCGGGTGCTCGGCGCACCAGAACGACTCGAAGCCGAGCTCCTCGGCCTTCTGCGCCATCGCGCCGGGATCCACCCAGTAGGCGGGCAACGGAATCGAGACGCCGACGCTCATCCGCTCAACCTCCCCACACCTCGCGCGCGACCTCGACGACGCGCTCGAGCTTGCGCCACTGCTCGTCCTCGGTGAGCGCGTTACCGTGATGCGTGCTGGCGAAACCGCACTGCGGTGACAGGCACAGCCGCTCGAGCGGCACGAACTTCGCCGCCTCGTCGATGCGCCGCCGCAACGCATCCCTCGACTCGAGGGCGCCCGACTTCGTCGTGACCAGCCCCAGCACGACCGTCTTGTCGGCAGGCAGCAAGCGCAGCGGCTCGAAGCCGCCCGCGCGCTCGGTGTCCCACTCCATGAAGTAGGCGTCGACGGGAATGGCGAACATCGCCTCCACCACCGTGTCGGCGTAGCCGCCCTCGGCGAACCACGCGCTGCGGAAGTTGCCGCGACACGTGTGCATGGTCACCGTCATGCCCTGCGGCCGCGCCGCCAGCGCCTGGGTGATGGCGTCGGCGTAGATGCGATGGAGCGGTCCGGGATCGTCGCCGGTGACGCGGAAGTTCTCGCGCACCTTCGGATCGCACAGGTACGCCCAGCTCACGTCGTCGAGCTGCAAGTAGGTGCAGCCGGCGGCCGCGATGTGGCCGATGGCCGTGCGATACGCCGCCGCCGCATCCGCCCAGAAGTCCGCCAGGTCCGGATAGACGTCGCGCGAAATGGCGTTGCGACCACCGCGCAGGTGCAGCATGGCCGGCGACGGAACGGTGAGCTTCGGGGTCGCCGTGCGCACGGCCGCCTTGAGGAACGCAAAATCGTCGACCATGATCGGCCGCGTGCAGGCGAGCTTGCCGGTCACGGTGACCATCGGCGGCACGTCCTCGGCCTTGAACGTCATGCCGACCGGTGCGGTGAGGCCGACGCCGTCCAGCTGACGCAGGAAGTCCAGGTGCCAGAACTCGCGGCGATACTCGCCGTCCGTCGCAACCTGCAGACCGAGCGCCTCCTGCCGGGCCACCGCCTGGCGGATCAGCGCATCCTCGACCGCGCGCAGCTCGGCGGCCGCAACGGCGCCGGCCTTCGCGTTGGCGCGTGTGGCCTGGAGCGTGGGCGGCCGCAGGAGGCTGCCCACGTGATCGGCGCGGAAGGGCGGGAAGACGCTCATGGCGCTCAGTCGAAGATCACGCCGCCGTCGACGTTGAACGACTGGCCGGTGATGTTGCGCGCGCCCGGCGAGGCGAGGAACACCGCGAGGGCGGCGACGTCCTCCGGGTCGTTCGGACGGCCGAGCGGGATGGCGGCGTCACGCCGCCGCTTCATCTCCTCGACCGGCACGCCCTCCGTTCGCGCACGCGTGGCCACGTTGTCCTCCGAGAGCGCGGTCACCGTCGTCCCCGGGCACACGGCGTTCACGTTGATGTTGTGGCGCGCCAGCTGCTGCGCGGCCGTGCGCGTCAGCGAGATGACGGCGCCCTTGCTCGCCGCGTAGATGGCATTCGACGTGCCCGCGTACCCCTTGCCCGCGATGGAGGCGATGTTGACGATGACGCCGCGCCTCTGCGGGATCATCTCGCGCGCGACGCGCTGCAGGCAGAAGAAGACGCCCTTGGCGTTCACGCGCATGATTCGCTCCCAGTCCGTCTCGGTGAGGTCCATGATGTACGCGCGCCGCGTGACGCCCGCATTGTTCACGAGCACGTCGATCTGCCCGAAGGTCGCCATCACGCGATGAGCCATCTGGTCGATGGCCGCCACCTCACCGACGTCGGCGGCCAGCGGCACGCTGCGGCGGCCGAGCGCCGACACGGCGTCCGCCGTGTCCTTGGCGGCGCCGGCGTCGATGTCGACCGCCGCCACGTGGGCGCCGGCGCGCGCCAGCGCGAGCGCGATCGCCTTGCCGATCCCGTTGCCGGCGCCGGTGACGATGGCGACACGATCCGCAAGCGTCATGAGGGGCCGAGGATACCGCACTCGGCCGGCTCGCGGTACTCTGTCCGCCATGAGTGAGGTTCTCGTCGCCGGTCTCACCTTCCCCGAAGCGCCGCGCTGGCGCGACGGCAAGCTCTGGTTCTCCGACTTCTACTCGCACCGAGTCCTGACCGTCGATCTCTCCGGCCGGCTGGAGACCGTGGTGGAGGTCCCGCAGCGGCCGTCGGGGCTCGGCTGGCGGGCGGACGGCACGCTGCTCGTCGTGTCGATGCTCGACCGGCGCGTGCTGCGAGTGGACGGCGGCAAGACGCATCTCGTGGCCGATCTCGCGGCCGTCGCCACCGGGCCGTGCAACGACATGGTGGTCGACGCCGCCGGCCGTGCCTACGTCGGCAACTTCGGCTTCGACCGTCATCGCGGTGAGCCGGAGCGCCCGACCTGCCTGGCGCGCGTGGATGTCGACGGCCATGTGACGCGCGTCGCCGAGGATCTGCACTTCCCGAACGGGATGGTCATCACGCCGGACGGCGGCACGCTGATCGTGGCGGAGACGCTGGCGCACCGGCTCAGCGCCTTCGATGTCGCCGCCGACGGGACGCTCTCGAACCGACGCCTGCACGCCGACCTCGGCGATTGCTTCCCCGACGGGATCTGCCTCGACGCCGACGGCGCGGTGTGGGTCGCGGATGCGCGGCGCAATCGCGTC
>DASTCJ010000150.1:0-12435 GCA_035605575.1 Candidatus Methylomirabilota bacterium
CGATGACGTGTCACAGTGGTGGCACGCTGGAGATCTACGTGGAGCCGTATCTCGCCAGGCCGCTCCTCGTGCTCATCGGCCACGGCCCCGTGCTCGAGGCGCTCGCGACGTTCGGCCGCGCCACCGAGTACGCGGTGCACACGCTCGGCGCATCCGAGGCGGCGAGCCTGCTGGAATCGTCTCCGACCGCCCGGCGGGCGGCGGTCGTCGTGGCCACGCACGCCGATTCCGACGAGGAGGCGCTCGTCCAGGTGCTCGGGACGGACGCCGGTTACGTCAGTCTCGTGGCCAGTCGGCGTCGGGCCACGGCCATCGCCGAGCGTCTGCAGCAGCGCGGCGTCCCGCTCGAGCAGCTTGCGCGCCTCAAGGCGCCCGCCGGCCTCGACATCGGCGCGGAGAGCCCGGACGAGATCGCCATCAGCATCCTGGCCGAGATCATCCAGCATCGCCGCACGGCGAAGCCCGCGCTATCCGCGAAATCGACTGCGACGGAAGCGCACGCCATCGACCCCGTGTGTGGAATGGCGGTCGACATAGCCGGCGCCGCTCACCGTTCCGAGCGGTCAGGACGCACCGTGTACTTTTGCTGCGCTGCCTGCAAGACCAGCTTCGACCAGGAGCCGGCGCGACACGTCTGAGACTTCCGTCGACTGCCACTGAAGTCGCGGGGCGCGATCGACAGCCCGTCCTGGTGCCTTGAGACTGACGGAGAGGAGCGGTCATGGTGGATCCGGCCGGTGATGCTGCTCTGAGAACTCATTAGGCTTTCCTGCTCTACGTGGGCAGCCCGCGCGCCCACGCCGGCATCGGCCGATGACGACTCACCAGACGCCCTCGCGCATAGACCGCCACGATGCGGTAGGGCGTGTCGAACGAGCTGTTGTCGAACAGAAACGCCTCGTCGACGATCGGGATCGCGGCGCGCAGGTTTGCGAGCGTGCGCGGAAACCGGGCGCGGAGCCTGGCATCGGGGATGTCGTGACCACCTTGTCGCGTCCGCTGGTGCACGCGTGCGATGGAGAGCGCCACGCTGTCAAGACCGATGAAGATGAGAAACGTGGCGAAGCCACGCCGGCGCGCCGAGTGAAGGAACCGCAGCTTGGCGCCGGCCGGGTCGGAGAAGACGGTTTCCGTGCCGAACGACACGCCGGCTTCGAGCAACGCGGCGCGGAGCCGCTCGGCCTCGCGAAAGGCACGGCGGTCGATCTCGTCGCGGGGGGCGGCCTGATCGGCGGTGCGGAGGTGGCGCGCGATCTCGTCCGCGTTTACATAGGGCAGTCCGAGCGGCTGCAGATACTCGGAGAAGAAGGTGCTCTTCCCGGCGCCATTGGGGCCCGCGACAAACAGCAGTGAAGGACCGTCGCCGGCGTGCGCGGCCACGCCGGCGACCGGATTCTCCCTCACGGCCGGCGGCGGCCCGGCTTCCTCCGCGCCGGAACGAACCGGCGATGGACGAGGCGTCCCGGCGTGCTCCGCCCGCTGAGCGTCACTTCCGCCACGGGCTCGACGCCGCGTCGATCCCGCGTGTAGACCGGTCCGCCGGCAGCCCGGATGCGGGCCTTGACCGACTCGCGATCCGGATCGCGCGCGAGTCCGGTGAGGAGATCCTGGACCGACTGGCGCGAGACCGACGCCGGCATAGGCAACGCATTGCCGACGCGCTTGAGCGCCAGCACGTCGCCATAGGCAGCCATGACCTCGACGGCGCGACCGAGCGTGGCCCAGTGCTCGATCTGCGCGGTGGCCGAGCGGTGTGTGGTCTCCGCCTCCTGCTTGGCCAGGGCGAGCAGCTTGTCCGAGACCTTCACCGGCACGGCCATGGGCGCCTCCTCGGTAGCATTCTACTACCGCGGCCGTCGCAGGGCGGGTCGTCGCCGCCGAGTCAGCGGTCCTTCAGGAAGTCGCCCAGCGTCATGCCAAAACGCCCCTTCCGGGCCGCATCCTTTATATAGGCTTGGGTCTCCGCCTGCTCCTCGTGGGCGAGGGCCTTCTCGCGGGAGAGCCTGATGCGTCGGCCGCCCTCCTCGATGGCGAGGACGAGGACCTTCATCTCGCTGCCGGGCGGGAACATGCGCCGATGATCGGCGCCACGGCTCGTGCCGAGCTCCGCGGTCGGCACCAGCCCCGTCTGGCCGGGACCGAGCCGAACGAGCACGCCGAACGGCTCGACACGCTCGACGGAGCCCGTGATCACGGCGCCAACCGTCACCGCGGATTCCATATGGTCGCCCACGGCGGCGCCCTCGGGCGCCAGCGCGAGTGCGATGCGCCGCTTGTCGCGATCGATGCCAATGATCATCACCGCGATATCGGCGGCGGCGGCGACGGCCTCACGCAGCACGCCGGCGCGATGGCGCGGGATCTCACTCGCGTGGAGCAGTCCGTCGACGCCGGGCAACAGCTCGACGAATACTCCGAACTCGGTGGCACGCATGGCGCGGCCGCGCACGATCTGCCGCTCGCGCAGCTGCGCGGCGACGTTTGCCCACGGGTCGCCCTCCAGGGCCTTGAGGCTGAGCGTGATCCGACCTTTCGCCTCGTCGACACGCACCACCTTCACGCTCACCGTCTCGCCGACCCGCACGCGGTCGCCGGCGCGCTCGACGCGCGCGTGCGAGAGCTCCGACATCGGCACCAGACCTTGCACGCCACCGAGGTCGACGAAGGCGCCGAAGTCCGTCAGCGACACGACGGTGCCCGTCAGCACGGCCTCGGGCAGGATCTTCTTGCGCGTCTCCTCGGCGGCGACGGCCGCCTGCTCCTCCAGCAGCGCACGCCGCGAGACCACGAGATTGCGTCCGCCCTCTGCGTACCGGATGACGCGAAATTCCAGCACGCGACCGACGTACTCCTGCTCGGAGTCGACGCGACGGAGATCCATCTGCGAGAACGGACAGAAGGCGCGCAGGCCACCGACGGTGACCTCGTAGCCGCCCTTGATCACAGCGGCCACCCTGCCCTCGACGGGAACGCCGGTCTGCGCGGCCACCGCAAGCGCTTCGCGCGCCTGCGCGCCCTGGCGCAGCTTGTGCGAGAGCCGGATCTCGTCGCCGGTGGAGACCACCGTGGCCTCGACCTCATCACCGACCTTGACGCGCAGCTGACCCTCGGCGTCCGTGAGCTCGGCGCGATCGATCCACGCCTCGCCCTTGGCGCCGACGTCGACGAAGACGTGCTCGGCGGTGATCTGGATCACGCGGCCCTTGACGACCTGGCCTTTCTCGAGGGCCCGCTGGGCCTCGTGCTGGGCGAACAGTGCGGCGAAATCTTCGGAATCCGGCATGCCGCAATTATAGCCGTGCTAGGCTGACGGTTCGACGCCAAGGCGAGGAGCGCGATGGATCAGAACCGGGCCGCAAAGTTCGCCGAGCGGCTGCTGACGACGCTGAACGAGGGTGCGCTCTGCCTGATGCTGTCCATCGGGCATCGGACCGGACTCCTCGACGTTCTGCGAGCGCTGCCGCCTTCGACATCCGCCGAGATCGCCAAGCGCGCCGGGCTCGACGAGCGCTACGTGCGCGAGTGGCTCGGCGCGATGGTCGCCGCCCGCGTCATGGAGGTCGACCCCGCCACCACGCGCTTCGTGCTTCCGCCGGAGCACGCCGCCTCGCTGACGCGACCGGCCGGCGCCGACAACCTCGCCGTCTTCGCGCAGTACATTGGCGTGCTCGGAGCCGTGGAGGACGACATCGTCGCGTGCTTCCAGCGCGGCGGCGGCGTCCCCTACTCGCGCTTCCCGCGGTTTCACGCCGTGATGGAGGAGGACAGCGGGCAGTCGGTGCTCTCGTCGCTGGAGTCTCATATCCTGCCGCTCGTCCCGGGCCTGGCCGAGCGACTCGCCGTCGGGCTGCGGGTGCTCGACGTCGGCTGTGGCCGTGGGCGGATCATCAATCGCCTCGCCACGCTGTTTCCGGCCAGTCACTTCACGGGAATCGATCTCTCGCCGGACGCGATCACGTCCGCGCGCGCGGCCGCCGCCCGGGACGGCCTCGCCAACGTGCAGTTCGTGGTGGCCGACCTGAGCGACTTCGACACCACCGCCGAGGTCGACGCGTTCGATTGCGTCACGACCTTCGACGCCGTGCACGATCAGGCGCGCCCGCTCAGCGTGCTGCGCGGCATTCATCGCACGCTGAAGCCGGACGGTGTCTACCTGATGCAGGACATCAAAGGATCGAGCCATGTCCACGAGAACGTCGGCCACCCGATCGGCACGTTTCTCTACACGGTCTCGTGCATGCACTGCATGACCGTATCGCTGGCGCAGGGCGGCGAAGGACTGGGCGCCATGTGGGGCGAGCAGCTCACGCGGGAGTATCTACGTCGGGCCGGGTTCACGGCGATCGAGACGCACCGGCCGGCACACGACATCCAGAACAACTGGTACGTCGTCAGAAAGTGAGCCGGCGTCGGCGGCCACGCTCCCACAGGCCGACGAGCAGCGCCTCGACCACGGCGTCGGCCAGGTAGATTTTC
This sequence comes from Candidatus Methylomirabilota bacterium, assembly GCA_035605575.1. Classification (GTDB taxonomy): domain Bacteria; phylum Methylomirabilota; class Methylomirabilia; order Rokubacteriales; family CSP1-6; genus AR12. The sequence continues at coordinate 4,477 of DASTCJ010000150.1, forward strand.
GAGATACGGCCCTTGAGCGCGTAGACGACGTCGACGCCGCCGAGGGCGGCGGCGCTCCCCGCGCCGAGGATCTTCGAGCCGCGCGACGGGCGCGCGGCGGCGGCGAGCAGCGAGGCGCCGATGACCGCTATCAGCAGACCCACCGTCTTCACCAGCCAGCGGTCGACCTTCGGTCCGGTGACCGCCTCGAACGTGCGGATGGACAGCAGTGGCCAGACTCCGGTAAGCAGGAAGTACACGCCCTGCGCCACCGGCAGCCTCATCGGCCGTGCTCGCAGAAGTTCAACACGGCGCGCCAGGCGCCATTGTTCCGCTCGCACTCCACCTGCGGCGTCGTGGGCGGTGGCGCCTCCGACAGCGACGCGCAACCGCTCATCAACCCCGCGAGAACAGCGACCACCCCGAGATCGCGCACCATACGCCACGCAGTAGCAAGCGTTATGCCGCGCGCTTCAGCCACATGAGCTCGCATCGTCCGGCCTCCTGCTCATTCGATGCGGAGCCGGACTTACTCGATGCTGAAGTGTGCCTCCGTGGTGTGGCCGGCTCGACCGTTGATCGGCAGGATGTCCTGCGGACAGGCGGAGAAGGCGACGACGAGATCCATCTCGGCGCGGAACATTGCGTAGCTCCCCGGAGTTGAAACAGGTTCACCCCAGGCGAGCTGTCCGTCCGCCGTCCACGGAATGTTCATGAAGACGTTCAGCGAAGGCGGCGTGGCCGGGATGCTGATGTCGAGCTCGGCGAGGCCGGCACGGAGATTGTCGCGGCAGTTGTCGTGATACCCCTTCACGCCGAGCAACCCATAGCGGTCGGCATCACACGGCGCCATGAGCGTATCGTGCCGGCAGCCCGACGTGTCCTCCACGAGCGTGAGGATCGGCCGGCGCCGGTTGGTGACGAACGAATCGCCGACGGCGGCGGCGAGCTTCATGAACCACGCGCGGCTCGCCTCCATCGCCATCCATTCCGTGGGGTCGGTGGCACTGAACGCCCAGGTGTCGACGACCTGGGTGCCGTGCGTGTTGATGATGCGGACGTGCTGCCCGGCGCGCAGTCGCGCCGCCTTGCCGCGACGGGCCGGAATCGTCACGCGACTCATGGGCCCTTGAGTCCGTGTCCGCCCTGATAGTCGGAGGGAGCGGGCGAGCGCCAGCCGGCGAGCAGCTCCGACGCCGGCTGCCAGATCTCGATCGCGAGCGGACGGCAGATGTCCACGCGGTCGGCCCCGGCCGCGCCCCAGATCGGCGCCGACATGTCGCCGTGCGGGCAGTTCGACAGCGCCGCGAGCACGTCCTGCTCGGCGAAGAACTCGATGAAATCGCCGGCCTGCGCGGGGCTCGGCTTCGTGAAGTACCGGCCTTCGGGCGTGAGACCGGTGACCTGGAACACGTTCAGCACGTCGTGGACGTCGAGCTCGGTGAGATGGTATGGCGCCACCGCGCGCACGAGATTGCTGTGACAGCAGACGTCGAGCTCCTCGCCGTTCAGCAGCTTGTGCACGTACGGATCGCATCGCGTGCCGAGCAGATCGTGGCAGCCGGCGCCGTCGGCGTCACGACCGAACTGGATCGTGTCGGCGACGATCGTCAGCATCGGCCGCAGGTACGGGAGACAGGACCACAGACGATCGAACGTGCTCACGTGAGCCTGATGCAGCTGCCGCGAGCGCGCGGCCCAGAACCGCTCGCGCGGGTTGGCGAGGTTCCACACGTTCAGGTCCGCCACCTGCGGTCCTTCCACGGCCACGATGCGGAAGATCTGGCCGGCGCGCACCGGCCACGCGCGTCCGGAACGCTTGGCAATCACGAAGCGGTCGACGAGCGTGCGCTTGCCGGCGTCGGGGCCCAGGCGCGCATAGAACTCGCGGTTCACCTCGAGGGCGGAGCCGGGCTTCGCCTGATAGATCACGTGCGGCTTTGCCATCGTGTGGCGCCTCTGTATCGGAGCGCTGTGTCCACCTCGGCCGCTCCGCTCAACCTTATGTGGTCCCAGTCGCACTACCGCAGGGCGGCTCCCGCCGTTGACAACGGGCGAGGAGGCATAGTCTCATACCCGCCATCTCGGGCGGGCCCGATCATAACGCCGAGCACGGAGGACCGATCCATGAGAGTCGCACGTGTCATCGCGATCGCCCTGATGCTCTTCGCCCTCGCGGGCACCGACGCCGTCGCCCAGCAGTGTCCGAAGGGCAAGCTGCGCTTCTACACGTCGTGGCCCATGCAAGGCGCGATGCTGCCGGAAGGCACGGGCATGAAGAACGGTGTCGATCTCGCGGTGTCCGAGGTGAACGGGACCGTCGCCGGCTTCTGCCTCGAGGTCGTGAACCTCGACGACGCCTCGCCGCAGACGGGCAAGTGGGACGGCGCCGTGGAGGCGGAGAACGCCAACAAGGCCGTCGCCGATCCGCTCGCGATCGTCTACATCGGAACCTACAACTCCGGTGCCGCGAAAGTCTCGATCCCGATCACCAACCGCGCGCACATGGCGCAGGTGACCCCCGCCAACACGTATCCCGGCCTCACCAAGAAGCGCGGCGCCGCACCGGGCGAACCGGAGATCTATCGGCCCGGCGGCTTCGTGAATTACTTCCGGCCGATCCCTGCCGACGACATCCAGGGCGCGGTGGCCGCCAAGTGGGCCAAGCGGATGGGCGTGAAGAAGGTCTACATCCTCAACGACCAGGAGCTCTACGGCAAAGGGATCGCCGACGTCTTCGAGGCGACGGCCAAGAAGATCGGCCTGGCCGTGGTGGCCAACGAGGGCATCGACTGGAAGCAGCCGGATCAGAAACCGGTGCTCACCAAAGTCCGCGCCTCCGGCGCCGATCTCGTCTATCTCGGCGGCGTCATCGAGACGGGCGCCCAGGTGGTCATCCGCCAGATGAAAGAGGTCGGCCTCACGGCGCCGCGCGCGCGCTTCATGGGACCCGACGGCCTGCTCGAGGAAGAGCTGCTGAAGGGCGCGACGTGCGACGCCGCGCTCGGTACCGAGATGCGCATCACGTTCGCCGGGCTGCCCTTCGAGAAGATGCGCGGCGTGGGCGCCAAGACTTACGAGACGTACAAGTCGAAGTTCAACAAGGAGCCCACCTCCTACGCGCTCTACGCCGCCGAGGGCGGCCGCGTGATCATCGACGCCATCAAACGTGCGGCGCCGGAGATCGAGCGCACCAAGGACGTGACGGCCAAGCGCGAGGCCGTGCGCAAGGCCATCGCCTCGACCAAGAACTTCGAAGGCATCAACGGCAAGTGGAGCTTCGACGAGAACGGCGACGTCGACTACGACACGATGTCCGGCTTCAAGGCCATGAAGGCCGACACGCCGCTCGGCTGCAAGTTCCAGTTCGAAACGATCCTCGAGTAGCCGCCCTGCAGCGCCCCGCGCGCTGTGCGATATCGAGGCGCGCCCCGGCTTCGCCGGGGCGCGACGAGCGCTGGGGGGAATGGGGGGCCCGCTCGGGGCCCCCCATGTTCGATAGGCGGGCCCTTGGCTTTCGCGTGTGGGCCATTTCGGGTGTCGTCTTCTTCATATGAACTGGTGGGAGGTACTTCTCCAGCAGACGATCAACGGCCTCACCCGCGGCGCCGTCTTCGCGCTCATCGCCCTCGGCTACACGATGGTGTACGGCATCATCGAGCTCATCAACTTCGCGCACGGCGACGTCTTCATGCTCGGGCTCTTCATCTCGCTCGCCTGGTTCACGCTATTCGGCATCACCGGCGCTCTCAGCGCGTGGCAGCTGGTGACATTGCTGCCGCTCGTGCTCGTGCTCACCATGCTGTCGACGGCGGTGCTCAATGTCGCCATCGATCGCCTGGCGTACCGGCCGCTGCGTCGGTCGACGCGGCTGGCGCCGCTCATCACCGCCATCGGCGTGTCGTTCATGCTGGAGAACGTCGCGCTCCTGTGGAAGGGCCCGGCGCCGATCGCGTACCCGGACGTCTTTCCGTCGGTCGACATCCTGCGCGAGTGGTTCGGCGTCGACTCCGCCATCTTCGTGACGAGCAAGGACGTTCTCGTGGTGGCGGCCGCGCTGCCCCTGATGCTCGGCCTCCACTATTTCGTCACCCGCACGCGCTGGGGCAAGGCGATGCGGGCCACGGCGCAGGATCGCGAGACGGCGCAGGCGATGGGCATCGACGTCGAACGCACGATTCTCATCACCTTCTTCGTCGGCGGCGCCCTGGCCGGCGCCGCCGGACTGATCCAGGGCATGTACTACAACATCGGCCAGTGGTGGATGGGCTACCAGGCCGGCCTGCGCGCGTTCACCGCCGCCGTCCTCGGCGGCATCGGCAGCATGAGCGGTGCCGCCCTCGGTGGCCTGCTGATCGGCTTCCTTTCCGCGTGGAGCGACCAGTACATCTCGGCGCGCTGGACCAACGCGATCGTCTTCGCCATCCTGATCGTCGTTCTGGTCTTCCGCCCGAACGGCCTCATGGGCGACCGCACGGTGGAAAAGGCGTGAAGCGCCATCTCGGCGCGGGGGCGCTCGTCGCGGTCGTGCTCGCCTATCCGTTCATCGATCGCGCGCTGGGACTCCACACGGTGCACGCCGTGTCGGACGGGATGATCTACGTGCTGCTCGCGCTGGGCCTCAACATCGTCGTCGGCTACGCGGGCCTGCTCGACCTCGGCTATGCCGCGTTCTTCGCCATCGGCGCCTACGCCATGGGACTGCTCAACTCGCCGGTGCTGGGCTCGCCCTTCTATGGCCACGCGTGGAGCTTCTGGCTGTGCATCTGGATCGCGGCCGGCGTGTCCGCGCTGCTGGGCGCCATCATCGGGGCGCCGACGCTGCGCGTGCGCGGCGACTATCTCGCCATCATCACGCTAGGCTTCGGCGAGATCATCCCGGTGGCCATCCGGAATCTCGGCGACGTCACCATCGAGATCGGCGGCTGGCGACCGATCGAGCGCCTCAATTTGACCGGCGGTGAGAATGGCGTGAATCCCGTCGGTCGCCCGTACCTGCCCGGCGTGCCGTTCGAGACCGATCCCATGCCGTGGTATTTCCTGATCGTCGTCATCGGAGCGCTCTCGCTCTGGGCGATGAGCCGCCTGCGCGACTCGCGGCTCGGCCGCGCGTGGATGGCCATCCGCGAGGACGAGACGGCCGCCGACTGCACCGGCGTCAATCCCGTGTCGACGAAGCTGCTCGCGTTCGCGCTGGGCGCCTCGTTCTCCGGTTTCGCGGGCTCGGTCTATGCCGCCAAGCTACAGGCCATCACCCCCGGCGCCTTCGAGTTCCAGGTCTCGATCATGCTGCTCTGCATGGTCGTGCTCGGCGGCGCTGGCAGTCTGCGCGGCGTCGTGCTGGGCGCGATGCTGATCACCGTCTTCGACCGCGTGCTGCTGGCGCAGGCGACCTTCCTCGTCCGCGGCGTCGGCCGCACGCTGGGCGTGCCGGTGCTGATGGCCGCCGACCTCACGCTCTGGCGCTGGTTCTTCTTCGGTCTGGGCTTGGTGCTCGTGATGCTGCTCCGTCCGCAGGGGCTCGCCGGGCGCCGCGTGTCGCCCGTCGCGGCCGACGACGACGACGCGCTGCCGATCGTGCCCGAGCCCGGCGCACCGCCGCGCGTCGAAGCCGTGCCGGCCTGGCTGCGGACGGCCCGCGAGCGCGAGGCGGCGCTGCTCGATGTCCGCGGTGTCACCAAGCATTTTGGCGGTGTCGTCGCCCTGAACGCCGTCGATCTGCGCGTGCCGGCGGGTGCCATCATCGGTCTCATCGGTCCGAACGGCGCCGGCAAGACGACGTTCTTCAACACGGTGACCGGCCTCGTCCGGCCCGACGACGGCAACATGACCTTCGCGGGCCGGAGCCTCGTCGGGCTGCGGCCGAACGCCATCGTCGCCCGCGGGATCGCGCGCACGTTCCAGTCGATCCGCCTGTTCGCCCACATGAGCGTGCTCGACAACGTCCTCGTCGGCGAGCATTGCCGTCTGGATGCCGGCGTCGCGGGCGCCGTGCTGCGCCCGCCGCGCGTGATCGCCGAGGAGCATCGGGCGCGCGAGCGCGCGCGCGATCTGCTCGCGTTCGTCGGGCTCAGCGCCAAGGCGGACGAGCTCGCGCGCAACCTGCCGTATGGCGATCAGCGCCGGCTCGAGATTGCCCGCGCCCTCGCCACCGAGCCGCGGCTGCTGTTGCTCGACGAGCCGACGGCGGGGATGAACCCGCGCGAGACGGAGGCCCTCACGTCGCTCATCGGGCTGCTCCGCCGCGAGCTGGCGCTGTCGGTTCTCCTCATCGAGCACGACATGGAGGTCGTCATGGCGATCTCCGATCGCATCAGCGTGCTGGATTACGGGACGCTCATCGCCGAGGGCACGCCGGCCGAGATCCAGCGGCATCCACGGGTGATCGAGGCTTACCTCGGCACCGGGTACGAGCAAGAGCTGGCCAGCCGGGGCGCGACACGTTAACGATCATGCTGGAGCTCGCCGACATCCACGCGTACTACGGCAACATCCGGGCGCTTCGCGGCATGTCGCTCGGAGTCAAGCCGGGCGAGATCGTCACGCTGATCGGCGCCAACGGCGCCGGGAAGACGACCACGCTGCGCACGATCCTCGGCATCGTACGGCCGCGGCGCGGAACCGTGAGCTTCAACGCCCAGCGCCTCGACACGCTGGCAACCGACCGCATCGTCCGCCTCGGCATCGCGCAGTCGCCGGAAGGCCGCCACATCTTCCCGCGGATGACCGTGCTCGAGAATCTGGAGCTCGGCGCGTTCGCGCGCTCCGACCGCGACGGCATCGCGCCCGACCTCGAGCGCGTGCTCGGGCTCTTCCCGCGTCTGCGCGAGCGGCTCGCGCAGAAAGGCGGCACGCTCTCGGGCGGCGAGCAGCAGATGCTCGCCATCAGTCGCGCGCTGATGGCGCGGCCCACGCTGCTGTTGCTCGACGAGCCGTCGATGGGGCTCTCGCCCATCCTCGTGGACACGATCTTCCGGATCATCCAGGACATCAACGGCCAGGGCACCACCATCCTGCTCGTGGAGCAGAACGCGCGCATGGCGCTCCGGGTGGCGCACCGTGGCTACGTGATCCAGACCGGCCGCATCGTGCTTCACGACTCGGCGGCGGAGCTGCTGCGCTCCGACGTGGTGCGGAAGACCTACCTCGGCGAGAAGTAGCGCGGGCGATCACGGAGTCCGGCGTCGTGCGGCGTCGATTCGTTCGATGAGATCTTCGATGACCGGGCTTTTCGCGAAGGGAATCCACGTGGTCGGCGCCGCAAATGTGATCTCCCTGCCAAAGACCGTTGGCTGCCGAAGCGTCAGGCTGACGCGTTGTGGGTTCGTCATTACCGAGTAGCTGACGTTGACCACTTCCGCGAGTGCTATCCGTGCCTGACCGCCTTTGTTCTTGACGATCAACTCCGAACCCGCATCCCAGACCTCGTCGACCAGGTCGAACACGAGATTCTTCATGAGGAAATATCCAAAGGCCGCCATCGCGACCGGGACGAAGAGAAGCGGCAGCGGGATGTCGGCACCGGCGGATTTCGCCGCGACAGTCACGAGGAAAAACAGCGCCAGAGCGCCAAACCAGACGATCGGGAATATCCGCTTCGTCAGAAACGTCGCCCGCGATGAGATCCGACGGATCGAGCGGTCCCCTCAGCGCACGGTCAGGCCGTCGAGGTCCAGCTCCGGCATGCGCCCGGTCATGAGATCGGTGACGATGCGCGCGGTGCCGCAGGCCATCGTCCAGCCCATGTGGCCGTGGCCGCAGTTGAAGAAGAGATTGCGGTGGCGGCCGACGCCGAGGATCGGCGGTCCGTCCGGCGTCATGGGTCGCAGGCACGCGCGATATTCGCCGCGGTCGTAGTCGGCGGCATCGGGAAAGAGATCGCGCGCGAGCCGCAGGATGTTGTTGAAGTCACGCGGCGTCCAGCCCCAGTCGTAGCCGGCGAATTCCGCCGTCGACGTGAGCCGCAGGCGGTCGCCGAGG
>DASTCJ010000211.1:0-21452 GCA_035605575.1 Candidatus Methylomirabilota bacterium
CTTGCCCGAGGCGGCCGCCGATGCGTTCGCGCTGCGGGGCGGCCCCGCGCAGATCGCCGACCAGCTCGTCGCGACGCTCTCCGCTGCGCCGGCGACGTTCGACTACGTGGTGCTGCATCCGATTCCGAATCCCCCGACGCCCGACGAGGGCGAGAACGGCTACATGGCGCGCGGCGCGCGCGAGGTACTGCCGCGCGTGCGCCAGGCCCTCGAAAGGTCTGCATGAGCCGCATCGTGTACGAAGCGCCGCGCCCGGCCGCCGAGTCCGGGGAGACGATCGTCACGAGCACGTGCGGTCATAACTGCGGCGGCCGCTGCGTGGTCAACGCCCACGTCCGCGACGGGCAGATCGTGAAGATCAGCACCGATCCGCGCCGGTGGAGCTTCGAGACGCCGCCGCTCCACGCGTGCGTGCGCGGGTTCGGCCAGCTCGAGCGCGTGAACCATCCCGACCGGCTCCTGCATCCGTTACGGCGCGTCGGGCCGCGCGGCGCCGGCCGCTTCGAGCGGATCGGCTGGAACGAGGCGCTCGACGAGGTCGCCGCGCAGCTGCGCCGCGTGCGCGACACGCACGGACCGGCGGCCATTCTCGACTGCTCACGCACCGGCAGTCTCTCGATGCTGCACAACTCCCGGACGGCGGTGTTCCGGCTGCTGACGATGCTCGGCGGGTGCACGGAGCTCTGGACCAACATCTCGGCGGAGGCGGAGGTCTTCGCGGTCCGCATGACGTTCGGCGCCAAGGCCGACTACAAGAGCGCCGGCCGCGAGCCGAGCGATTACGTGAACTCGCGCCTCATCCTGATGTGGGGCTGGAGTCCCGCGGACGGTACCTTCGGGACGGGGACGCTCGAGTACCTCAAGGCGGCCAAGCGGCGCGGCGTGCGCATCGTGTGCGTCGATCCACGCGCCACGCGCACGAGCCGGCTCCTCGCCGACGAGCACGTCTTCATCCGTCCATCGACGGACGCGGCGGCGTTGATCGCCATGGCGTACGTGATCGTGCGCGAGGGATTGCACGACCAGGCGTTCCTCGACCGATACGTGTTGGGTTTCGACGACGCGCATCTGCCGCCCGAGGCGCCGGCGGGCGCGTCGTATCGCGCGTACCTGGAGGGTCGATCGGACGGCGTCGCCAAGACGCCGGCGTGGGCGGCGGAGATCACCGGCATGCCCGCCGCCACGATCCGGCGGCTCGCCGTGGAGTACGCGACGGCAAAGCCGGCCGCGCTCCAGTGTGGCTACGCGCCGGGCCGGACGATCAACGGTGAGCAATTCCATCGCGCGGCGTACGCGCTGGCGGCCATCACCGGCAACGTCGGGATCCCCGGCGGCAACACGGGCGTGAGCAACGGCGCCACTGGCCGCGTCGGCGTGAAGAGCTTCCCGTACGCGAGCAATCCGATCGGCGCCCGCGTGGCGTCGCCGCTGCTGGCTGATCTGCTCGACCGGGGCAAGGCGGGCGGCTATCCGGCCGACATCAAGCTCATCTACTCCGCGGCGGGCGATCTCTTCAACCAGCTGCCCAACGTGCGGAAGATCGCCGCCGCCGCCGAGCGGCTCGAGTTCATGGTGGTCCACGACCACTTCCTGACGCCGACCGCGCGCTACGCCGACATCGTGCTGCCGGCCACGATGTTCTGGGAGCGGAACGACGTCCACGTGCCGTGGGCGGGCGCCGGCCACTACGTGATCTTCATGCGTCAGGCCCTCGCGGCGCCGGCCGACTGTCGCAACGATCTGGACATCTGCGCGGCGCTCGCGCAGCGTCTCGGCATCGACGGGTACAACGACAAGAGCGAGGAGCAGTGGCTGCGCGAGCTCACGCGCGACACCATCGACGACTTCGACACGTTCCGAGAGCGCGGCGTGGCGCGGCTGCCCGCGCCGGCGGACGCGGTCGCCTTCGCCCGCGAGATCCGCGACCCCGAGCGGCATCCGTTCACCACGCCGTCGGGGAAGATCGAGATCTATTCGACGACGCTGGCCGCGCGACCCGATCCCTACGGCCTCGGCGCGATTTCGGCGATTCCCACGTGGAGCTCCGAGTCGCGCGACGCGCGGTATCCACTGCGGCTCGTCACGCCGAAGTCGCGGGCGCGCACGCACTCGATCCACGACAACCAGCCGGTGCTCGCGCGCGCGGATCGCGACGACGTGTGGCTGCATCCGGACGACGCGCGGGCACGGGGCATCGTCGACGGTCAGCGCGTGCGAGTCTTCAACGGGCAAGGCGCGACGGAGCTGCCGGTGCGGGTGACCGACCGCATCGCGCCCGGCGCCGTGTCGATCAAAGAGGGGGCATGGTTCGCGCTCGACGCCGACGGCCGCGACACGCGCGGCTGCTCCAACGTGCTGACGCCTGATCGCGCGTCGCCCGCCGGCGCCTCGCCGTTCAACACGTGCTTCGTGGAGCTCGCTCCCGCATGAGTCGTCTGGCCGGAAAGGTGGCCCTGATCAGCGGCGCCGCGCGCGGGATGGGTGCCGCGGAGGCGCGGCTGTTCGCGCGCGAGGGCGCGCGCGTCGTGCTCGGCGACATCCTGACCGGCGAGGGCAAGACGGTCGAGGACGACATCCTCGCCAAGGGCGGCCACGCCGCCTTCGTCGCCCTCGACGTGACGAAGGAGGACGACTGGCGCCGTGCCGTGGCCCTGGCCGAGAGCCGGTTCGGCGCCCTGCACGTGCTCGTCAACAACGCGGGCATCGGGTCGCCGTCGAGCCGCGTGGAAGAGACGACGCTCGAGGCGTGGCAACGCGTGATGGACGTGAACGCCACCGGCGTGTTCCTCGGGACGAAGGCGGCGATCCCGGCCATGCGACGCGCGGGCGGCGGCTCGATCGTCAACATCTCGTCGCAGCTCGGCCTCGTCGGCACCGAGGACTCGACGCCGCAGTACACGGCCTCGAAGGGCGCGGTGCGCCTGCTCACGAAGACGACGGCGCTCCAGTACGCGAAGGAAGGTATCCGGGTGAATTCCGTGCATCCCGGACCGATCGTCACGCCGATGACCGAGCGCCGTCGGGCCGATCCCGCCACCTATCAGCGGATGCTGTCGCGCATTCCGCTCGGGCGCTACGGCGAGGCCGATGACGTCGCCTATGCCGTGCTGTACCTCGCCTCGGACGAGTCGGCGTTCGTCACGGGCAGCGAGCTCGTGATCGACGGCGGCTGGACCGCGCAGTAAGTCCTCACCCGAGGAACGCCGACACCGCCTTGCTGAAGGCCTCCGGCTGCTCGTAGGGCAACATGTGCCCCGCGCCGTCGATCGTCTCGAGTCGCGCGTGCGGGATCAGCGCCCGCCAGCGCGCCGCGTAGGCGGGAACGATCAGGCGGTCGGACGCGCCCCACACGAGCAGGGTCTCCGCGCTGAGGCGATAGAGTCGCTTGGACAGCCGGCGGTTCGGAATCGGGAACAGGATCTTGCCCGCCATGGCCAGCCGCCGCTGCGACGCCAGGTAGAAGTCCTTCAGCGCTTCCATATCGGACAGATCGGCGCCGCCCGTCATCAGCGCCTGGCCGCGCTGCGGATCGTGGAAGAGTAGCTCGGCCAGCTGGAACGGCAGCAGCGCGAAGATGTCGGGAATCGGGTGCTCGTCGAGCCACACGCCCGCCGGCGCGGCCAGCACGAGCTTGCCGAGATCGCGCGGGGCCAGGCACGCCATCTCGGCCGCGATCATGCCGCCCATCGAGTGACCGACGACGTGCGGCCGGCGCAGCGCGAGCGCATCGATGAGATCCCAGCCGTGGAGGGCGAAGTCGAGCATGTCCTCCAGCCGCTCTTCGCCGGTGGACTCCCCATACCCGGGCCATTCCGGCGCGAAGACATGATGCGTCTGCGCCAGCCGTTCCAGGAACGGGTTCTCGGCCAGCAGGCCCCCCGCGCTGTGGAAGAACACGAGCGGCGCGCCGCTGCCGCCTTCGAGCACGCGGCAGTGCGTACCCTTGCGCGTGTCGACGCTCTGCCACTTCATCGCGGCCACTCCTCGCGCTCCTTCTTCTCGGCGCCCGGCTGCCGCTCCTCGGGACGGATGCGCTCGTCCATGGGATGCACCCACCAGCGGTCGTCGTGCTTCCACTCCGGCCAGAGGTCGCGCAGGTGTGGCATCACCTGCTCGGCGAAGAGCCTGGAGGAGTGCCGCACCTTCCAGTCCGGCATGTCGCCGTTGTGGAACAGGCAGAAGAGATGACCGATGCGCAGGCCCTTGATGCACTCCTCGAGCTGCTGCCGCACCGTCTCCGGGCTGCCCGCGATGACGAACCGCTCGTCGATGAGCTGTTTCCACGTGAGGTTCTCGAGAATCTTCTGCCGCGCCTGCGTGAGCTGCGACAGCGCGCCGTACTTCACGGTGGCCATCGTGCGATAGCCCGGCGGATCGGCGAACGGCGGGAAGACATGGAGGCATCGGTTGAAGAAGTACAGGCAGTGCTCGGCATAGAGCTCCTCGGCCTGCGCGTCGGTGTCGGCCACGCAGACGATCTGCGCGAACGCCGCCCGATACGGCGATTCATCCTTGCCGCGCTTGGCGACGCGCTCCCAGTACCCGTCGAGGAGCGACTTGCCGCGCAGGTACCCGAAGAACGAGAGGTAGGAGTAGTTGTAGTCGTAGTCCAGACAGAAGTCCCAGGTCTCGATCGAGCCGCCGCCGGGAATATAAATAGGTGGGTGCGGCTTCTGAATGGGCTTCGGCCAACAATTCACCCATCGTAATTGGTTGTATTTCCCGTCGAAGGCGAACGGCTCCTCGCTCGCCCACGCCTTCATGATCATGTCGTGCGCCTCGCGATACTTGTCGCGCGTCAGCGCCGGGATCTGCCCATAGCAGAAGTTCGTGTCCATCGGCGTGCCCACGGGGAAGCCCGCCACGAGCCGCCCACCCGACATGACGTCGAGCATCGCGAACTCCTCGGCGACTCTAATAGGTGGGTTGTAGCCGGCAATCGAATTGCCAATGACGCAAATCGCTGCTCTCGAGGTCCTCCGTGTCAGCGTCGCCGCAATGATGTTCGGCGACGGCATCAATCCGTAGCCGTTCTGATGATGCTCGTTGCAGCCGATGCCATCGAAGCCGAGCGCGTCGGCGTACTCCAGCTGGTCCAGATACGTATGGTAGACGTGATGGCCCTTGCGCGGATCGTAGAGCGTGTTCGGGATGTCGACCCATACCGAGCGATGCTTCTCGCGGAACTCGTCGGGCAGGTACGGCCACGGCATCAGGTTGAACCAGGTGAATTTCATAGTCGCTCCCGGTGCTCGACCAGCTTCCAGTACGTGTCCTTGTGCAGGATCTTGTCGCCGCGGAACCGATAGATGTCGCAGCCGCGATAGTGCAGCTTCTCGCCGTCGGCGCCCGTGCCGGTCACCATCCAGACGCTCACCGCGCGGTCGCCCATGATGAACGCGTCGACGTGGTCCCAGCGCATGTCGCGGATGACCTGGAAGCGGTCGGCGAGGATCTTCTTGATGGCGGCCTTGCCGTGCACGCGGCGACCGTCGGCCTCCGGGCCGCGCGCCATCAGGAACGTCGCGTCGTCGGTGAAGAAGGTCATGATGCGCTCGACGTCGCGGCTGTTGAACGCCGCGTTGATGTCGGCCATGAGAGCGGGCGTGGGACCGGTGGTCATCGCGTCGGTTCCTCCGGCCGATACTCTACCCGGAATCCGGCCGGCAGGGCGCGGCCGTCCCGCGCCCTGCCCGGACGGGCGCTATGGCATGACGCCGAGCTGCTTCATGAGATGACCGGTGTCCCAGAACAGCCACTCGTGCGCGATCTTGCCGGTCCGCACCTGGCTGACCGTGCAGCCATTGGTGATGGCCCGGCGATTCGTGGGCGCGATGCCCATCAGCTCGCCGCGGTGGGTGCCCTTGGCCGTCCAGCGCGTGACGACGAAGTCGCCGTCGGCCAGCATCTGGACGACGTCGAGGTGCAGGTCGGGGAACGCCTTGACGTAGGTCTGCATGAACAGCCGCGCGCCGTCGCGGCCGTTGATCGACGACGACACCGTGTCGCTTTCGGACACGTACTTCTCGTCGAGCAGCTTCACGAGGCGCTCGGGATCGTGGGCGTTCCAGGCATCGAACTGCTGACGAACGACCTTGACGTTGTCTTGCGTCATGTGACTCTCCCGCGTTCCGATCGGTTTGAGATCGAAGCGGTCTTGCGCCGCCGCCTCCTTTCTTTGGGGTCGGTGACGCGAAGCCTACGCCCGTGGCGTCGCCGGCGCCAGGCGCGCGGGTCGAGCGCGTCACGGACGGCGTCGCCGATGACGTTCAGCCCGAGCACGGTGAGGAGCAGCGCCATGCCAGACCGAAGACGATGGGAAGCCCGGCTGGCGCTCTCCCGGCATCGGCGTTACGATCTCGCCACCGTTCGCGCCGTCATCCGAGCGCAAGGGAGCGCGCGCCATGCAAGACCGCTTGATTTCCGGCGACAACCACATCGACCTCACCTATTGCCCCCCGGATCTCTGGTCTGCGCAGGCGCCGGCCAAGTGGAAGCTGATGGTGCCGCGCGTCGAGGAGCTGGAAGACGGGCTGCACTGGTTCGTCGATGCGCAGGACCGCGGCATGTGGAACGGCGTCGGCCCCGGCTTCCTCAAGTACCAGAAGGGCGCGTTCGGCCACATCGACGAGATGAAGGACCTCGGGTTCGAGTGGGGCAACGCGCCGGGCATCAAGCCGCGACCGACCACGCCGGAGCTCAGACTGGCCGATCTCGATCGCGACGGGGTGGAGGCGGAGGTCGTCTACGGCTGTCTCATGATCAACGATCTGATCGCGAGCGCCGAGCAGCGCAGCTGGGCCAACAAGGTCTACAACGACTGGGCGGCTGACTTCGCGCGCCGGTCGGATCCGAACCGGGTCTTCCCGCTGGCCATCATTCCGAACACCGACCCCAGGGACGCGGCGGCCGAGGTGCGGCGCTGCGCGCGGATGGGCCTGCGCGGCGGCGACCTGGCGTTCAAGCGGATGTCGCCGCCGCTCTATCACCACGACTGGTACGCGCTGTGGGAGGCGGCGGCCGAGTGCCGGTTCCCGATCTCGTTTCATTCGACGGGGTTCAAGGCCCTGCGCGCGCCCGACACGCCGGAGATGGAGAAGGAGTACAACCTCCAGTGGCGGCTGGTGCGCTCGGCGCTCTTCCAGCTCGACACGATGGAGGTGCTCGTCTCGCTGCTCGCCTCCGGCGCGTGCGAGAAATATCCCGATTTCAACTTCGTGCTGGGCGAGTCCGGCGTGACGTGGCTGCCGTACGTCTTCGACCGGCTCGACACCGAGTACCACGACCGAGCACGCGGCCTGAATTTCTCGATGAAGCCGAGCGACTACTTCAAGCGCCAGGGCTTCGTGACCTACCAGCAGGATCAATATCTCGAGCCGATCATTCCGTTGATCGGCGAGGACAACATCATCTGGGGCGCGGACTATCCGCATCCAGACTGCATCTGGCCGGAGTCGCACGCGACCATCGAGAAGAACCTGGCGGGCATCTCGCCGGGTGTGCGGCGCAAGATCACCTTCGAGAACGTGTGCAGGCTGTACGACCTGCCGCAGGGAAAGGACGTGCGATGAACATCCCGTCGCTGGCCGGCAAGGTGTCGCCTGCCGAGTGGGAGGCGCGCATCGACCTGGCCGCCGCCTATCGGCTGGTCGCTTTGTATAAATGGGACGACCTGGTCTTCACCCACATCACGCTGAGAGTTCCGGACGCCGAGGACCAGTTCCTCATCAATCCATATGGCATGTTCTTCGACGAGATCACTGCCTCCAGCTTGGTCAAGATCGATCTCGCCGGTCGCAAGGTCCAGGACTCGCCGTTCGAGGTGAACCCGGCGGGCTTCGTGATCCACAGCGCCATCCACGCTGCGCGCCACGACGCCCGCTGCGTGATGCACACCCACACGCTCAACGGCGTCGCCGTCTCCGCCCAGCGCGCCGGGCTGCTGCCGATCTCGCAGCACTCGATGTTCGCGCTGTCGAGCCTCGGCTACCACGACTTCGAGGGTCCGGCGCTGAACGACGACGAGAAGCCACGGCTCGTCGCCGACCTCGGCGACAAGTCGTCGCTCATCCTGCGCAACCACGGCCTGCTGACTGTCGGCGAGACCGTCGGCGACGCCTTCTTCGCCATGTACTACCTCGAAGCCTCGTGCGCGATCCAGGTGCGCGCGCAAGCGGGTGGCGAGCTGATTCCGGTGCCCAAAGAAGTCCTCGATCAGGCGGTGTCGCGCACGCGGCAGGGGCCGCGCGTCTGGCCCGGGCTGCTGCGCCGGCTCGATCGGCAAGATCCCTCGTACAAGAACTGAGCGCCTCGCGGCGGGGAGGTCGTCATGAAGGACGGGCTGCGGTTCGTCGACTGCGACATGCACATCATGGAGCCGCCCGATCTCTTCGAGCGCTACCTGGACAAGCGCTTCCACGACCGCGTCATCCTGCCGATCGGCAAGGACGGCCGGCCGGTGCGCGGCACGATCGTGATCGACGGCCTGCCGACCACGCGCGACGCGGAGCTGCAGCAGTACAGAAAGAAGAGCAAGCCCGGCGACAGCGCCAACAGCACGCAGCCGCTGTCCGGCTCGCGCATCACCGGGCGGCTCGACTTCGCCATCGCGCGCAAGTACGACCCCGAGGCACAGGTGATGGGCATGCAGATGGAGGGCGTGGACATCGCCGTGCTCTTCCCGACCACCGGCCTGAGCCTGCTGGCCCGCGACGGGATGGACCCGCAGCTCTCGCTCGCGCTGTGCGAGGCCTACAACAACTGGATCCACGAGTTCACGCGCTTCAGCCCGGAGCGGCTGAAGTTCGTGGCCATGCTGCCGCCGCACGACGTCAACCTCGCGTGTCGCGAGCTGCTCCGCTGCGTCCGGGAGCTCGGCGCCGTCGGCTCGTTCATGCGTCCGAACCTGGTCAACGGCCACTACTGGCACTCGAACTACTGGGAGCCGCTCTACACGCTGCACGAGGACCTCGACGTCACCTGGGGCTTCCACGAGGGCACCGGAGCCTGGTACTCGCACATGAACACCCTCTACGGCGAGAACCGCTTCTATCGCCACGTGGCCAGCCACTGGATCGAGATGCAGCAAGCGCTCATCGCCATGCTGATCGGCGGCGTGTTCGAGTTCCACCCGCGGCTGCGGGTCGGCTTTCTCGAGGCGCAGAACTCCTGGGCGCCCGGGCTGCTGTCGCGCATCGAATGGGACTACCCGCAGTATCGCGAGACGCACGCGCCGTACCTGTCGCTGACGCCGAAGGAATACTTCCGGCGCAACTGCTGGGCGGCGGTGGAGGGCAGCGAGCCGGAGATCGAGGCGACGGCGTCGCTGATTGGCGCCGACCGGATGTGCATCTCCACCGACTATCCGCACTTCGACTCGAACTTTCCGAACGTCTCGAGCAATCTGCTGAAGACGGTCTCGCGCGAGACGGCGGCGAAGATCTTCATGGGCGGCGCCAACCTCTACGGATTCACGGACGACCACTTCAAGAAGGCGGACGCCGCCGCCCGGAGCTGACTCCCCCGCCGATGCAGGCGATCGTCGTCGGCGCCGGCATCGGCGGACTGACGGCCGCGCTCGCGCTATGCTCGGTCGGCCTCGACGTGGCCGTCTACGAGCAGGCGGATGCGCTGCGCGAGGTCGGCGCCGGTATCCAACTCGCTCCGAACGCGACCCGCGTGCTGCATCGGCTCGGGCTGGCCGATGCGCTCGGACGCGTGGGAGTGAGGCCGGAGGCCATCGAGCACAAGCGCTGGCAGGACGGCCGCATCCTGCTGCGCCAGCCGCTCGGCGACCTCTGCGAGCGGACGTTCGGCGCGCCCTACTACCATGTCTATCGCCCCGATCTGCTCGGGGCGCTCGCCGACGCGCTGCCGCCCGGCGTGGTGCGCCTCGGGCATCGTTGTGTCGCCGTCGCGAACGGCTCGGATGCGGTCACGCTGACGTTCGACAACGGCGTCACCGCCCGCGCGCCCGTCGTCGTGGGCGCCGACGGCATTCATTCGACGATCCGTGCCCTCCTGCTCGGTCCCGAATCGCCGCGCTTCTCGGGGAGCATCGCCTACCGTGGGCTCGTCCCCGCCGACCGCGTGGCGCACCTGACGCTTCCGCGCTACTCCAACGGCTGGCTCGGACCCCAGCGTCACTTCGTCCACTATTTCGTCGGCGCGGGCGCCCGACTGCTGAATTTCGTCGCCATCGTGCCGGCACGCGATTGGCGGATCGAGTCGTGGTCCGCCACCGGCGAGGTCGCGGACGCGCTGGCGGAATTCGACGGCTGGCATCCGACGGTGCGGACGATCATCGCCGCCGCCGACCGCACGCATCGCTGGGCGCTCTACGATCGCGAGCCGCTCGAAACCTGGAGCGCGGGCCGCGTGACGCTCCTCGGCGACGCCGCGCACGCGATGCTGCCGTTCATGGCCCAGGGCGCGTGTCAGGCGGTGGAAGATGCCGTCGTGCTCGCGCGTTGTCTGGCCCGCGTACGGCCGGACGGCGTGCCGGACGCCTTGCGCCGGTACGAGACACTGCGCAAGCCGCGCGTGTGGGACGTGCAGCGGGCGTCGTGGCGCAACGCGACGACCTATCACTTGCCGGACGGCGACACTCAGCGCGAGCGGGACGCTGCATGGGCCGCGTCCGCCGCCCGTGGCCCGTACTCCGAGCGGGGGTGGCTGTTCGCCTACGACGCCGAGGCATGCTGAGCCGCTCGATCGCGCCGGTCCTGTGTCTTCTCGTCGCCGCATGCGCCGGCGCGCCGCCATCCGGCCCGTCGATGACGACGATGGCGACGGGCGTTTCCGAGCAGATTCCGGTGAGCGTTTCGAAGCCGGCTGGACCCGGACCGTTCCCCGCCGTCGTGATCATGCACGACTGCAGCGGTCTCGGCCCGACGTCGAGTGGCGCGCCCGGCCGGTGGGCACGAGAGCTCCTGACGCGAGGCTACGTGGTCGTTCTCCCGGATAGCTTCAGCACTCGCGGTCTCCCCGGCGGCATCTGTACGGTTCCGCTGGCGCAGCGGCGCGCGAACGTGAGCCCGGACCGTCGGGCGGGCGACGCGTACGCGGCGCTGGCGCATGCGCGCTCGCTGCCCTACGTCGATGGGCGCCGGGTCGGCATCATGGGCGGCTCGCACGGCGGTAGCACCACGCTGGTCACGATGATGGTGCCGCAGTCGGGTGGTTTCGCGGCGGCGGTCGCGCTCTACCCACGCTGCGACCTCCATGCCGGGATCTACAGACCGACCGCGCCGCTTCTGATCCTCATCGGAGAGAGGGACGATTGGACGCCGGCCGAGCGCTGCCGGCAGCTCGCCGCCGACGCGCGCGCGGCCGGCCAGCCGGTGACGATCAAGGTGTACCCGGGCGCTCACCATTCGTTCGACAGTCCGAATCGCGTGCGCTACGTCGCCGCGCGCGTCAATCCGAACGCGCCGGGCGGGCGCGGCGCGACCACGGGCGGCGATCCCGGCGCCTGGGCCGACAGCATCCAGCAGGTGGCCGCGTTCTTCGAGCAGCATCTGGCGCCGCAGGTACACTAGCGGGACCTTTTCAAAGGAGGAGGCAGCGATGCGGGCGAAAGCCGCCGTGATGCACGAGGTGAAGAAGCCGCTGGCCGTGGAAGACGTCGATGTCATGGAGCCCGGTGCCCACGAGGTGCTCGTGCGCTGGGTTGCCAACGGCGTGTGCCACAGCGACCTGCACGTGATGACCGGCGATTATCCGCATCCGCTGCCGGTGGTCCTCGGCCACGAGGCGGCGGGTGTCGTCGAGAAGGTCGGCCCGGGCGTCGAGACGGTCAAGGCCGGCGATCACGTGTGCTCCTCCTATATTCCGTCGTGCGGGCGGTGCGCGTACTGCATCGGCGGCCAGCCGACGATGTGCGCGCTCCGCGACAAGCCGCGCTGGTTCATGCTGGACGGCACCAGCCGCATCCGCAGCAGCAACGGCGTCCCGCTTCACGTCTTCCTCCAGGTCGCCGGCTACGCCACGCACACGGTGCTGCCCGAGCCGAGCGTGATCCCGATCCGCGCCGACGCGCCGCTCGACGTCGTGTGCCTCGTATCGTGCGGCGTCCTCGCCGGCGCCGGGCCCGTGTTCAATCGCGCGAAGGTTCCGCCGGGCGCGAGCGTGGCGGTCTGGGGCTGCGGGGGCGTGGGGCTGAACACGATCCAGGCCGCGAAGATGCTCGGAGCAGGCAAGATCATCGCCGTCGACGTGATGAAGCAGAAGCTTCAGTGGGCGGAGGAGTTCGGGGCGACGCACGTGGTCGATGCGTCGAAGAGCGATCCCGTGGCCGAGGTGCAGCGAATCAGCGGGACGAGCGGCGTGGACTTCGCGTTCGAGGTGGTCGGCACGCAGAAGACCATCGAGCAGGCACTGCTCGCCACGCATCGTGGTGGGACCTGCGTCGTCGTCGGCGTCAGCCCCGCCGGCACCCGGATCTCCGTCGACCCGCAGCTCTTCCTCCAGCAGCGCGTCCTCACCGGCTCGTCGTTCGGCGGCGGTCGCCAGCGCACCGACGTGCCGATGCTCATCGACCTCTACATGGACGGCAAGTACAAGCTCGACGAGATGATCACCCGCCGCGTCGGCCTCGACGACCTCAATGGCGCGTTCGACGCGATGGTGGCCGGCGAGGTGAAGCGGAGCGTGGTGGTGTATCGATAGAAATCAGCTCTGCGGAGCGACAAGGAGACGTCATGGCGACGGCGAAGCAACGGGCGGCCGCGCGCAGGAACATCAAGAAGGCCGCGGCCGCAGCGCGGAAGAAGCGGACGATTGCTCGACTGCCCAAACGGACGCGCACGGCGCTGGGCAAGGAAGGCGCGAAGGCCGCGCGACGCAAGCGGAAAGGCCGATGATCCGCAAGCTGCCGTCGGGCGAATATCGCCTGTACTCCCGCAAAAAGAACGCGAAGACCGGCACGCGACGCAATCTCGGGACGTTCAAGACGCGCGCGGCGGCGAAGAAGCACGAGCGCGCCGTGCAGTTCTTCAAGCGCGGCCGGTAGCGCCACGACCGAGCGAGTCTTCGTGATCGATCGGTTTCGCCGGGACGCTCCGAGCCGCTCGGCGGTGTGGTCAATACGGCTTGTCGCCGGCGATCTGCACGCGGCGCATGACCCGCCGGAATGGTTGCGCGTCGTTGACCGCCAGATGCTTGACGCAGCGGTTGTCCCAGAAGGCGACGGCGCCCTTGGTCCAGCGGAAGCGGCACGTGAACTCGGGCCGATTGCCGTGCTCCATCAGGTAGGTGAGCAGCGGCCGGCTCTCTTCTTCGGTCATGCCCTCGAAGCCGACGGTGTACGAGTAGTTGACGTAGAGCAGCTTGCGCTTCGTCTCGGGATGCGTGCGCACGACCGGGTGGACGTTGACGGTCTCCCGCCAGTCGGCGTCGGCGCGCGCCTTCGTGCTGCGCCCGGTGTTGTCGACCGTGGGTCCCGCGACCATACGGTCGCTGTGCACGGCGTGGAGTCCGCCGATGAGGCGCTTCATCCCTTCTGACAGGGTCTCGTACGCAAGATACTGATTTGCAAACAGCGTATCGCCGCCGTACGGCGGCACCTCCAGCGCGTACAGGATGGCGCCCATCGGCGGCTCGGCCATCATCGTCGTGTCCGTGTGCCAGTCCTCGCCGACCACCTTCGTGTCGCCCGGCTCCCGGCGGATCTCGAGCACCTCCGGGTCGACCTGCGTGCCGTAGTAATTCGGATGGATGAAGATCGTGCCGAAGCGCCGGGCCAGCGCCTTGTGCTGCTCGGCGTCGAACTCCTGGTCGCGGAAGAAGATGACGCAGTGATCGAGCAGCGCGCGACGGATGGCCGTGATGGTGGCGTCGTCGAGATTGGCGCCGAGGTCGACGCCGCGAAGCTCGGCGCCCAGAGCACCGGATAGAGGCGCGATTTCGAGTCGGGACGCGGTGGCGGGCATGTCGTTGTCTCCGTTCAGCGCCGGCGACCGAGCCGCGGCGCCCAGTCCGCAAGCAGCACACCGGCCTGGCGCACGAGCGCTTCGTCGAAGGCGAAGCCGCCCGGCGGGTTGATGAGCTGCAGCACGCCGAAGACGTGACCATCGGCGTCGCGGAGGGGCAGGGCGAGGATCGAGCGCGTGCGGTAGTCGTTGCGGCGATCCCACTGCGGATTGAACGTGTACGGTGCGCCGGGCGCAATCGCGTAGGCGTCGGGGATGTTCACGGGCGTGTGGGTGAGCGCGACGTAGCTCGCAATGCTGCGCTCGTTGAGGGGCAAGCCATAGCTCGTCAGCTGCTGCTGCGCGGCGGCGTCGCCGAGCCGCGCGGCGAGGACCTCGTTGTAGGACGCGGCGAAGCGCCGCGTCGTGCCCTCGCGGACGAAGACCGTGGCCGCCTCGGCGGCGATCCTGTCGCGCGCGTCGGCGAGCAGCCCCGCGAGCGTGGCATCCGAAAGCGGCGCGGCCGCGGGCGCCGCCGCCGCCGCGCCGGCGCCACCCGTGGCCGGCTGAAAGTCCGCGCGGTGCTCGCGCGCCCATTCGAGCGTGGCGCGATTGGCATCGAAGGCGAGGTCATCGACGTTCACCGCGTCCGACAGGCGCGCGGTGAACGGACCCGCGTGAGCGACGATGTCCTCGCCGTGGAGCTCGAACGCCCACAGCTTGCCCGAGGGCACGTGCAGCCAGAACTGCCGGCGCGCTAGCGGCCCGATCCCCGCCCGCTCCGCGAGGCGATCATCCGGCGCACCGGTCGCGTCGCGTCGCCGAACGTCGGCTGCCACGCCGAGTGCTTGCCGGCGCCGCCGACCACGATGATGCTGATGTCCTCGGCCGCGCGCACGATCGGCACCAGGGTGTCGTCCGCGTCGGCGACGCGCTGGCGCTCGATCTGGTAGCGCCGGTACTCGGCGCCGAGCCGTCCGAGCGGGAAGCGTGCGTGCTCGAAGAGGAACTGCTTCACCTTCTGCTTGCTGAAGCCGTCGCCCGCGATGGTTGCCGCATGCTCGGGGCCGAGCGAGAGGAGTGGCCAGCCGCGCCCGAGCAGGTTGTTGCTGCCGGCCTGGCCCATCGCGCCGGCCACCGTGCGCAGCACGCCGACGCCGGTATTGCTGTAGTGGTCCTGGATGTTGTGCGGCCCTTCGCAGCCGAACGCCGTCACCGTGCTCACGTCGCGGGCCACGCCGGCTTCGACGTGCAGCGGGTCCCAGGGGCTTTCCGCCTCGTTCTCGGCGACGCAATACGCGATCTTCGCCGGGCTGCCCTGCGTGGCGCGATCGCCGGAGCCGGGGAGACCGCCGCCGATGTTCATCAGCACCAGTCGCACCGCGCGGCCGATGGTGACGTTTGCGCGAAAGCCCTGGCCGAATGCGTTGTACCCCGCGTTGAGACCGATCTCGCGCGCGATCGGTCCGTTCACGACCAGGAGCGGCGCCACCGGATGCGTGGTGGCCTGCACCGAGTCGAGATTGAACAGCGGATCGGCCAGGGCTTCAATGCCGGCCAGGATCACGGGAAAATATTCGGGCCGGCAGCCGGCCATCACGGCATTGATCGCGATCTTCTCGACGGTCGCCTCGCCCTGCCGCGGGGGCAGGACGCCGAGGACTTCGCGGGGATCGCGGTCCGTGGTGGCCAGGAAGGCGTGAACGCGCGCCTCCGTCGGCGGGACGATCGGCAAACCGTCGGTCCAGCCGCGCTCGTGATAATGCGGGTCGATCTCCTCGTAGGCGCCGCCGAACTCGAACGTGGCCGCGGCAGGTCCGCGTGCGGTCATCCGCGGGTCACCGCCTTCAGCACCGATTCGATGGCGAGGTCCGCCTTCTTCACGACGTCGTCCTCACGAATGCCGCCGAGCGGATGGGGAACGAGGGCGAGCGGCAGCGTCTCGATGCCGCGGTTCTTCGCCTCCAGGCGCGCGAGCGCCTCGAACTCGAAGGTGCCCATGGTCGCCGTCGGAACGCCGCGCTGCTCGAGCATGATTGAGCCGTGGATACTCCACGACGTGCAGGACCCTCAGTCGGCGCTCCCGACGAGGGCCAGGTCGCACTCGCTCAGCGCCTCGAGGATCTCCGGCGCCGGCGGCCCGGCCACCGGCTTGTTCCGCTTGACGACTTCGCCGGCCCCGAACCGCGCCTGTAGCACTCTCGCGACGGCGAGCATCAGCACACCGGCATTCGCCTTGCCGTTGTCGAGAATACCGATGCGCTTGCCGGCCAGCGTGGTGAGCCGTGGCGCCAGCCGAGCCTCGACCGCGCGCGGCTCGGCCGTCGGATCGTAGAGACGGATGGTCATGAGAGCCTCCTTGCCGCCAGACGATAGCCCGAATCGTGTGACAATGCACGGGTCCATGAGAATGCGCTCGCATCTGGTGATCCTCGTGGTCGCCGTGCTCCTCCCGCTGATCGTGTTCGCCGGGATCGTGCTCGTCGCGCTGGGTCGTCAGCAGCGCGCCGCCGTCGAGAAGGGCGCGGTCGAGACGGCGCGGGCGCTGGCAAACGCCATCGACGAGAGCCTGCTCGCCTCGGTGAAGGTGCTCGAGGCACTGGCGACCTCGCGCACGCTCGACACCGGCGACCTGCGCGCCTTTCACGCAGAGGCGCGACGCGCGGTGGCGACGCAGCCGGGCTGGTACAACGTCGTTCTCCTGTCGCCGGACGGCCGGCAGCTCGTCAACACGACGCGCGCGTTCGGCGAGCCGCTGGTGCGCGTCGTCGATCGGGCCAGCCTCGACGCCGTTCTCACGACGCGGCAGTCCACCGCCGGCGACGTCGTCTTCGGGCCGATCATTCAGGACTTCACCTTTCCTGTCCGGGTCCCCGTCGTTCAAGGCGATGCCGTAGCCTACGTGCTCACGGCCTCGGTACAGCCCGCGTCGTTGCTCGACGTGCTGAGGCGGCAGCGCATTCCCGAGACGTGGGTGGCATCGGTCTTCGACCGCAACAACCGTATCGCCGCCCGCACGCGAAGCGGCGAGCAGTTCGTCGGTCAGCTCGTCTCCCCGGAGTTCGTGCAGCTGCTCGGGCGGGGCCGGCGCGAGGGCTGGGCCATCACGCACACGCTCGAGGGCCGGCCCGTGTACACGGCCTATGCGCGCTCGGCGACGACGGGCTGGGGCATCGGCATCGGCATCCCGCAGGAGTCCGTCGATGCGCCGCTGGCTCGATCGCTGGCGACATTCGTCGGCGGTGGGCTCGCGCTCGTGCTCGTCGCGCTCGTCGCCGCCATCATCGTCGGCCGGCGCATCACGACGCCGATGGCCGCGCTGTCGGCGGCGGCCAAGGCGTTCGGGGAGGGCGGCGGTCTGCCGGCAGGCTCGATGCCCAGCGTGAGCGAGGTGGAGGACGTGCGCCGCGCATTCGCCGAGGCGGCTACGCTCGTAGAGAAGCGGGCGGCGGAGGCCGAGGCGTCGAACCGCGCCAAGGACGAGTTCCTGGCCGTCCTCTCACACGAGCTGCGCACGCCGCTCAATGCCGTGTATGGATGGGCGCGGATGCTGCAGACGGGAGGGCTGGAAGCCGCGACCGCCTCGCGCGCCCTCGACGTGATCGTCCGTCAGGCCAATGCGCAGGTCCAGCTCATCGACGATCTGCTCGACGTCTCGCGCGTGATCAGCGGCAAGATGCGCCTCGACATCCGGTCCGTCGACCTCAAGACGGTGATCGAGAGCGCGCTCGATGCCGTGCGGCCGGCGGCGACGGCGAAGGACATCCGGCTCCGCGCTGCGCTCGATCCGCACGCGGGCGCGGTCCGCGGCGATCCCGCCCGCCTGCAACAGGTCGTGTGGAACCTCGTGATGAATGCCGTGAAGTTCACGCCGCGCGGCGGGCGCGTCGAGGTGACGCTCGACCGGGCGGAGGGCCAGATCGAGATCGTCGTGCGCGACACCGGACGCGGCATCAGCGCCGACGTCCTCCCGTTCATCTTCGATCGCTTTCGCCAGGCCGACAGCTCCAGCACACGCGCGCACGCCGGGCTGGGGCTCGGGCTTGCGCTCGCAAAGAATTTCGTCGAGCTCCACGGCGGCACCCTCACCGCGCACAGCGATGGCGCGGGCAAGGGCGCGACGTTCGTCGTCTCCCTGCCACTGGCGCATTCCGAAGGCGCGGTCCCGAACGCCGTGCCGCCGCCGCCGGCGCCGGCGGCGACGCTCGCGGGCGTGCGCGTGCTCGTGGTCGACGATGACGAAGAAGCCCTCGAGCTGGCGACGACGATCGTCGCGGCCGCCGGCGGCCAGGTCCGCGGCTGCCGCTCCGCATCGGACGGACTGAATGTCCTCCGCGATTGGCGCCCCGACGTCCTCGTCTCTGATATCGAGATGCCGGGCGAGGACGGTTACGCGTTCATCCGCAAGGTGCGTGCGCTGCCCGCGGCAGACGCTGGCCAGACCCCGGCCATCGCGCTGACGGCGTATGGTCGGTCGCAGGACCGCACGCGCTCGCTCAGCGCCGGGTTCAACATGCACGTGCCGAAACCGCTCGACCCCGACGAGTTCACGGCGATCGTCGCGACGGTGGTGTCGCGCGTAACGCCGGCATGACCTCGTGGGCAAGGCACCGCCCTCACGGCGCCTCGTCGCGCGGCGTCGGGATGCGGCGCGCGGGGAACTCGCGATACGCGTGGCGCGCCAGGGCGTCCTCGCGCAGGTCGATGCCGAGACCAGGCGCCCGCGGCACCTCGAGGTAGCCGCCCTCCACGCGCAGGGGAGTGGTCGCGATCTCGAGACCGCGGGGCTCGAAATTCACGAAATACTCGGTGATGAGAAAGTTCGGAATGGCGGCGGCGACGTGGAGCGTGGCGGCCAGGCCGACCGTCGTGCTGTTGTAGTTGTGCGGCGAGACGACCACGTGATGGGCCTCGGCCATGGCCGCGATGGCGCGCAGCTCGTCGATCCCGCCGACGTTGCAGACGTCGGGGTTGATGATGTCCGCCGCCCGCCGCTCGAACACCTCGCGAAACTCGAAGCGCGTGTAGAGCTCCTCGCCGGTGACGATGGGGATGCGAATCTGCCGCCGGCACTCGACGAGCGCGTCGAGGTCGCGCGCGGAGACCGGCTCCTCGTACCAGAACGGATCGAACGGCTCCAGCAGGCGCGCGATGCGCACGGCGTGCATCGGCGCCAGCCGACGATGCACCTCGATCAGCAGATCGACGCCGGCGCCCACCGCCTCACGCACCGCGGCCACGGCGTCGACGGCCGCGCGCTCGACGTCGCGGCTGATGTGCGTGCGCCACGGCCCGGGGAAGGGATCGAACTTGAGCGCCGTGAAGCCGCGCGCGACCGTGGCCTTTGCCTTGGCCGCGTAGTCGGCCGCCGTCCGGGCCCCGGAGTACCAGCCGTTGGCGTACACGCGGATGCGCTCGCGGCACGGGCCCCCCAGCAGATCGACGACCGGGAGGCCGACGCGCTTGCCGGCGAGATCCCATAGCGCCTGCTCGATCCCGCTGACGGCGCTCCAGAAATCCATGGCGCCGCGTTTGGCGGCGAAGTCGTGGTACGCCCAGTGCGTGAAGTGGCGGATGTGCCCGGCGTCGCGCCCGACGAGATAGCGGCCGAGCTGCTGGACGTGGGCCGCGATCGACTGGTCGCGATCGGCCTGCGTGTAGCACTCGCCCCAGCCGTGCAGCCCGTCGGCTGTCTCCACCTTCACGAACAGCCAGTTCTTGCCGTAACCGGGATCGACGAGGTGCGGCGTCACGCGCGTGATCTTCACGACGGCGGAGTATAATCCCGCGCCGAGGAGACGACCATGCGCTTGTCCGCCGCCGCGTTGCTCTTCGTCTCGTTGGCCGCCGCCGCCTGCGCCTCCACCGCGCGTCGACCCGCCGATCTCACGGAGCTGAGCGTCGTGGACGCCGCGCGCTTCATCCGCGCCGGTCAGGTCACGAGCGTCCAGCTCACCGAGGCGTATCTCGCGAAAGCCGACATGCGTCGCGACCTCAACGCCTTCATCACGCTCGACCGCGAAGGCGCGCTGGCGGCGGCGCGCCGCGCCGACGCCGACCTCGCGGCCGGCCGCGTGCGCGGACCCCTGCATGGCGTGCCGCTGGTGGTGAAGGACAACATCCACGTCGCAGGCCTGCCGAATACCGCCGGCACACCGGCGCTGCGTCGGTTCATGCCGGCGGCGAGCGCCCCGGTCGCGCAGAAGCTCCTCGATGCCGGCGCCGTCGTGCTCGGCAAGACGAACATGCACGAGCTCGCGTTCGGTATCTCCGGCTACAACGAGGGGTTTTTCACGGCGCAGCCGATCGGCACGCGCAACCCGTACGACGGCACGCGCATCGCGGGCGGCAGCTCGAGCGGCACCGGCGCCGCGATCGGCGCGCGGCTCGCGCCGGGCGGCCTCGGCAGCGATACCGGCGGCTCGGTGCGGATTCCAGCGGCCCTCTGCGGGATCGCCGGCCTGCGCCCGACCATCGGACGCTACAGCGGCGACGGCGTCACGCCGATCTCGCACTCGCGGGACACCGCCGGCCCGATGGGGCAGACCGTCGGCGATGTGGCGTTGCTCGATTCTGTGATCGCCGGCGGCCCCGTGGCCGCGCCGGCGTCGCTGCGTGGGGTGAAGCTCGGCGTCTATCGCCCGTACTTCTTCGCCGACCTGGACGGCGACACGAAGGCCGTGATCGACGCCGCGCTCGAGCGCCTGCGGCAGGCCGGCGTGACGATCGTGGAGGTCGACATGCCGCGCCTCAAGGAACTCAACGACGGCGCCAGCTTTCCCGTCGCGCTCTACGAAGCGTACGATGACCTCAAGGCGTATCTCGAACGGCATCGCGCCGGTGTGACGGTCGAACAGGTTGCGGCCGCCATCGCGAGCAAGGACGTGAAGGCGACCTATGACGGCCTCGTGGTGCCGCGCAAGCTTCCGGTGCCGAACGGCGCCGTGGACGCGGCGCCGATCTATCAGCAGGCGATGCAGCAGGCGCGCCCGGCACTGCTCGCGCACTTCGCCGACACGTTCCGCACGCACGGCATCGACGCGCTGCTGTCGCCGACGACGCCGACGGTCGCGGTCACCCAGGGGCCGGAGGCGAGCAGCCTCGAGACGTTCCTGCGCTTCATCCGCAACACCGATCCGGGTAGCAATGCCGGCATCCCGGGTCTGACGATTCCGGCCGGGCTTGGACCGTCGACCGG
Organism: Candidatus Methylomirabilota bacterium; assembly: GCA_035605575.1. Lineage (GTDB taxonomy): Bacteria > Methylomirabilota > Methylomirabilia > Rokubacteriales > CSP1-6 > AR12. The sequence goes on from DASTCJ010000211.1 coordinate 21,109, forward strand.
ACTTCCCGTCGGGCTCTCGCTCGACGGACCCCGCGGCAGCGACGGGCGGCTGCTCGCGCTCGGCCTGGCGATCGAGCAGCTGCTCGGGAGGACGCCCGCGCCGAAGCGCTGAGGCGGCGCCGGATTCTCGCGCACGCGCCGGTGTCCGCCGATTCCGCGCGGCTCGACGTGTATCGAAAAGGTCTCTCTTGACAGGTTTTCTAGAGCCGCTCGGGAGCCGGGCCAGCATCGCGCATTTGCGCCCTTCTCAGGGCTCGCGGCGCCGTCCTCTGCGTCGTTTCCGCTCATGAGGCTGAAAAAACGGAATGAATACGCGTTCGCGCTTCGTGGGGCCGGCACCGGCC
>DASTCJ010000008.1:0-27277 GCA_035605575.1 Candidatus Methylomirabilota bacterium
GACGCGATCGCCGTCATCGACGCGGCCCGTCGCGACCTCGGATTTTGCGCGAACCGAGAGCAGCACCTCGGCCCCGGTGCGCGCGCGCAGCTCGGCGGCGCCGGAGATATGGTCGGCGTGCGTGTGGGTCTCGATCACGGCGCGCAGCTTGGCTCCGCGCCCGTCGAGCTCTCGCAGGTAGTCTTCGACGCGGTCGGCCCGCGGGTCGACCAGGACGGCCTCCCGCGCCTCCGTGTCCATGATGAGATAGGCGAAGCAATTCTCGGCGCGCATCTGGTTCACGAACAGGGTCTTCGTCGTCGCCTGCATCACATCCGTCTCCTTGTTGTCATCGTCTTCCGCGGGATCGACGTTGTTGGTCGCGGCAGGGTCGCTGTCGCAGCCGGTCTGCCGAGGGAGGCGGGCAGCCGCTGCGCCTGCCGATCGACATGGGCACGCAGGCTGCCGCAGATCGCCTCACAGATTTCGTCCACGAAGGGGTCGACGATGCGGTAGTAGACCTGCCGGCCGTTGGGCCGCCTCGTGACCATACCGGCGCGGAGCAACAGCGCAAGATGGCGTGAGACGTTCGGCTGACTGGCCCCGACCGCGCGAACGATCTCCTCCACGCTCCGCTCGCCATCCCGGAGCACGTTGAGGATCCGCAAACGTGTCGCATCGGCCAGCAGGCTCAGGCGCTGCGCCACCGGTTCGAACAGTTCGTCGGGCAATCGCATAATCGTAAGCTTATATGATTATCTGAGAATGTCAAGCGGGCGAGGCACTCTTACCGCGTGACACGCCGCGCACCTGCCCGCACACTTCTGTGTGGTCCGGTTGCTTGCGCCGGCCTTTTGCGCGGCGCGGCCGGCCGTCCATGCAACCGATTGCGGAGCGCTCGATGGCACCGAGAACGCAAGCATGACAACTGACGACGTTCAAGAGGAGACAGATACTATGAGCACCTTGGTCATCGTCCTGCTGATTCTGCTGATCCTTGGTGGTGGCGGCGGGTATTACTGGGGTGGACCGTACGTCGGCGGCGGTCTCGGTCTCGTTCTGCTGATCTTGCTGATCCTGGCGCTGGTCGGGCGCATCTGATGTCACGTCCCGCCGAGTGAGCCCCGCCGCCGGCACGGTGCTCTCCAGGACAGGCGCCTCGGGTCATTCCTTACTCGGTGATCGCCGAGTAGGTCAGCGCCCGTAGCTCGCGTCGCAGCGGATAGGGCGCGGGCAACCCCATCTGCATGATCTGGGTCATGAAGACCACGATCAGCTGCTCCACCGGATCGATCCAGAAAGCGGTGCCGGCGGCGCCGCCCCACGCGAATTCGCCGGGCGTGCCGGCGATCTGCGCGCGCGCCGGCGATTGCATGACCGAGAAGCCAAGACCGAAGCCGACACCGGCGTAGGCAGTTTCCGTGAACATCCCCGGGAGCGCGAGCTCCGTGAGGTCCTGCCCGCCGGGGAGGTGATTCATGGTCATGAGCTCGACCGTCTTGCGGCCGAGCAGCCGAACGCCGTCCAGCTCGCCCTTGTTCAGCATCATCGAGGCGAATCTGAAGTAGTCGTGCGCGGTCGAGATGAGCCCGCCACCGCCGGAGAAAAACGTGCGCTCGCGATACATGCTCGTCGACGGATCGTCGATCAGCTTGAGGGTGTCGTCGGGCTGCCGCTGATAGTTCGCGGCCAGGCGTTTGGCCTGCTCGTCGGTGACGACGAAGGACGTGTCGGTCATGCCGAGCGGCTGCAGTACGTGCTCGCGCAGGTAGGCGTCGAGGCGCTGCCCCGAGATGAGCTCGATGAGGTGCCCGACCACGTCGGTCGCGACAGAGTAGTTCCAGCGCGTGCCCGGCGAGAACTCGAGCGGCAGCGTGGCCAGCTCGGCGATCATGTCGCGGACGGCATAGCCGGGCCTCGTCCAATCAATGATGCCGAGCTTGCGATATGCCGCATCGACGTTCGTCCGCTCCATGAAGCCGTAGGTGAGCCCGGACGTGTGGCTCAGGAGATCGCGCACGGTCATGGCGCGCTCGACGGGGGTCGTCTTCCACGTCGGATGATTGCCGCCGACGAAGACGCGCTGCTCGCGCCAGGACGGGATGAACTTGTGCACCGGATCGTCGAGCTGAAACCGTCCCTGCTCCCACAGCATCATCAGGCCCACGCTCGCGATGGGCTTCGTCATGGAATAGATGCGAAAGACGGAGTCGGGCGCGACCGGCCGTTTGCGCTCGATCTCGAGATGTCCCAGGGGCTCGAAGTAGGCGATCTTTCCGCGACGCGCGACCAGTGCGAGAGTGCCGGCGAGCTTGCCGGCGTCGATGTAGCCTCGAAGATGGTCCGTGATGCGGCCGAGACGCGCCGCCGACAATCCGACTTCTTCCGGCTTCACGAGCATGTCGATCTCCTCACTCTCCCGCGCGCCGCGGGCGGTCGCGGTCATTCCGGCTTGAACTCTACGCCCTGACAGTCTTCGACACGAGCTCCTCGAAGCCGGCCCACAGCGCGTTCGCGGCGTCGCCGAGCAGGTCCCGGAGCTCTCCGACGAATGCCAGGTCCGGGCGCACCCAGTCCACGTAACGACACGCGCGCTTGAGATCCGCGGCGTGCTGCGGCACGCACTCGGAGCACAGGCGGCGGTCACCGCACGCAAGGCACTCCATCGTGGCGAGACGGTCCAGATGCGTCGCGCAGCGCATGGCCTCCACTGGCAGCCAGCGATATACCGACTGTACGACGAGCTCCGCGCCGTCGATCTCACGCAGGCGCGCGCCGAGGGCCTGGGCGCGCTCGCGGACCTGTGGCCGACGGCAGGCGTCGAATGCCGCCGTGAGCGCGGCGGCGTTGAGCGCGGTGATGGGAATCGGCTCCGGCCCCGCGCCGGCGTCCGCGATCATGCGCCCCCAGAAGAACTGATCGCCGAACGAGGGCACCACGACCGTCGGCAGGCCGGCACGCAGCCCCGCCGACGTGGTCCCCGCTCCGCCGTGATGACAGACGGCGCGACACCGCGGAAACAGCCAGTCGTGCGGCGTGTCCCCGAGGAGGAATACGCCGGGCGGCGGCGTCCCACCCCGCAGGTGCGCCCAGCCCTCGGACACCACTCCACGTGCGCCGGCCTTTTCCAGCGCCGAGAAGATCGTACTGGCAACGGTTGCCGGGTCGTCGACGAGGACGGAGCCGAAGCCGACATAGATCGGCGCCTCACCGCCGGCCAGGAACTCGGCGAGCGCCGCCGGCGGCTGATAGCCATGGCCCATCTCGTAGAACGTGAAGTTCGCCAGCCCGACGTGCAGGGGCCAGTCGGCAGGCCTGGGCACTAGCGCATCGGGCCACAGGTATGTGAATGGCACCGCGTGGTCCTCGAGCATTCCCGCGCCGTCGACGAGCGAGAGCGGTGGCAGTCCCAGCGCATCTCGGCGGAAGCTGTTCACGAGGTCGTGGATGCCGGCCCACATCACCAGGTCGACGGCGCCGTACGACAGATAGTTCTGCAGCGGCTGCTTGTTCGCGGGGTCGAGGCCGGCAAACGGGTGCGGGTAGACCGTCGTGGGGCTCCACGGCATCGTGAAGACCATGTGCAGTGGAACACCGAGCGCCTCGGCACAGTGGATGTGGCCGAAGCTCGGCGGGTTGGCGATGATCAGATCGGCCTTGAACGGGGCGGCGCCGGGCCGATCCGGGTCCGGCTCGGTGCACGCGCGCCACGTCGACGCGAGGATGTCGGCGATCAGCGCGCGCTGGCGCGGGGCGTCGACGAGCACCCGGTCGAGACGCCTGGGATTGAGGATGCGACCGCCCGACCGCAGCATGTAATCCATCAGGACGGTGGGATCGCCGGCGAGCGGATAGAATTCGAGCCCGGCGCCCTCGATCAGGGTTCGGAACACCTCGTGCGTGGCGATGCGCACGCGGTGACGCTCCGCGAGCCGCTGTCCGATGGGAATGAACGGCTGCACGTCGCCGCGTGAGCCGACGGTCATGATCACGATCGACAGTGGCGGCACGTCCTCCGCCGCGTCGGGGCGCCGCGAGGTCGGTTGGCCCTCGCGCTCACGCAGGGCCGCCGCGCGCACCCGCTGGTGGTGGAGCCGCCGCGCCAGGAACGTCGAGGCGGCCGAGTCGAGAAAACCGGAAGCCGCTCCTCCTTGCGTCATGGCGTGCTCCTTCCGGACAGTGCAGGCTCGTCCGGCGGGTTCAGCGCCGGCGAGTCGCGTTGGCTCGCGCGACGGCGCCGAGCCAGCGAGCGCTCGGTTTGACCGTCCGCGCCTGCGTCACCCGATCCACGGCAACCAGGCCGAAGGTCGGCCGATAGCCGAAGATCCACTCGAAGTTGTCGAGCAGGCTCCAGTAGACATAGCCGCGCACGTCGATGCCGTCGGCCACACAGGCGACCACGCCGGCCAGCGCCTCCTCGATGTACGCGATGCGCTCGGCGTCGTCGTCGGTCGCGATGCCGTTCTCGGTCACGAGCAGCGGAACGCCTCCGGTGAGCTTCCATGCATAGCGCAGCGTCGCTTCCAGCGCCGCCGGCCAGAACTCGTATCCCATCTGCGTGAGTCGCACGTTCCAGTCGGGATCGAGCAGGCCGTACGGTCCGACGCGCATGCGCGTGTAGCACTGAACGCCGAGGAAGTCGTCCCCCCTCGCGGCGTCGAGGAACACGTCTTCCATGTCGCGGCGGTGGCGGTCGCGCTCGGCTTCGCCGCCGTCGACGGCCTGCCAGTCGAACATCGCCAGCGTGAAGCCGACGAGCGGCGACCCGGGACCGGCGTGGATCGCCTCGGCCGCCTTCCGGTGAGCCGTGATGAAGACCTCGTTGGCGCGCTGGCGCAGGCCGGGATCGCGCTCGCCGGGCGGGAAGATGCCGTAGAGGTAGCCCATGGTCGCCACGATGTTCGGCTCGCACACCGTGCAGGCACGGCCGATCACGTCCCCCAGGTGGGCCGTCGCGCGCTCGCAGAAGCGGGCGAAGCGATCCGCCGTCGAGGGCTCGATCCAGCCGCCGCGAGCGGCGACCCAGCGGGGAGTGGTGAAGTGGTGAAAGGTCACGATCGGCTCCAGACCGTGCTCGAGGCAGACGCCGCACATGCGGCGGTAGTGCTCGAGCGCGACCCGCGAGAACTGCCCCTCCTCGGGCTCGATCCGGCTCCACTCGAGCGAGAACCGATACGCGCCGAAGCCGAGGTCGGCGCACAAGCGGATGTCCTCGGGGTACCGGTTCCAGTGGTCGCAGGCGTCGCCGCTCGGTTCCAGGCACGGCGACTCCGACACGTGCTCCCACGCCCACCAGTCGTTGTTCCAGTTGCCGCCTTCCACCTGGTGCGCGGACGTCGCTGTCCCCCAGACGAAGCCGTCGGGAAATCGCCGCGCCACCATCGCGGCGGAGGATATCACGCGGCCCGCTGCATCCGAGCCCGCCCGGTCAGACGGACGCTGGTACAGGAGCTCCGGATCGTTCAAGATCTGCGGTGAAGGTGCGAATGAAGCCCGGGCTCGTCCGATTGATATCGTCGATTGTCAACGTCAGTATCAAGACTTCGTCTTCGTGCGCGGCGTGTTCGCCGGGACGCTTTCCCCCGAACCCATGGACAGCCGCACCGATGGTGCCGTCGGCCGGGTCACACTCCAGGGCGGCAATCGCTTGACCGCCGAGTACGAGCGGTACTCGGCGACGGATCCCTTGTGTTGTCCATCGGGTACCACATGGGTTGTGTTCGATGTCGCGAGCGACGTGCCGGTCCTGCGGCCCGTGTCGGCATCCAGCGGCCGATCGTCGGTCTCGTCGTCGCGCGAGCTCGCCGGGACCTCGTGGCAGCTCGTCACTTTCCAAGGCGGTGACGACACGAGACTCACGCCCGATGACCGCGCGAAGTACACGATTCAATTCGCCGCCGCCGGACGGTTCTTCACGCGCGTCGACTGCAATCGGGGACAGGGAACGTGGAAGTCGAGCGGCCTCAATCAGATCGAGTTCGGCCCGCTGGCCCTCACGCGTGCACAGTGTCCGCCGGGTTCGCTGCATGATCAGATCGTGAAACAGTGGGGCAATATTCGATCGTACGTGATCCGCGACGGTCATCTGTTTCTGGCGCTGATCGCCGACGGCGGAATCTATGAATTCGAACCGATGCCACAGCCATAGCCGCCGGGGCGGCGCGCAGGATCCGCACGCGGTTTGACGTCGTCACCACGCGCGGGCTATCGTCCGCCGTGACCCGCGGCCCACACTGGAGGCTCGGATGAACTGTCCCCGGTGCCAGCACGAGAACCGCCAGGAGGCGCGGTTCTGCGAGGAGTGCGCGGCGCCGCTGGCCCGCATCTGTGCGAACTGCCGGACGGCGCTCTCGGCCACCGCCAAGTTCTGCCATGCCTGCGCGCATCCGGTTTCCTCCGCTGTCGGCACACAGTCGCGCGCTCCCGACAGCTACACCCCCAGGAACCTCGCCGAGAAGATCCTGACGTCCAGGGCAGCGCTGGAGGGCGAGCGCAAGCAGGTGACCGTCCTGTTCGCCGACCTCATGGGCTCGATGGAGCTGCTGGCCGACCGTGATCCCGAGGAGGCGCGCAAGCTGCTCGACCCGGTCATCGAGCAGATGATGGAGGCGGTGCACCGCTACGAGGGCACCGTGAACCAGGTGATGGGGGACGGGGTCATGGCGTTGTTCGGGGCGCCCCTCGCCCACGAGGATCATGCCGTGCGTGCGTGTTATGCCGCGCTGAGAATGCAGGACGGCGTGCGGCGCTACTCGGAGGACCTTCGTCGGGCTCAGGGCGTGGAGGTCCAGATCCGCATCGGCCTCAACTCGGGCGAGGTCCTGGTGCGCTCGATCGGCAGCGACCTCCGCATGGACTACACGGCGGTGGGCCAGACGACCCACCTCGCGGCGCGCATGGAGCAGCTCGCGACGCCCGGGACGGTGCGGCTCACCGGCGAGACCCTCCGGCTCGCCGAGGGCTACGTCGAGGTCAGGTCGCTCGGGCCCATTCCCGTGAAGGGCCTCACCGATCCGGTCGAGATCTTCGAGCTGACGGGAGCGGGTCAGGCCCGGACGCGCCTGCAGGCCGCGGCGCTCCGGGGATTGACACGCTTCGTCGGCCGCGACGCCGAGGTCGAGCATTTGCGTCGAGTGCTCGGTCAGGCCGCTGCAGGCCACGGTCAGGTGGCCGCCATCGTGGGCGAGGCCGGGGTAGGCAAATCGCGGCTCGTTTACGAGTTCACGCACTCGCATCGCGTGGGCGACTGGCTGATCCTCGAGGCCTCGTCCGTGTCCTACGGCAAGGCCGCCAGTTACATGCCGGTCATCGATCTGCTGCGGGGCTACTTCAAGATCGGCGACCGGGACGATCATCGCGAGATACGAGCCAGGGTCCTTGGCCGGGTGCTGGCGCTGGATCGGGCGCTCGAGCCATTGCTGCCACCGCTCCTCGCGCTCCTCGAGGTGCCGGTCGAAGACGCGGTCTGGCAGACCCTGGACCCGGGCCAGCGCCGCCAGCGCACGCTCGACGCCGTCAAGCGCCTGTTACTGCGCGAGAGCCAGGCGCAACCACTCCTCCTCGTGTTCGAAGACCTGCACTGGGTCGATGGGGAGACGCAGGCACTGCTCGACAGCCTGGTCGACAGCCTGGGTTCCGCGCGCCTGTTGCTGCTCGTGAACTATCGGCCCGAATACCAGCACGGCTGGGGAAGCAAGACCGCCTACAGCCAGATGCGGCTCGACACGCTCGCGCTCGAGAGCGCCGGCGACCTGCTGGAGGCCCTGCTCGGCGACGATCCAGGCCTCGGCCCGCTCAAGCAGCTCCTGGTCAAGCGCGGAAACCCGTTCTTCCTCGAGGAGACGGTGCGCACACTGGTGGAGACGAAGGCGCTGGAGGGCTCGCGCGGGCGGTATCGGTTGACGCAACCGCTGCACGCGCTGCAGGTGCCGTCGACCGTCCAGACGATCCTGGCGGCCCGCATCGACCGACTTTCTCCGGACGACAAGCGCCTGCTCCAGACCGCCTCCGTCGTCGGCAAGGATGTGCCGTTCACGCTGCTCCAGGCCATCGCCGGGCTCCCGGACGAGGCGCTTCGTGAGGGCCTCGACCGACTGCAGGCCGCCGAGTTCCTCTACGAGACCGGCTTGTTTCCCGACCCCGAATACACCTTCAAGCATGCACTCACCCACGAGGTCACGTACGGCAGCCTGCTGCAGGAGCGCCGCCGGATGCTTCACGCGCAGCTCGTTGCTGCGCTGGAGACGCTCCGCCCTGATCGTCTCGGCGAGCAGATCGAGCGACTCGCGCATCACGCCCTCCGGGGGGAGGTATGGGAGAAGGCGATCGTCTATCTCCGGCAGGCCGGGCTCCGCGCCATGGCGCGTGGGGCCAATGCCGAGGCGATCGCGCAGCTGGAGCTCGCGCTCGGGTCTCTCCGCCACATTCCCGAGACGAGGGAGAAGACCGAGCTGACCATCGATATCAGGCTCGATCTCCGGAATGCGAACCTTCCGCTCGGCGACCGGACGCGGATGGGGGAGCACCTTCACGAGGCGGAGCTGCTGGCCAGGGCTCTCGGCGACCGGCGCCGGCTCGCACGCATCGCCACGTTCATGGTGATCCAGTGTGTCGGCACCGGCGACTACGATGAGGCCGTGAGGTTCGGGAAGGAAGCCCTCGGCATCGCGCAGACGTTGCAAGATCGTCCGATCGAGGTGGTGGCAACGTCGTTCCTTGGCATGACGCACGCGGTCCGAGGCGAGCTGAGGGAGGCGGTTGTGCTCCTGTCCCGGAATGCCGCGCTCGAAGGCGACTTGCGCTACGAACGCTTCGGTGCGCCCGTGATCCAGTCGGCGCTCTCGGCGGCGGTGCTGGCGGACGTGCTGTCCGAGCTCGGCCGCTTCGAGGAGGCCATCGGCTACGGAGAGGCCGCCCTGCTGATCGGCGAGACGACCGATCATCCCTTCACGCTGTACTGGGGCTTGTTCGGCCTCGGACTCGCCTGTTTCCGGCGGGGCGATCTGCCTCGTGCAACCCGGCTTCTCGAGCGATGCCTCGACCTCTGCCGGACTGGACAAATTCTCACCGGGTTGTCGCCCGTCGCCGCGGCGCTCGGCGTCACGTACGCGTTCGCGGGACGCCTCGATGAGGCGGTCTCACTCGTCGCCGGTGCCGTCGAAGGATTCCATAGTCGCCAGACGTACAGATGGGCAACCCTCATTTTGACCTCGGCGACGTCGGCCTATCTCCGGGCGGGCCGGCTCGAGGAAGCGGCCGCGCGCGCCGCAGAAGCGTTGGCGGTCGCCCGCCGGCTCGGGGCCCGAGGAGCCGAAGCCCACGCCCTCGCGGTGGCCGGCGAGATTGCAGCGGCGGCCAAGGCGCAGAACGCCGATGCCCTGTTCCGTGAGGCGCTGACCCTCGCGCAGGAGCTCGGGATGCGCCCGCTTGTCGCCCATTGCCACCTCGGTCTCGGCAAGCTCCACCGGCGGGCCGAAGACCTCACCGCCGCGACGACGATGTACCGCCAGATGGGCATGAGGTACTGGCTGGAGAAGGCGGAGGCCGAAACGCGGGATCTGGCGTGAGAGACACGCCCCTGGCTCGCCACGAACGCGGAGCGCGACGGCAAGCGACCGGCTTAGAATCTACGCCATGACAGTCTCCAGAGGGCGCGAGTTTCTCAGCATTCCGGGACCCACGAACATTCCCGACGCGGTGCTGGCCGCGATGCATCGGCCGGCGATCGACATCTACGCCGGCGACATGCTCGCCGTCACGCACAGCCTGCTCGACGATCTGCCGACGATCTTCCGGACGACGGGACGCGCCTACATCTACGCCGCGAACGGTCACGGCGGCTGGGAGGCCGCGCTCACCAACGTGTTGTCGCGTGGCGAAACGGTGCTCGTGCTCGAGAGCGGCCTGTTCGCGCTCGGGTGGGGCGACATGGCGCGCATGCTGGGCGTCAAGGTGGAGGTCTTGAAGGGCGACCCGCGGCGCGCCGTCGATCCCGCGGCGCTCGCGCAGCGCCTCGCGGCGGACACCGCGCGCGAGATCAAGGCCATTCTCGTCGTCCAGATCGACACCGCATCGGGCGTCGTCAACGACCTCGCGGCGATCCACCGCGCGATCGCGTCCGTCGGCCACCCCGCGCTGCTGATGGTGGACTGCGTCGCATCGCTCGGCTGCATGCCGTTCGAGATGGATCAGTGGGGCATCGACGTCGCGATGGCGGGCTCGCAGAAGGGGCTGATGACCCCGCCCGGTCTCGCGTTCGTCGCCGCCAACGAGCGCGCGCACGCCGCCCATGGGCACGCGGACCTTCGCACACGCTACTGGGACTGGACGTTCCGCAACGGGGAAGCGCATTACCAGAAGTACGGAGGCACGCCGCCGGAGCACTTGCTCTTCGGCTTGCGCAAGGCCCTCGACATGCTGCTCGAGGAAGGTCTCGACGCGGCGATCCGTCGCCATGCGCTGCTCGCCGAGGCCACCCGCCACGCCGTCAGCCGGTGGGCCGAGGCGGGCGCGCTCGCGTTCAATATTTTCCGCGCCGAGGAGCGCGCGAACTCGGTGACGACGGTGCTCGTCGAGGGTCGCGATCCGAGTGTGCTCAGCGATTATTGTCGCGAGAAATGCGGCGTCGTCCTCGGCCGCGGGATTGGCGATCTGCAGGGCCGCGCGTTCCGGATCGCGCACATGGGCCACGTCAACGCGCCGATGGTGTTCGGGGTGCTCGGCGCCATCGAGATGGCACTCGACGCCCTCGGCATCCCGCACGGACGCGGCGGCGTCCAGGCCGCCGTGGAGCTTCTTGGACGCGAGGTGCGCCCCTAGCTTCCGCCGCGGTGGCCTCGGCGGCTGGCGGCACTCCGAAACGCTTCGGCATTTCGAGGCGCGGCAATCCAGACAGCGACCGCCGCTCCGACAATGGCGAGCGCGCTGACCGCAAACGCCACATCGTAGTTGCCGGTGCGATCGAAGAGATATCCAGCCAGAAACGGCCCGATGAAGCCACCGAGCCCGCCACCGCCGTTGGTGAAGCCGAGGATTGCGCCAAAATGCCGGCCCGCGAACAGGTCGGCCGGAATCGCGGTCAGCAGCGAGATGCGCATGCCGAATCCCAGGCCCGCCGCGACGTAGATCAGCAGTAGCGAGAGGTCGTGCGGACCGGTGATGATGCTGAAGCACCAGATGCCGAGGACGCCGATCGCGCTGCCGAGACTGAAGACCCACTCGCGGCCCCACCGGTCGGACAGAAAACCGCCAAGCACGTTTCCCACGGCCGTGAAGACTCCCGATAGGCCGAAGGCCCACGCGATCGTGGCACGCTCGAATCCGTGCGCGAGCGCGTGCGCGACCTGATGCGTCGTCATGATCTGGTAACCGATCACGCCGAGGGCCCACATCGCGAAGAGCGCCCACAGCTGATATGTCCGCAAAGCTGCACCAAGAGTCAGGTCGCGGAGGTCCGCAATCGGCTCGGCGTGCGCCGGCGGTTCCCGGAGCGCCGCGTTCATTCCGAGTGGGGTGGCGCCGACGTCAACGGGATGCCGGCGGTAGAGCAGCGCGCCCAGTGGTGCGACACCGAGAAACACGATGAGTGAGTAGACATCGAGCGCGCGACGCCAGCCAAAGCTCGCGATGAGCCAGGCGTTCAGCGGATAGAAGACGAACGCGCTGAGCGAGGAGCCCGCGCTGATGATGCCCATGGCCGCGCCCCGCGAGCGGACGAACCACTCGCTGATCACCGCCGCCGCCGGCATCATGATGAAGGCAATGCCGGCGGCGACCAGGACGCCGAAGGCTGCATAGTATTGCCACAGAGCCTCGGCGCGCCCGGTGAGCGCGAGCCCCGCAGACAGGAGTACTCCTCCGACGGGTACGACAACCCGCGGTCCGAAACGGTCATTGAGACGCCCGGCCAGCGGTGAGAAGAGCAGCAGGAAGAGCCAGCTCAGCGAGTACCCCAGCGCCGTCTCCGCACGTCCCCAGCCGAATTCCTGCAGCAGCGCGACATAGAAGAGCGCGAACGTCGATCGAACCGACCACGCGAGCGTGTTCCCGAGCGCCGAGACACCGGTGATCACCCAGCCGTAGAAAAAACCACGTGTCATCGCGTGGCCAGCACCATTCCGACGCTCACCACCAAGATACCGGTGAGCTGCACCGGGCTCGGAACCTCGGCCAGGACGGGGATGCCGAGGAGCACGGCCACCACCGGAATCAACGGCATGAACAGCGACGCGGGCGTGGCGCCGAGCGCGCGCGCGGCGTACGTGTAGAAGAACAACGCAAGGATCGCCACGCCGATGCCCTGATACGTCGCCTGGAAGACGACCTCGCCGCGCGGGGCGGAGAGCAGCCGCGTCGGCACGAACGCCAGATAGAAGGGCAGGTACGCGAGGGCGAGGACCCACACCACCGTCGCGCCCCGCAGAGGATCCACGTGCCAGCGCCGCGTGAGCGCGGTGAACGTGCCCCAGAGTGCCGAGGCACCGAGCAGGAGCAGATCGCCCACCCAGATGTGCCGATGACTGTTGTCCAGCAGGGTGGGCCACCCCACGAGCAGCAGGCCGACAAGGATCGTGGCCAGGCCCGCGATACGCCCCGCCGACAGCCGTTCTCCGAACCAGAGCGACAGCAGCAACGCGCTCATGATCGGAGTGCCACCAGAGATGACGACGGCACCGTGCGCCGCTGGAGCCAGCGTCAGTCCGGCGAACAGCACGAGCGTGTAGGGCGCGCCGACCGTGATACCGATGACCATTGCGCGACGCCAGCCAATGCCGGCTGCGTCACGGACGCCGTAGCGCAGCAGAAGCGGCAGCATCAGCGTGCCCGCTACGGCGAACCGCAGCGCAGCCAGGTCCCACAGCGTCAGCGTCCGCTGGATGCTCCAGCGGGTCACGACGAACTGGCCGGCATAGATGAAGATGCCGAGCAGGCCGGCGACGACGCCAAGAACGGTCCGCGGTACGCGCACGCGAGCCGTCGGGGGTCAGCGCGCTCGCGACATCGCGAAGATGTTCTTGCTCACGTCGCGATGGGGGCCAGCTCCGGTCCCAGCCGCCGGGCTCGGGCGGTCCAGATGCGGCCATCCAGCCAGTAGTGGCCGAGGAGGCCGGCGGTCAGGAAAGGCTCGAGCGCTTCGAGCGCGAAGGCCTTGCAGATCACCCACGACGCGAGCCCGAGGACCGGCCAGACAGCGAATCGCGCGAGCCGCCGGATTTCCGGCGCGGCGTCCGGCCCGGTCGGGGCCTCGGCCCGTCGTGCCACGGCATAGGTGAAGACGAGGTACTGCAGCTCGTGATGGATGGCCAACGTGAGCACGAACGACGCGGTCCACGCGCCGACGACGTAGGCGCTGCCGAAACCGAGCGCGTTGGCAACGACGAGCCATCGCTCGCCGGGATGGACTCCCCGCCCGACCGTCCAGACCAGATAGACCATCACGCTGGCGACCGCCACGCTCACCAGCCACCACAGCAGGTCGGGAGCGAGCGACAGCCCATGGAATGCATCGCCCTCGTGATCGTGCGCGGTGCTCGCGTAGTACACAACCGCGGCGAGCATCGGGAGATAAAACGACGTTGCGAGCAGCCAGCGGTGGAGGGGCGACACCGGCCCTCCGGCCTGGCGATGATAGTATCGCGCGATGCCGAAGTTCTGCCGGCCGCGATGCCAGGCTCCGAAATAGACGATCGTCGTTGTGACGAGGAGCGCTCCCTCGTTCAACAGCAAAACGTAGGTGCCGACCAGGATGGCGAGCGGGACCACCAGCACGCCGAGGGGCATCCGGCGCCACAGCCGGCGGCGGGCGATCGCATCGTAGGTGGCGCCGAGATGGAGCTCGCCGAGAATCAGGTCCGCCGCGCTCAGCTCACGATCGCCGAGCCCGAGGAGCACGAGCGCGGCCACGGCGAGGAGCGCACCGGCTCCCGCCGAGATAATCCAGAAGTCTGCGCGCTCGGTAACGAGCCAGCGAGGAGACGCGGGCCCCGGTGCATTCGAGCCGGCGGCCTGCGTGGTGGTGCGCGCGCGTGTCATGATCTTCCTCCGACGAGGCGGCGGCCACCATACCACGCATCAGCATCTGCGCGGTACCATGCGAGCGCACTGTGCACCGTCATGTTTTTACAGTGTCACCTTGGGAGGGAGAGAGGCGATGAACGCGCAGGAGGGAAAGCCACCGAAGAGGTTCACAACCCGCATGCGTGAACCAAATCGCGTGCTCACGTGCTTGACGATACTGATCGTGATCGCAACCCTCTCGGGATGTGTGGGAGCGCAGGATTCTGCGCGCAGCGGCGGTCAGATAATTCCCATCACCGACGTTGGAAGCGTCGCGGGCACGTGGACCGGCGTCGTGTTCCGAACGACGGGCAGAGAGCAAAACGACTCGCTAGAGATCAATGTGAAGACGGACGGCACTTTCCAAACCTTCAGCGCCCGGCAGATTGGAGCGTTGCTGGGAAATGGCACGCTGACGATCGCGAATGGACGCATGACGGCGATTGGTTCCAACGGCACCGCGACGCTCACTCTCTACGATCGCCAAGGACGGACGCTGGTCATGGATTTCGTCGGAAACACCGGTGTGCGGTATTCGGGCGAGCTCAGGCCGAAGAAGTAGCGATGTGTGGCGAGCGGTGGCTATTTGAAATCGGCCTGGTTGAAGGTGAGCTTGAAGCCCCGTACGCGTGGTTCGATCTGGAGGTCCCGGGTCCAGGTGACCTTTGGTAGATCGCCGGCGGCGGCCCCCGTCGGTCGCGCCACCAGGCGGTAGAGTCCCGGCTTGAAGGCAAGCTGCATGGTGCCCGCCGGGAACAGCACGGTGAGAGGTGCCGCTCCGGGCGCATCGGGGTTCTGATTGAGATAAACCACGACCGCCCATGGCGCCCCGTTGACAAGCGTGCCGACGGCGACCGACTCCCCGCCGGACGGGCTCGGTGTCGAGGCCGAGACGACTCGCACTCCCGGTGGCGGAGGGCAGCTTGGAGAGCCCTCGTACGCCTGACGCACCTCCTCCTGCTGGATGGTGACCTCGGAGAGGCCGAGGGTAGCCACCCCGAGGAAGAAGCGGCCGAAATACTTGCCGTCGCGGTCGGGGATCGTATCGCACCGCGTGACGGCCAGGCTCGCGCAGCCCGCGAGCATGACGAGCACCAGCAGCACGCTTGCTACAGTCGTCGCCGTGCGCATTCCTCAGTCCTTCTTTTGCTCCCGGGCACTTCCGCGGGCGTCTTGCTTGGTGTCCCGCTTCTCCTGCCGGCACTCCGCGCGCGTCTTCTCGTCTCCCGCCTTGCACTCTGCCTTGGCGTCGCGCGCGTCCTCGCGGCCGGTCTGCCGCGTATCGCGCGCGTTCTGCCGATCGTCGCGTCGATCCTGGCGACGATCCGAGCCCTGGGTCTGCGCGTAGGCATCGGTCACTGCAGCAAGCCCGTTCAGGACGAGAGTCAGCGCCAACACGACCCCGCCCACTCCACGTGTGCTCAGCATGTCTTTGCCCCCTTAGCGATGCCGTCGATTGTCGTCGTCACGGCCGGCGTTTGATCGTGCCGTGGAGCGCTCGGCCGCTCCATCGGACCTTGGTCCTAATCATCCAGCGCAAAGAATCCGCGCGGTGACGCCGCATCGGATTGCGGCGACTGGAGCCGCAGGCTCGTGCGGCGTCAGGGGCGTCGCATGCCTTCTTCGTACCCGTCGGAGAGGGTCTTGAGAAAGGCCACGATGGCGTCCTCGTCTTTCTCGGTCAGGCCGAGGTTGCCCATCTCCTTCGTGTTGACGTTGGAGGACACCTCGGGCTGGGGCCAGCAGTTGACACCCGGCCTGGGGTCCGCCATCGTCTCGCACTGGCCGAGCACGTCGCGCGTGTTATAGAAGTGAACGATCTCCTTGAGGGACTTGAAGTAGCCGTTGTGCCCGAAGGCTTTCACGAAGTCTCGAGCCGGCGCGCGGTCGGCGTTCCTGAGCGTCGGGACCTTGAACTTCCCCAGCTCCGACTCGTACACGGAGCGAGGGTGACCGGCAGCCTTCAGGTGACCGCCGAGTCCGGTATCCACGAAGCCCGCTCCCTCCGGATTCCAGGCATGAGGCATGGCGTAAAACGGATTCCTCGGGTTCCTGGGAATGCCGAGATTGTCGTAGGTGAAATCGGTAAACAGCGGATGCGCGCCGTTGGGACGCAGCGTGCTCGGATGACACTGCGTGCACTTCCCCTTGCCTTTGAAGAGCTCGAAGCCCCGCATCTCCTCGTCGGAGAGCTTCACCTTCTTCCTCAGCCAGTGGTCGAACTTCGAGCTGAACGGGTTCGCCTCTCTCGACCGCTCGTAGGCGGCGATGCTCCGTGCGATCCGGTCGAAGGTGGCAGGGACATTCTTCCCGCAGTCCAGTGCTCCCGACCCCCACACCTTCTCGAACATGGAGGCGTACGAGGAGTTCTCGATCTTCGTGCAGAGCACCGTCGTATCCGGGATGTTCTGCTCGAGAGGATTGAGGAACGGTCCCTGCGCCTGCTCCGCGAGCGGATCTTTCAGGCGCCTTCCCGTGGCCCTACCATCCCAGAACATGCCACCGACCCAGACTTTCTGCGTCCGGTCGAAGCGGAGGACGGGACTGTCTCCCCCGTACGATGAGGTCGGAGGCTTCCTGTTGCCGAATCGGCCCTTTTCCGCTCCTTCGTAGACGGCACCAGCCTCATTGATCTCCGTGTCAGGGCCGGTGAAGCCCGCGCCGGGCGCGTGACAGGAGGCGCAGGACTGACCGGCGGGGACCGAGAGGTTCGCGTCGAAGAAGAGGAGCTTCCCGAGATATTCCTTCGGGCTCAAGCGGGGGGCATCGGCCGACGCCGGCGACACGAGCAGCGCGGCGGTCATGAGGGCCAGCAGCGTTATCGTTCTAGCCGCCGGCGAGACCAAGGAGCACGTTGATGCGGTCGCGCTGGAAGCCGACGACCAGCTCGCCGTCGATCGACAGGACGGGTGTCGCGAAGATATCGCGGCTCTCCAGGAAGTCGGCGGCATCCTGATCGGCCATCACGTCATGCACCCTGAACGCTACACCTGCGGACCGCAGGTAGTCCTCGAGACTCTGGCATGGCCCTCAGAGCGGCGTGGTGTAGAGGACGACCTCGCGGGCCATCACGCAGTCCCCATGCCCTTGAGCTCCTTGTAGGCTGCCTTTCGCTCGAGCCACTTCGCCTTGTCCGCGCCGTCGAGGAACGGCTGCTCGCGGGTGAGGACCCTGGCCTTCCAGGTGGTATCCGCCGACCACTCGTACGGCGACTGCACCGTCGTGCGCGGCCCGGGGGCGCTCCCGAGGAGCTCGAGGCCCAGACTCAGGATGTGACGCTGAGAGGCCGGGTCGAACGGCCGGCCCGTCGGGTTGCCGAGCGGAAAGTCGGTGAAGACGAAGCGGGGCACTCCACAGTGCTCGACGATGTCGCGCGCACAGCCGAACACGACCGTGGGAATGCCGTGCTCCTCGAGATATCGGGCGACCAGACTCACGGTCTGGTGGCAGACCGGTCAGACGGCCGTGAGGACCGCCGCGTCCACGCGGTCCTCGTGGAGCTCGGCGAAAATCCGCGGCGCGTCGACGGTCAGCGTCCGCCGCTGGCTGTACTGCGAGTGCACGACCTGGAAGCGGGGCGCCAGCCCCGCGATGCGCCGCTCGTCGACGAGCCTGTGCAGGTGCGTCAGCGGCAGATAGGCGTCGACGTCATCGAGCGTGGTGGCGTGCTTGTCGTACGAAGCCTTGCGGCTGTAGAGGTCTGTCGTCGGCGTCGCCATGGGCAGCGAGTATCCCGGCCGCGTCGGGTCGTTCTCCACGTGCTCGAGCTCGGATTCACGGCCGCGAATCACCATCTCGCTCGTCGTGACGAGACCCAGGCGGCACTCGGCCAGCGGCCGGGGCAGCCGGGTGAACGGCACGTCGTCGAAGTGGGCCCACCGATAGGGCGTAGCGTAGCCCTCGCCCAGGTAGTAGTCGCGCGTCCTATCGATGTAGCGGACGTGGCTCATTCGTTCCTCCCAATAGCCGGTCTCGCCCACGCGCCCATGGGTCACTGCTGCCCGCGAGTGCGGTCAGCAACCTCGACCGTCTTCTTCTCGATGTCGAAGCGCAGGGTCCGCTGGGTCTCGACATCGCCGCCGGTCACCCGGATGAAGAATGTATCGTCCCCGTACTCGATGGAATGAATGTCGCCCACGGCGAACGCGACCGCGTGGCCGGGCTCGTTCAGGAATTCGCGCTGGAGCTCCAGCTCCGCGTGTCCCGGTCGGCTGCCGTCGTCGAGCCGGCGCCAGCGCCGCATCCGGGTGGGGTTCCGATAGTTGCCGTAGACAACCCAGCACGGGCCATGGTCGTGCACCGACGATTTCCCCGCCTTTTCGCGACCGTGGACGAGGACGTGGACGTCCGTCTGCGGATCATGGCCGATCGTCGTGAGCTGCGTGTAGCGCGGAGGGTCTCCGAGGTGTTTCTTGAGGAGATCGGGATTGTGGAGCAGCTCTTCGAGGTGATCCCGGATCTCCGCGAGCCCGGAGGGGATACCCTTCGTCTTGATCGTCGCCCGGGTGTCGGCGAGAAACTGCTCGAGGGTGTACGTGCTGCTCGCAGTCATCGTAGTCCTCCGGCCTCAGTAGGAGATACCTTCCTCATCCAAAAAGGCAAGCATCGAGCGCCGGCATGCCTCCGGTTTCTGAATTTGCAGCAGATGACCTGTCCCAGGAATCGCCTCGTACGGATAGTTGAAGTCTTCAGCCAGCGCCTTGTTGGCGAACGCCGGCGCGGGCGCGCCTGGGGCCTCGGGATCCGCGGCAATCATTTTAACCGGACCTCGATAGGTATCGTATGCCGGCCACAGGTTGAGCGTCATCGCCTGTAGGTAGATCGATGCCTCGAGCTCTCGCGGGCATGACAGCTCCCAGCCCTCGCCGACCTCGGTGCGGCGCAAGACGGCGCGCGCCATCAGCGCATGCGCGCCCGTGACCCATGTCCTGTGCGCCTTGGTCTCGGCGTACTGGCCGGCGAGCTCCGACGGATCGCCGAAGTGGTCTTGGCGCCGCATCGCCCAGTCGGCCAGGCGGCGTTCGAAGACGTCCATGAGCTCAAAGGTCCGATGACCGCACGGCGGAACGTTCGGTGGGTCGAACAGGATGAGCGCGTCCCACCGAAAGCCGAGCTCAATAGCGTGCTTCATGGCCGTGCGCGCCGACATGGAGTGGAAGACGCCGACGGTCCGCCTGGGCCCGAGTCGAGTCTCCACCTCACGGCACACGCGCTCGAGGTCCAGTGTCATCTGAGCATACGTGTGCCCATCCCGGCCCGACGCGGCACGCGGGTTGGGCCCGTGATTTCGAAAGTCAAACACGATCAGCTCGAAGCGCTCACCGAGCGGTCCCCAGAACGGGTAGTAGCCGTCGATCGCAAAGCCATTGCCGCCGGAAACGAACATCCGCGTGCCGGCGGGCCGGCCATGCAGGCGGACGCGGACGATCGCGCCGTCGCCCATGGGGACGTCAAACGTCTCGAGCGGAACCGGCACTTCGAAGTCGATGGCGCATCCTGCGCTGTCAACTGTTCAGCGTCAAGCCAATCGCACTTCTGGCTCGCATGGCGGCCCGCTGGGCGTTTCGTCGCCGAGCCGTGGCACAATCGGCCGTGAGTCGCCCTCACAGGACGAGGGCCGAATGAGTCGAGGGGGCCGGGTGTGAATCTGCCGCCAGTCGACCGCATCGCGATCACGACCGTGGTGGACAACTACATCGACGCACTCCGCCGCGACGAGCCGGTCGCCCGACGTTTCAGCCACGCCGTCGCCCGCAAGATGACCGATCTGCGGGCGGAGCATGGACTGGCACATCTCGTCGAAGTCAAACGTGGGACCTCGACGACGCACATCGCCTTTGACTTCGGCCAGACCGACGCGAGCCTGAACCACAATATCCGCGAGCTCGGTATCGAGCCACGCTCGTTCGACGCCATCGCGCTCTCCCACGGGCACCGTGACCACTTCGGCGGATTGATGGGATTTCTGCACGCCCACCGCAGGTTCATGCGAAAGGACCTCGTGTTCTACACGGGCGTCGATCACTTCCTCCCGCGCTTTCAAGAGCGCGCCGGCGATCGCGTCTACACCGGCCGACTCGACCGCAGCGAGGTCGAACGCTATGGTGTCCGCGTCGAGACCGTGCGCGAGCCGTCGCCGATCGCCGACGGGCTCCTTTTGAGTGGCGAGATGCACACGCAGGAGCCGTTCGAGCCGATCCCCGAAGCCTTGAAAGTCGAGCAGGACGGTGCCGTCGTGCCCGATACCTTCGTAGGGGAGCAGGCGCTCATCGCGAATGTGCGCGATCGGGGCCTCGTTATCGTCACCTCGTGCTCCCACCGCGGGATCGTCGGCATTTGCCGCAACGCGGTCCGTATCACCGGGATTCCGAAGATCCACGCGATCATCGGCGGCTTCCATCTGAGCGGCCTGTCGGAAGAGCGCGTCACGAAGGTCGTCGACGCCTTTTCTGAGCTCGGAGTCGACCACGTCGTCCCGCAACATTGCACCGGCATCGAAGCTATCGCGACGCTGTATCAGCGGCTGCCGAGGCAGATGGTCGTGAGCTCCGTCGGCACCCGGTTCACATTCGGAGCCGACTGAGCGCCCGCGAAGGAGACCTCGCGCCTGACCTCCGGCAACGCAGTGATCGCCACTGCCGACGAGCACAACGCGCTGTTCCCCGAGCGCCGCATCGGCGTTCGCCTGCTCGCCCTTGACCATGGACTGATGAATCTCATCGCGGCCCCGCTGGGCGGCGTCCCGATGCTTTACCATGCCGCAAAGCGAGGAATTCTACGTCTCTGAGCCGTGCGCAAACCACGAATCCCTCCGAGAAGCAAACCTAGAGTCCAGAGCCCGCGAACGAATACGGCGATTTTGCGGCAAGTGCCTTACTTTGCTTCACTGCCGTTGAACGAGCTGCGGCACCTGGCAGAACGGTGTACGGTCCGGCGTTTGGGCCGCGGGGAGGCCCTGTTCGAGGAAGGAGAGCCCTGTCGCGGCCTTCTCGTCATCGCTGATGGGCGCGTCGAGGTGCGGCAAATTTCGCTGCGGGGCCGCGAGCAGGTGTTTCACACGGACGGTCCGGGCGCCGCGCTCGGCGAAGGGCCGCTTTTCGACGGCGGTGGCTACATCGCCTCGGCGGTCGCGCTCGCGCCCACGCAAGCGCTATTCGTTCCGCGCGCCGAGGTGCTTCAGCTCTGTCAGCGACGCCCGGCTGTCGCACTCGCCATGCTGCGAACACTCGCCCGGCGCGTCCGTCACTTTGCCGCAATTGTCAGCGACCTCGCCTTCCGGCCGGTCGCAGAGCGCCTTGCCCGCCACCTCGAAGCGGCGGTGGCGCGGCCCATCAAGCGGGGCGCCGGTATCGAGCTGACCCTGACACAAGCGCAGCTTGCAGCGCGGCTCGGCACCGTTCGAGAGCTCGTCGCGCGTGCGTTCTCTCAGCTCGAGGAGCGCGGAGTAATCTCGCGTGAGCGATCGCGCGTGATCATCCGTGACCCGGCCCGCCTGACGGCCCTCGCCCGCGGCGACGAGGATGCCTGGTGAGGCGAAGGCCGTGTGACCTAGGTCACAGAACCGGCTGTCGCTGCTTCCGCATACTGGCTGGCGAGCTTTCGACAGGAGGCCATCATGAGGAGAGTAGTTGTGGCTTGCGTCTTCGGCGTTGCCGTCACTGGACTGGTGCTCACGCACGGCGTCCTCGCGCAGAATCCCTTACCGCCCGGCTCTGGTCACACGCATAGTCACGATTCAATGTCGGGCCACGCGAACGACATGCACGCGCAGCACATGCGCGCGATGGACGGGATGGCGGCGGGTGCTCCAGCGATGCCGGGGCAGGATGCGTTCGGCGCCATCGCGGAGATCGTCCGGCTCCTCGATGCGGATCCGTCCACTGATTGGGCCAACGTCGATATCGAGCGGCTCCGACAGCATCTCATCGATATGAACGAGGTGGTGCTGCGATCGGCCGTCAAGCAGACACCTGTCTCTGGCGGCCTGGCGATGGACATCACCGGCAATGGACGCACAGAGCGCGCCATCAGGGCAATGGTCGTGCCGCACGCCGTAGAGCTCGACCGTCTGCCGTCGTTTGCGGCGAGGACCGAGACCATCTCGGGCGGGGTGCGCCTGACCGTCATCGCGAGGAACCCGGATGACATGAAGGTCGTTGCGCGCATCCGCGGGCTCGGCTTCGCGGGACTACTCACCGAAGGTGCGCACCATCAGGCCCATCATCTGGCCATGGCGAGAGGCGAGGCGATCACGCCGGGCCACCTCAAGCGTTCTGAACGACCTTGAACTCCTTCGCGACCCGCGTCTCCGGATCGAACTGCGAGCGCGTCGTGTAGTTCACATGTTTGCCGTAGACGTGCAATGACAGAGTAACCGCGTCGGTGTCGTTCGTTACGCTGTGGATCGATTCCGGCAGAAACGTGACGACGTCGCCCTCGCCAAAGACCTTCTCGCCTGCCTTCACGATTTCCGCGTAGCCGGGCCGCCTGCCGTCGTCCACGCGCTTCCAGAAAACGTTCTTCTCGAGGCCGTCCACGCCCGCCACGACCGCCCACGTTCCGTGGTTGTGCGGCGGCGCGCCGCGATTCGGCAGCCACGACGCCGCGAACACGGCGAGCGTATGGTCTGCCTCTTCGTGGAGGAGATGCACGCCAAAGCCTTGCGCGGCATCGCACTGGTAGTGGCGGGGCTCGAGCCAGCTCCGGGCGAGAGCGAGATCACGTGCGAGCGGGCGGACCCGGCGAACGATCTCGTGCTCGTCGCTGGTGGAGCCCGTGATCGCCCGCAGGTCGTCCACGAACCGCTTGAGGTCGTAAGGCATGGAGCTCATAGGCCACCTCCTGCGCTGCGATGGTGGCGCAGCCGACGTGAAATTCCTAATGCATTCGATGCCCTATAATCAGTGCCCCGGAGGCATCAACAGATCCATGGAGCTGAGACACCTCCGATACTTCGCCGCCGTCGTCGAGGCGGGCGGCATTTCAAAGGCGGCGCTGCGCTTGCGCATGACGCAGCCCGCGCTCGGCCGACAGATACGTGACCTGGAGCACGAGATCGGCGTTCGCCTCTTCGATCGCGTCGGTCGGCGTGTCCAGCTCACCGCGGAGGGCGAGGAGCTGCTGGGCCGGGCCCGCGCGCTGCTGAGCGATGCGGAGTCGCTGGTGGAGCGCGGCCGTGCATTGACGGCAGGCACCACCGGATTGCTTCGAGTCGGGGCGACGCCGCAGACGCTCGAGAGCCTTCTCGTGCCCTTCATGGCTCGCTTCCGGCGCTCGCACCCCGGCATCGACGTGCACTTCGTCGAAGACGGAGGCCCACGCCTGTTCGGCCATATCGAACGCGGAGCGATCCATCTCGCGCTGACGGCGGCCGCCGACGAGCGGTACAGCAGCCGGACGCTGTTCCCGGCCGTCGCGATGGCGGTGATGGCGCGACGGCACTCGCTGGCCAAGCACCAGACGATCGACGTCGCCGCGCTCGGGACCGCACCACTCATGCTGTTGCGCCGGGATTTCGGGACGCGCCTGTGGTTCGATGCTGCGTGCCACACGCGGCGCGTGCAGCCGCTGGTTCTCCTCGAGAGCGCCGCGCCGCAAACGCTAGTTGCGCTCGCGCGGATCGGCTACGGAGTGGCGGTCGTGCCGTCCAACGTGCTCATCACCGGTCGCGGGTTACACCTTGCTCCGGTGATGGATGGTCCCACCGTCATCGGTGGCTGGATGACCGCATCGTGGCATCCCAAGCGATTTCTGCCACAATTTGGCAAAGCGTTCGTCGACGAGCTTGCCCGATTCGCGCGACGTTCGTACCCGGGTCACGCCGTCGTCTCCAAGGCACCGCCTCTCGCCGCCGGCGCCGGACGCTTCGTCCAGACGATCGGTTGAAAGGGGCGGTCGACCTGAGGGGCCTTGTCGACCGGCGCTTCGCACGCTAGGCTCGTCGACCATCCGACCTTGGCGACGATGTTTCCCCTGGACAGAGGAGCTTGAGATGGCGAAGAAAAACGTGCGTCGTCTTGCACTCATTGCGATGTTCTTCGTTGCGTTCATCCTGGGTCATGTTTCCGGTTCGCTACGCACGTCCCGCGCGAGTGCCCAGCTTCCCCAGATTCCAGGCGGGCTTCCGGGTGGCGGCGCCCTCGGAGCCGCCACTCAGCTCGCCTCCTCCATTACCGAGATGGAGCAGCACGTCAGCGGCCTCCAAAAGAATCTCGATACACTCAGGAAGGTCCAGTCCGTCTTGGGTGGCAAGTAGGCTTCTACCGACCGAGCGGTGCCGTTCGCCTACTTTCCGAGTCCACATGATGAGTCAGATCGAACGCCCGCTTTCAGCCGAGGAACACGCGCAGTTGAAGGCGCGGCTGACGATGGCGCGCACCGAAAGCATGATGGCACTGGCGAAGACGGGCGCCGCCAGCGCGGCCGTCTGCGGTGTGCTTGCGATCCTGACGCTGTTCGCATCGAGCGCGCCGCGCGCGGTGGTTGTCGGCTTCTGGGCGCTGCTCTGGCTGATCTTCACGCTCTGGATCGGGCTTCCATGGCGAAGATTGATGCGTGGCCAGGCGCGCACGCTGGCCGAGGCGATTCGCACGAACCGCGCGCGCGAGATCCGATTGCAGACAACGCGCGTCGTCGAGTTCGAGGAGGAAGAAGACGAGGGCGCCTGCTACGCGTTCGATCACGAAGGAAACGCCGCGGTGTTCATCATCGGGCAGGAGTTTTATGAGGACGACGACTTCCCGAACACCGACTTCTCCATGGTCGAAATCCTTGGTGAGCGTGGCCAGGCCATCGATGTGCTGATCGTCAAGCGGGGCCGCAAGCTGCAACCCGAGCGGCTGATCGCGGCGGCGGTGAAGAATCGCCTCGAGTTACCGGAGCACCTGACGATCGTGCCGGGGGCACTCGAGCGGATCGAAGCGTCGCTGTCGCGCCCTGAGCGCTGAAGGCCCCGCTGGTCAGAAAATGACCAGCAGACGCCGCATCCTTATATATATATAGGCGCGGTGATCAGCCGCGCCCGCCAGTCTACTTCGCCAGCACCGCCTTTGCGTGGCGGAGCTCCGGCCGATCGCCGTCGGCGCGATCGCAGAGCGCGACGGCGCGCCCGTACAGCGTCTTGGCCTTCGCGGCGTCGCTCGAAAGCTCGGCGGCGCGCGCTGCGCCCAGCAGGCCATTGAGCCGGTTGGGATCGCGCCCGGCCGAAGCTTCGAACTCGACCAGCGCCTGCGCGGGCTGGTTGACGTCCAGCAGGAGATCGCCGAGAAGCTCGCGCGCCGGCACGACCGGCGCCGGTGTGACGGGATGCTTTTCGGTCGAATCCTCAAGCGCGGCAGCCGCGCGCATCAGCCTCACCGCCTCGTCCGTCTTGCCGTCGGCGCGTGCGATCCACGCCGCCGCCGCCTGCTGCTGGACCTCGACCTGCCCGGCCCAGTATGCGTCCTTGGTTGCAAGCAACGCCGCGCGGTAGCCGTCGAGCTTGGCGACCTCGGCGCGGGCAGCGGCCACGTCTCCGCTGCGGGCGGCGCCCAGCGCGCGCGTAAATGTGGTGATCGCCTGCGCCCAGGCGAAGCGGTCCCAGGGGAACGTCGGCGATACCGGCGTGAGTGTCGCAGCCTCGCTCCAGCGATGCTGCTCGAGCGCGACCCGCGCGGGGATCGCCGCGTAGGCGTAGGCGGCTATGAAGTTCTCCGGCTCGGCCTTCGGCCTCGCGCGAAGGTCTTCCACGACGGCGCGCGCCTTCGAGTCCTGACCAATCTGGAGATACGCGTAGACGACATAGTCGAGCGCGTGCAGCGTCTGGTCCCAGATGGTGTCCTTGCCCAGCCGCGCGTAGTACGCCTTGCCGGCGCTGGCCGAGGCGACGTTGGAGTCGATCGACTCCTGCCAGAGGCCCAGGCGTGTGAAGATGTGCGAGGGCATGTGCTGGGCGTGCGGTACCGACGGCGCAATCTTCGCGTAGCCGCGGGCGGCGACGAGGCCCTGGCCGGCCAGCGGCGGATAGTCGTAGCTATGGATCAGGTAGTGCGCGACGCCGGGATGGTTCGGCTGCTCGGCGTAGACCTTCTCGAGGATGGCGGCGGCCTTCTTCTGGTTGCCATACGTCTTATCGGTCGGCGCCGCCGTGGCATCGAGCGCAAGCGCGTAGAAGACAGCGGCCTCACGGTCGTCGGGATAGCGCGCGTGGACCTGCGCCATCGCCTTCTCATACGCAGCCGCCCGCGCGCGATGGTCGAGTTTGTCGGCGTCGGTGTAGAACGCCGCGATCGCCCCGATGTAGTCCTTCTCGCGTGGCGTCGTGGTCAGCCCGCGCGCCTTCTCTATGGCGGCCGCGCCCTTGCTCAGCATCGCCGCGCTGGGCGGTGCCCACAGCGGGTAATAGACGCTCATCGCCATGCCCCAGTAACCCATGGCGCAGGTGGGCTCCGCGCTCGTGATCGCGGTGAAGGCCTTGAGCGCTTCCTCGTACCAGAACGAGTGCAGCAGCGCCACGGCGCGCTGGAAGTCCGCCTGCGCCGTCGGCGAGCAGGAGATCGGGAAGTGGACGCTTCCGAGCGTCTCACCGTCGTGCGCAGCCACGGCGAGCGGCATCGCCAGCACCAGGACGAGCGCGACGAGCAGTCGACGTGCGGTCATGGCGGGGTCCTCCTTTTCACTCATCGATGTCCAGACCGAGCGCGAGGCGGCCGGCGAGCCGGCGCTGAGCGCTTCCGCGCAGGGCGTGATAGCGCGCGCCCTGGGCGTCGCGGAACAGCCGCTCCAGGCCCGCGCTGCGGAAGAAGGCCGCGCCGCCCGCCACTTCCATGGCCGTCTCCACCGTGCACAGCACGGCCTGGCCGGCCAGCGCGCGGCCGATCATGACCTTGTTCGTGACCTCGGGGCCGACGGTGCCCGTGCCGGCGGCCTCGATCATCGAGCGCAGCGCCAGCAGCGCCGCGGTCAGCTCGTTGTCCATTGCGCCGGTCAGCTCCTGCACCGCCGCGTCGGTGCGTCGGCGGGCGGCCTCACGCAGGGCCACGTCGCGCGCGGCCTCGGCCACGCCGACATACACGGAATAGACGATCGGCAGGGCCATCGCGGCGACGACGTGCCATGCGTGCGACCAGCGGCCGGAAGGCCGGCGGATGCCGACCGCATCGTCCGGCACGAAGACGCCGTCGAGCGTCACGTCGTTGGAGCCGGTCGCGCGCATGCCGAGGGTGCGCCAGTTGTCGTGGATCTTCACGCCAGGCGCGTCGAACGG
>DASTCJ010000167.1:0-21163 GCA_035605575.1 Candidatus Methylomirabilota bacterium
GTCCTCGGGCCCGACGACCGCCACGAAGGCCGTGCGCCGAAAGACAGACGGGCCGCCGATGCGCTCGGTCCAGTCGCGGAACAGCGGGTAGCTCGCCCACGCCAGACGCGCGTCCTCGACATTCGTGTAGTGCATCCGGACGAGCGCGCTCGAGCGGCCGGAAGCGCCGCTGGCGAGCGCGCTCTTCTCGAGCAGGGTGACGTGCTTCACCCCCGCCTGGGTGAGCGCGAGCGCGATGCTGGTGCCGATCACGCCGCCGCCGATCACGACGACGTCTGCGGTGTCGGGCATCACTGCATACCCTGTTTCAGCGATATGTGTTGTTCGATGTGTGATCGCCGAGAAGCCAGCGAGCGAGGGTCGTGCGTGCATCACCCTTCCGATCCCGGGCGATCCGCTCGGCGTTCGGCGCGTCGACCGTGAATTCGAGAAGGAGACCATTGGGATCCTTGATGTACAGCGAGCGGCAATAGCCGTGCTCCAGCACAAAGGTGTCAGGATCCTCCTAACCGGCCGCCCTCACACGCTGTTCGATCGCTCTCTGTGTCGCCCTGGTCACCTTCAGCGCGATGTGATGGAACGGCGTCTCAGGGATTGGCGGGCTGAACTTCCGCTCGTCGCGCTTGTCGGCGAACTGGAAGAACGCCAGCGCTCCGCCATCAGCCAGGCCAAAAAAGCAGTGACAATACGTGCGCCGTTTGCCGAACAACGTGTCCGACTCGCTCCACGTCGCAACGAGAGGGAGCCCAATCACGTCCTCGTAGAACTGGCGCGTCTTCTCCATATCCTTCGTCGTATAGGCCGTATGGTGAAGACGAGTTGGCAGCTGAGCCGTTCTGGCTATTCGTGCCATCTCGCGAACCTCCGGCGCCTTTATACCCGGAACCGAATCGCCGCGCCGGGAGTTAATGGCGATCGAAGCAACGCCACGCCATATGACGTTCTTCATCACCAGCGCTGGCTCCGGAAAGGGTGGAGACCTTGGCGGCCTCGAGGGGGCCGACAAGCATTGTCAGATGCTCGCGCAGGCCGCCGGCGCGGGTGGAAAGACCTGGCGTGCGTATCTGAGTGCCCAAGGCGCGGGTGCCGTCAACGCGCGCGACCGCATCGGAGCCGGCCCTTGGCAGAACGCCAAGGGCACCGTCATTGCCAACGATCTCGCCGACCTGCACGGCGCCAGCAACAACATCACGAAGCAGACGGCACTGACCGAGAAGGGCGAGGCCGTCAACGGCCGTGGCGACAGCCCGAACATGCACGACATCCTCACCGGGTCGCAGCCCGACGGAACCGCATTCGCGGCTGGCGAGGATCGCACCTGTGGCAACTGGACGAAGAGTGGCCAGGGCGCGGCCATGGTCGGCCATCACGATCGACGGGGTCTGGGCGACGACGATGCCTCGAAGTCGTGGAATTCCTCGCACCCGAGTAGCGGGCCGGACGGCGGTTGCAGTCAGAGCGATCTCAAGAGCACGGGAGGCAACGGCCTCTTCTATTGCTTCGCGACGAAATAATCGGCGCCGCCGCCGCTCAACGCGAGGGCTTAGAGGCCGAGAGCCTCTAAGCCCTTTCTTTCGTCGTTCGAGCTAGCCCCGGAGACGGGCAGCGTGACCGTTCCGGCGGTGCCGCGGCAACCTCTTGGGAGAGAGGATCTCGGCCACGAGATCGGCCGGCGTTTTCGGCGCCTCGGCCGGCGTGATCAGCTTGGTGCTGCCGCCGGCGAGGCCGACCACGTCAGCGACATCGCCGGGTGAGTCGGTGGTAATGACCGCCACCGGCGATTTCGGATGCGCGGCGTGAAGATCCTGCAGAAACTCGAGCGAGTTTTCGTCGCTCAAGGTGAAGCCGACCACGACCACTTTCGGCCGAGACCGCGGCGCCGGAATCAGCGTAGCGCGCGGATCGCCGACGACGCTCCACGCCCACTGATGCTTCTCACAGATCGATACGACGACCGATTGAAGCGCGGGATCGTCGTCGAGTAACAGCACGCGCCGCGACGCGGTCGACAGCTCCCCGTTTACGTGTGCGCGCTCGATTTGGCCGATCACCCGTGTTCTCCTTTCGAGTACCGTCGGGGAACCTGGAAGAGCAACGGATGTGCCGAACTGCACCGCACGGTAAGTTCGCGGGATAGCGAATCAGTTGCGAATTCACCAGGTTGAAAACTGCCCGGTGCCATCGGCGTCTGGCAATACATTGGCCACGGCGAAAACGCTCAGCCCGGGTACGAGCTTGCGAGATGCGATACGATCTCGCGCAAGCCCATGTTCGCCGTAGAGGTGAGGAATGGCTGACTCGAACGAAGCCCCTCGGAAGACGCTCGACGAGATCCGCAGCGAGCTCGCCGCCGAGTACCCGGTAGCGTCGCAGACCGAAGAAGACCCGATTGGCGCATCCGACGATGCCGTCATCGCCGTCGAACAGGTCCGGTCGGCGGGGCGCCATCGTGAACGGAGGCGCCGCTACGCCATGGCGGCCGTGTTCGTGGGTATCACGGCGTCGCTGCTGCTCGTTGCCGGTCACGCGCTGAGGCGAGAGCCGGCCCCGCTCAATCGTCGCGCGAGCACGCCCGACCTGAGCGCCCCGAGCGCCACACCCGCCCCAGCCGTTCGAGAGCCTGCCGTGCCTCAGCCGGCGGCGCCGGTGCTTCCAGCTGCCGTCGTCGAGCTGGATCGACAGCTGAAGGCGCTAAGCCGCGACGTGAGAGCGCTGACGCAGCGTCTGGAGCGCTCGGACACGCGTATCCGCGGCATCGAGTCGCACATGCAAGGCATGCAGTCAACGATGCGCCGGCTGGTCGACGACGCGGCCGCGGCCTCGGCGGCCAGTCCCGCAGAGCGCACGGCGTCCGCGCCACCGCGGACGATAACGACGCCGGCCGGCGGTGTTGCGGTCGCGCCGACCACGCCGCTCACGGCCTCCGCTTCAGAACGATGGATTCCGCCCAGGCCGTTGGTGCCCGAGGACGCCACGGCACCCCGCGAGATCCCGGCCGCGAAGGAAATCGTCGCGCCTGCCGCGGTGTCGCCGCCGGCGGCGACACCGCGCGAGGTCGCCGAGACGGCCGAATCAAAAGCGCCGACGACGCTTCGGCGCAAGCTGAGCGCCGAATGGCACACGATCAAGGAAGGCTTTGCCGGCGCGGGCGACGACTTCAAGGCAGCCCTGCGGGAGCTTGGCCGCAAGTTCACGCGGGAATAGCACCACGCGCCGCTCGGATCAGCTCGCGGATGCGTTCGGGACTCAACGGCATTTCGCGCACGCGCACGCCGAACGGCGCCAGCGCGTCCTCGACGGCCTCGGCCACGAGCGCCGGCACCGGGATCGCGCCGGCCTCGCCCACGCCCTTCACGCCCAGCGGATTGAGCGGCGAGAGCGTCTCGAGATGCACGACGTCGATTGAAGGGATCTCGGCGGCCGTGGCAATGTGGAACTGCATGAACGTCTGGGTCAACGGCTGGCCGTTCGCGTCGAAGCAGAGCTTCTCGTAGAGCGCGCCGCCGATGCCTTGGGCGACGCCGCCGTGGATCTGGCCCTCCACGATCGTCGGATTCACAATCCGGCCGCAGTCGTGCTGGACGACATATTGCAGAAACCGTACGATCCCGGTCTCGACGTCGACCTCCACCACCGCCGCGTGGCAGCCGCTCGCGAATGTCGCGTGGGGCGGCGCGTAGAAGCCCCGCGCTTCGAGGCCCGGCTCCTCGCCGTCGCGCAGCACGGCGCCCTCGCGCGGCTTCACGAGGCGCAGCGCCGCCTCGGCCGCGTCCTTTCCATACGCGTAGCGGATGGGATTGGCCACCGTCGCCAGCGCACCGAGCGCGAGCCGCCGGTCGGGCATGCCCTTGACGCTGACAACGCCATCGCGGATCTCCAGATCGTGCGGGGCGACTTCGAGCAGTTCGGCGGCAAGGCGCAGCGCCTTGTCGCGCACCTTGACGGCGGCGATTGAGACGGCGTTGCCCGCTGTCACGAGGGCGCGGCTGGCGAACGTGCCGGCGCCCCAGTTGAACCGGCTCGTATCACCGGTCACGACCGTGACGTCGCGCGGATCGCACCCGAGCGCCTCGGCGGCGATCTGGGCGAATGTGGTCTGGTGTCCCTGTCCCTGCGTCGTGAGGCCCGTCGCGACGTAGACGCTACCGCTCGGCTCGACGCGGACGTGCGCGCCCTCGTACGGGCCGATGCCGGTGCCCTCGACGTAGCACCCGATGCCGAGGCCGAGATAGCGTCCGTCGGCGCGCGCGGCCCGCTGCGTGGCGCGGAACGTTGCGAGGTCGATGCGCTCCACCGCCATCTCGAGGCCTCTGGGATAGTCACCGCTGTCGTATCGCGTCGGACCGCCGTCCTGGAAGGTCAGTCCGACGTCCCACGGGAATTCGTCGGGTTGAATGAAGTTCCGGCGGCGCACCTCGCTCGGCTCGAGGCCCAGCTCGCGCGCGATCCGCCCGATCATGCGCTCCATGACGAACGCGCCATGCGGCCGCCCGGCGCCACGGTACGGCGTGACCATGACCTTGTTCGTATAGCGAACCTCGAACTCGACGGCGTAATGGCGAAGGCGGTACGGGCCCGGCAGCTGCGTGGCGGTGATGATCGGGACGATGATGCCGTACGGGGTGTAGGCGCCGGTATCGTGCAGAAATCGGTCGCGCAGCGCCAGAATGCGGCCGGCTTCGTCCGCCGCCACCTCGACGTCGTGGATCTGGCCGCGCTCCTGGCTCGCGCTGGTGAGGTGCTCGGACCGCTCCTCGATCCACCTCACGGCGCGGCCGAGACGAACGGCGGCGGCGGGAACCAGGATCTCCTCCGGATAGAACAGCATGATCTTCGTGCCGAAGCCGCCGCCGACGTCGGGCGCGATGACGTCGACCTTGAACTCCGGCAGGTCGAGCATGCGGGCGAGGCCGTTCTTGATCGGCAGCGGAGCCTGGGTCGAGATCCACGCGCGGAGCACCCCGGTCCGCGCGTCGTACTCGGCGACAACGCCGCGGGTCTCGAGCGGGCTGCCGCAGCTGCGCTCGATGGAGAGGCGCTCGCGGAAGACGCGGGCAGCGCGCGCGAAGACGGCGTCGGGGTCGCCGACGCGTTGCGCGACGCGCGCGGCTCGATTGGCGGGAACGTCGGCGTGCACGCGCGGAGTGTCGCCAGCGCCGGCCGTCTCGAGCTCGACGACGGCCGGCAGCGGCTCGTACTCGACGGCCACGAGATGCGCGGCGTCCTGGGCGAGATACCGATCGTCGGCGACCACGAATGCGACGAGCTCGCCCGCGTAGCGAACTTCGTCGATCGCGAGCGGGTACGGTGTCCGTGCGTGGGTGAGCTCAGGATGGGGAATGAGCAGCGGCGTGGGCTGGTTGAGCGGGCCGAGCTCCGCCGCCGTCAGCACCAGATGCACGCCGCGCAGCGCGCGCGCGCGCGCGACGTCGATCGACCGGATGCGCGCCCGCGCGTACGGGCTCCGCACTGCCGCCGCGTGCAGCAGCCCGGCCGGCGTGACGTCGGCCACGAAGCAGCCGCGGCCGCGCAGCAGGCGCGGATCCTCGTTGCGCCGGATCGCGGCCCCGATGCGCGAGGCTTACTCCCCCGCGTCGACGATCGCGATGACGGGGCCGCCGCCCGGCGGCCCCTGGTGCATCGCATCGACGGAGACGAACACCGCGGGATCGCCGATCGCCGCCGCGGCGACGCCGCCGACGGCCGCCTTGCTGTGCCGATGATGATGGACGTCCGAGTCGTCGAGCATGATCTGGCGGCGGCCGCGCAGCTGACCACGCGGGTCCGCCTCGCACTTGATGAAGCAGTTTACCAGCCGGTTCTGCAGATCCTCGGCCCGCGGACGCGCTGGGAGCGTGAGCCCCGCATTCGCGATCGCCGCGTAGATCCCGTCGATGTCGAGGGCATCCTTCATCACCGCGTGGCCGATGCGATAGCGTCCGCCGGCGCCCGCCTTGTTGCCGAGCAGCACGATCTGCGCGGCGTCGAGCTCGACGCCGGACGAGCACGAGGCGACGGACGAATAGAGAGTGAGGTCCTTGCAGATCTGCTCGGCCTTCGGCATGGGCAGCTCACCGACCGCGACCGCGATCCCGAGCGCGGTCGTGCCGTTCGAGACGCCCATCGAGTCATGGACCTCGCAGGCGACGGTCTTGCCGCGGCTCGCGGCGTCGCGCACCGCGTCGATGGTCAGCAGCGGCGTCTTGGTCTGGACGTAGTGCACGTCGGATGGGTGCTCGATTCCGGCGTCACTCATCGCCCGGCGTACGCCCTCGGCCACCTTCTCCACCATCGCGGGACGACCGATGTCTTCGGGCAGGATCGGCGGGCTGACGGCGGTGCCGATCACGAGGCGCTGCTTGCTCGCCGGCCCGCGCGCGGCATTTCGCGCGAACACGGTGGCGTGGGGCGTGATGACGCCGTCGCAGCCGCCGGACCAGACCATCGGGACGGCGCGGATCTGCTCGGCGCTGCGCTGCCCGTGGCGGGTGAGCGCGGCGCGAAACGCGCTGTCGGCCAGGATCCGCGTGAAGTCGTTCACGCCACCGTTGCCCTCGGTCTTGCCGATGACGGCGACGACCTCGTCGGCGGTGAACTGCCCGGCGAGGATCCGCGCCTCCAGCCCGGTGGCATCTTGCACGTGACCGAGAATGACTTTCGCGACTTCGATGGCCATCGAGGCCGTCAGTGTAAGCGATGTCGAGCGAGGCTGGTGTCCGATACGGGCGCCGACGTGGGAGACTAGATCGTGCGCCGGCGCGTTCTGGACGCCAATGGCTTCGGCTTGATCCGGCTCGAATCGCGGAGCGGTGTGCGCGCGGAATTCCTGGCGGGCGGCGTCCTCTTCGCCCTCCGACACGACTCCACGCTGATCAACCAGCTGCTGCCCGGTCCGGCCGAGGACGGCCTGTTTCGCCTTCTCGCTCGCTGGAGCACGCACCGTGAAGCGGGTGTGGGTGGTGACCGGGGGTGGATGCCGCTCGTCGGACCAGGCCTCGCGTTCGGAAGAGCCGGACAGCACGGTGTCACGTGGACCACTGCGGCCGGGCGCGGACCGCTCGCCGCTACGACGACGTTTGCGGTGCATCCGAACCTCGCGGGATGGATGTGGCGCGTCCATCTGCGGAACGTCTCGCGATCCGCCCTCCGCGTCGACGTGCTCCATGCCCAGGACCTCGGCCTCGCCGACGAGGCGGCGGTGCGCAACAACGAGGCCTATGTGTCGCAGTACCTCGACCTGCTTCCCGTCGACGACTCCACGCTCGGATGGACGATTCTCGCGCGCCAGAACGAGGCGACGGCCGGCGGCCGCCATCCGTGGCTCGCCGTCGGATGTGCGACGGGCGCCGCCGCGTTTTGCACGGACGGCTGGCAATTCTTCGGCGCCGACCATCGGATATCCGGCGAGCCGCTCGCACTGCGGACACCGTCGTTGCCGTCCCGACGCCTGCAGTACGAGTGCGCGGTCGCGGGACTCCAGAGCCGCAGCGTGGAGCTGGCGCCGGATGCCGCGGCGGAGATCGTGTTCTGTGCCTCGTATCTCGCGGATCATCCCGCGGCCTCGGATGCCGCGGACGCCGAACGTCTCCACGCGCTCGTCGCCGCGCCCTGGGATGTCGTCCCGGGTCAGACGCGCGAGTCCCCTGGCGGCGCGACCTCGCTGTTCACGCACGCGCCCTGGCTCCACGGCGCACCGCCGACGGCGGCCGAGTGGGACGCCTGGTTTCCCGGCTCGCGACGCCACGAGGAGCGCGCCGCCAATGGCGAGCTGCTTGCGTTCTTTCACGGCGCCGACACGCACGTGGTGGCTCGCGGCAAGGAGGCGTCGGTGCTGCGCCCGCACGGCCACGTGCTGCGAACCGGCGAGCCGCGCTCGATCGATGCCGGTCATCTCGGCGTGACGTGCTACGCCGCGGGAATCTTCGTCGCCCAGGCCTATGGTGGGAATCCCAACCTCGCGCGCCTGCTGTCGGTCGTCCGAAGCCATCTCAACGTCGCGCGCGCGAGCGGCATGCGGGTGTTCGTGTCCGAGCGCGGCCAGTGGCGCCAGCTCGGCGTGCCGTCGGCCTTCGCCATGACGCCCGGGGATGCGCGCTGGGTCTATCGTCTCGACGACGGCGTGGTCGAAGCGCGTGTGTGGTGTTCCGCGCAGCGGGCCGCCGCATGCCTCGACCTGCGCGTCACCGCGGGGCCGGCCCGCGAGTTCCTCGTGACGCATCACCTCGCGCTCGGCGGCAACGAGCTCGACACGGGCGGCGAGCTCGTGATCCACGACGCAGCCTGGATCGAGTGCGCGCTCGCTCCGGACAGCGTGGCCGCGACGCGGCTTCCCGGTCTGTGTTTCGCCATCGGCGCCGCGGATCCGGCGACGATCGCCGCGCTCGGCGGCGATGAGCTGCTCTACGCCGATCGCCGCGCGCGCGGTGGCCCATACGCCGTGGTGCAGACGAAGGCGACGAGCCGATGCGGCGTCGTGCTGGTGGGCTCGCTGGACGGTCCGACGCAACTCCCCGGCGCGGTGGCGGCGGCCCGGCGTGAGTACGCGGAGGCGGGGCCGATCGCCCGCGCGCTCGATCCACCGGTCCGCCTCGCGGGCACGACGGTTCCGGGCGTGGACCGGGTCGACGAGATCCTTCCATGGTTCACTCACAACGCGGGCATCCACTTCTCGGCGCCGCATGGGCTCGAGCAGTACGGCGGCGCCGCATGGGGCGTGCGCGACGTCTGCCAGGGCTCGGTCGAATGGCTGCTGGCGGCGGGCGAGGTCGCGAGCGTCCGCCGGCTGCTCGCCACGGTCTTCGGCCAGCAGTATCCGCACGGCGCATGGCCGCAGTGGTTCATGCACCGTCCGTTTCACGCGATCCAGCAACCGCACAGCCACGGCGACGTCTGCTTCTGGCCGGTGAAGGCGCTGGCGGACTACGTCGAAGCGACGAACGACCTCGCCTTCGTCGGCGAGCAGATCGGCTATACCGATCCCGCGCGTTTCGAGCCGACGGCAGAGCGGGAGACGCTGTGGGCGCATTGCGATCGCGTGGTCGCGCACTGCGAGTCGCGCTTCGCGCCCGGGACGTCGCTGGTGAACTACGGCGAGGGCGACTGGGACGACACGCTACAACCCGCCGACCCGGCGATGCGCACGCGCATGGTGAGCGCGTGGACGGTCGCGCTCGCGTATCAGACGTTCCGGCAGCTCGCGGAGATCTGCCGGCGCGCCGGCGAGGACGCGCGCGCGGCGCGACTCGAGGCGCTGCTCGAGCGCGTGCGCGCGGACTTTCATCGCCATCTGATGCCCGGCGGCGTCGTCGCCGGGTTCGTCGTCCGCGAGGACGACGGCTCCTTCCGTCCGCTCCTGCATCCGACCGATCGCGTGACCGGAATCCGCTATCGACTGCTCCCGATGACCCGCGCCGTGCTGGCGCAGCTGTTCACACCCGAGGAGGCGCGCCACCATCTCGACATCGTCGCGCGCGAGCTGCGCTTCCCCGACGGCGTCCGCTTGATGAGCGAGCCGTCCGCATATCACGGTGGCCGCCAGCATCTGTTCAGACGCGCGGACACCGCGGCCAACGTGGGACGCGAGATCGGTCTCATGTACGTGCACGCCCACCTGCGATACGCGGAGGCGATGGCGAAGACCGGCGATGCGGACGCGCTCTGGTGGGCGCTGCAGGTCGTCAATCCGGTGGGGTTGACCGCCACCGTGCCCCAGGCGGCGCCGCGCCAGAGCAACGTCTACTTCTCGAGCTCGGATGCCGAGTTCGCGGATCGCCTCGAAGCGGCGGCCCGCTGGAACGAGCTGCGCACCGGCGGCGTCGCCGTGCGCGGCGGCTGGCGTCTCTACTCGAGCGGCCCCGGCCTCTACCTGCACGCGATTCGCGCGGCGCTGCTCGGCGTGCGCGAATCCTTCGGCGACGTTGTGTTCGATCCCGTGCTGCCGTCCGGCCTCGATGGCCTCGTCGCGCGGACGCGGCTGCACGGCCGGCCCGTCGAGGTTCGCTATCGCGTCCGTGGCGCGGGCCATGCGCCGTCGCGAATCACGGTCAACGGCGCCCCGATACCACTCGAGACGCGCGAGGACAATCCGTACCGTCGCGGCGGCTGGCGCGTGCCGGTCGCGAAGCTCGCGCTCGCCGACGCGGCGAACGCGATCGAGATCGAGCTATGAGGGCTTGTCGCCGAGGATGCGCCCATTGGACGCGATGACGTCGGCGTAGAAACCGGCGCTGTCCTTGGGCGTGCGCGCCTGGGTCTCGAAGTCGACGTGCACGATGCCGAACCGCTTGGAGTACCCGGCGGACCACTCGAAGTTGTCGAGCAGCGACCAGACGAAGTACCCGCGCACGTCGACGCCACGCTCGATCGCCGCGTGAACGGCGGCGAGGTGCTTGCGCAGGTAGTCGATGCGGAGCGGGTCGGCGACACGATCGCCGTCGAGCGACGGCGGATCGAAGAAGGCGGCGCCGTTCTCCGTCACGTAGACCGGCGGATTGCCGTAGCGCTCCTTCACCCACGTCAGGACACGCGTCAGCCCGGGCGCGAAGACCTCCCAGCCGGTTTCCGTGTGCGTCGCGCGCTTCTGGACAACGGGCGCCGCGCGCAGCGGCCACGCGCGCGGATCGAACCGCGTGACGTTGCGCGTGTAGTAGTTGATGCCGAGGAAGTCGATCGGCTGCTGGATCACGGTGAAGTCGTCGGCCGGCCAGCGCGGCCACGCCTCGCCGAACACGTCCGCGAGCTCTTCCGGCTCGCGGCCGAGGAACACCGGATCGAGGTACTGCCGGTTCATGTACGCGTCGGCCCGCGCCGTCGCGGCGAGATCCTCGGCGGCGTTCGACGCGGCGTACTTGGGCTCGAGGTTCACCACGAGGCCGATCCGATGTCGGCCCTCCGCTCGATACGTCCGCGCGGCCGCCGCGTGCGCCAGCAGCAGATGATGCGACGCGATGGGCGCCTCGAAGGGGCTGCGGTGGCCCGGCGCGTGGACGCCATGCAGGTATCCCGCGTCCGTGCTCACCCACGGCTCGTTGAGCGTCGTCCACAGTTTCACCCGGCCGTCGAGCTTCCGGAACATGACCGCCGCATATTCGGCGAACCATTTCGCGATCTCGGGATTGAGCCACCCGCCGAGGTCGTCCAGCGCGGCCGGGAGATCCCAGTGATAGAGGGTGACCATCGGCTCGATCCCGCTCGCGAGGAGTGCGTCGACGAGCCGGTCGTAGAAGTCGACGCCGGCCGGATTCACCGGGCCGCGCCCTCGCGGCATCACGCGGCTCCACGAGATGCTGAACCGGTACGCGTTGATGCCGAGCGTCCGCATCAGCGTCACGTCCTCGGCGTACCGGCGGTAGTGATCGCACGCAACGTCGCCGGTGTCCCCGTCGTGCACGGGGCCGGGCGTGTGCGCGAAGCGGTGCCAGTTGCTCGGCCCGGCGCCGTCGGCGAGGGGCGAGCCCTCGACCTGGTACGCCGACGTCGCCGCGCCCCAGAGAAAGCCGCGCGGGAACTCGATCACTCGACGATCACCGTGGCCGGAAGCGTGTGGAAGTGCCGCTCCGCGCCCGGCCAGGCGAACACGAAGCCGCCGGGCGGTGCCGCGTCGCCGGCCACGTGCAGCACCACCCGCGCACGCTCGCGCTTCAGCGAATAGCTGACGCGGCCGAACGGCGTGCGCAGATCGCGGACGGTGACGCCGGCTCTGTCGAGCCAGGCCGGGGGAACGCCGGCGGCGAGCACGAGCGCGTCGTCGCGCTCGCGCTCGTACACGAACAGGTCGAGCGCGGCACGGATGTAATCGGACGCGATCCAGCCGTGCGGCATGTCGCCCACGAAGCGTGGCTGCTTCGCCTCGCGGTGGACGACTTCCGGCCACTGGTTCCACGCCGCCGGGCGCCGTCCGTCGAGGAAGAACGCGAGGAGCTCGTGCGCGCGCTCGCGCCAGCCCAGGCGGACGAAGGCGCCCACGTTGCGGATCTCGTACGGCGTGTAGTCGTGCCACGGCTTGCGGCCGTCGCGCCGGTCGGTGAACTCGCGCCAGTATCGCTCGAAGGTCGCGAGCACGCGCTCGGCGGGCAGCCGGTGCAGCTCGCCGCGCGGCGAAATCGCGATGGTGGACGACGTCGGATCGAAGTCGCCGAGCTCGGCCGCGCCCGGAAGGTAATTGATACCGTGCGCGAGGCCGGCATGGTGCAGCGACGCCGCGACGTCTTGCCGGAATTCGTCGCCGGCGGTCGTGAACCGTCGCGCCGCGTCGTGGTGTCCGAGTGCTGAGGCGATGGCGGCCGCGCCCGTGTAGCCCTTGAGCGCCCAGAAGTCGTCCCAGTACGAATGCATCGGCTTCGCCGCATACCCCTCGTGACTGATGGACGCAGGCAACAGTCCGTAGAACGCGAGGTTGACCGGCATGCCGCTGCTCCCGGTTCGTCCTGCTTGCCGCAGCGACTCGAGATACGCCATCGTTCGCTCGACGTGCGGCCAGACGTCCTCGAGCAGGCCGCGATCACCCGTGTAGCGGTAGATCTCGGCGGCAAGGAACACGAGCTCGCCCGGGCTGTCGTGCTCCGGCACCGGATCGCGGCCGCGTTCGTCCACGCAGCACGGCACCTTGCCGCTCGAAAAGAGATGACGGACGTACCAGCGCAGGTAGTCGGCGGCGACGTCGGGGTGGCCCAGTCGCAGTAGCGATTCCGCCATCATCGCGCCGTCGCGGATCCACGAGCGCGCGTACGACCGGACGCCGGGCCGCAGCACCGGCCCGTCGCGTGTGACGAGCACGTGCGCGAGCGCGGTGCGCAGCGCGGACACCACCGGCTGGCCCGCCGCCGGAACCTCGATCGAAACACGATCGAGGCGTTCGCGCCACGCGTCGGCGACCAGCGCTTGCTCGCGATCCATCCATGTCTCCGGATCGCCGGACAGTTCCGGTCGCGCGTTCGAGCCCGTGAGCGGCACGACGACACCCACCGTCGCCGTCGCGCCCGGCGTGAGCGTCAGCCGGTAGGCCATCGCCGCCGACGCCCATCCGACCTCGTCGTGCACGCGCGCGGCGCCCGACCAGTCCGGGGCCCCGAGCAGGCGAGGCAGCGGTCCGGCGTCGAAGGGAAACGCCACCACGCGCTCCGGCGCGCGCAGCGGGTAGATGACGCGGTCACTGTTGACCGACAGCGCCTCACCGTCCCAAGCAATGTCGCGAATCGCGCTCGCGCCGCCGACGATATTGAGCGACTGCACCGGCGGATTCACCTGGAACGGGCGCACGCCGAGCACGAGCTGCACCGTGATCGCCTCGCGCGCGAGGTTCTTCAGCTCGTACCGCGCCACGAGGCGTGACGCCTCGCGGGTGCCGGACCCGAACGCCGTCACGCGGAGCTCCCACGACGGATGCCGCCACGTCACGCCGGGGATCGGCAGCGAGCCGTCGACGAGAAACGGCTGCGCGTCGACGTCGGCCCAGCTCACGACGCGGGAATTCGCAATCACGAATGGCTCGATGGAAAAGCCGCCCTTGGCCACCTCGAGCGCGCCATCCGCGGACAAGAGACCAGTGTCGGCGCCGCCATCGACGCCCACGACGGTCCACGCCGTTTGCTCGCTGGACATACCACGCGGATAGGTGCCGCGCGGCGCCTCGCGCGCCAGAGTCTCGAACGCGGCATTCGCCGAGGTGCCAAACGACGGGTCCTTGATCTCCAGCTCGGCCACGCCGTACGCCGACGCCGGACCGTCGTGCAGGAGAAGGCGTACGAACCGCGCTTCACCCTCGGGCAACCACACGACGTCGGGGCCGCCGCGGCCGTCGAGCACGTTGCGCACCGTCCGCCAGTGCGCGCCGTCGTCGGAAAGCTCGACATCGTAGCGCGAGGCGTGCGCGTCCGGGAGCCAGCGGACGATGAGACCGCCGAGCTCCCGCGGACGCTTGAAATCGACGGTGAGTGTCTGCGCCGGGCCCGTGGCGCCGTCGCTCTTCCACGCGGTCGCCGTGCTGCCATCGAGGACCAGCGCGGCCGGCGCGCCCGGCAGGGCCGACGACGCGTGCACCGCCGGCGACGCAGGCGCAATCTCTATTGGTAGCTCTCGCAACCGGAGCTCGCTCACGTAGACGGAGCCGCGGCCGCCGCCACGGCCGGCGGCCATGACGAACTCGAGGGCGGCGGCCTGGCGGAGCGTGCGATCGCTGGTGGGCCCCCACGCGAAGTGGATGTGACGCTTCTTGACCCTGACGAGCTGCCAGTCGCGCGACAGCGCGATGT
This sequence comes from Candidatus Methylomirabilota bacterium, assembly GCA_035605575.1. Lineage (GTDB taxonomy): Bacteria > Methylomirabilota > Methylomirabilia > Rokubacteriales > CSP1-6 > AR12. The sequence goes on from DASTCJ010000167.1 coordinate 14,250, forward strand.
TGGGCCGGTTGAACCACCACACGTTGTCGCCGCTCGCGTCCACGAGCTTCAGCTGGAACGTGTTCACCGCCGCGTCGGCGCGGAGCCAGAAGGTGATCTCGTAGTTCTCGGGCAGCACGAGAGGCAGCGGCCGGCGGGCGATGGCGTAGCCCGCGGTGCCCGCAAAGTCGAAGTCCAGGCGCAGGGCGCCGCCGTGGGCGCTCTGCGCCTGATGCACCGACGCCTGCACGTCGTCCGAGCCGATCGCGGCCCACGGCGCGATGTCGTCGAAGCGGTCGAGCACGCGCTCGGGCGATGCCGCGGCCGCGGGCTCCGTGAGCACGGCCGTCGACGCGACGGCGATCAGAACCGTGAGGAGGACTCGGATCATCCCTTGACGCTGCCGAGCATGATTCCGTCGACATAGTAGCGCTGGAGTGCCAGGAACACGAAGAGCACGGGTAGCGTCGTGAGGACCGAGCCGGCCATCATCATCTCGTTGTCCTGGACGTGCTCGCGCGAGAGGCTGGCCAGCGCGACGGGCAGCGTATAGAGGTCGCTGTCGTTCAGGACGATCAGCGGCCACATGAAGTCGTTCCAGGTTCCGAGCGCGGTGAAGACGGCGAGGGTGACGATGATGGGCTTGAGCACCGGCACGATCACCGAGCGAAAGATCCGCAGCTCGCTCGCGCCGTCGATGCGCGCGGCTTCGAGCATCTCGTTCGGAATCGAGAGCGCGTACTGGCGGACCATGAAGATGCCGAAGATGCTCGCCATGGCCGGCACGATGATGCCGCCGTAGCTGTTCACCAGCCCCAGCTGCTTGAGCAGCAGGAAGAGCGGCACCATGGCGACCTGGCCCGGGATGACGAGCGCGGCGAGCAGCGACTTGAAGATCTGGTCGCGGCCGCGGAAGGGCAGCTTCGCGAAGGCGTAGCCGGCGGCGACGTTGAGCGTGAGCGACAGGAGCGTCACGGCGACGGTGAGCACGACGCTGTTCACGAGGTAGCGGCCCATCCCGGCGTGGGCGAACAGCTCGCGGTAGTTCGCGAGTGTGGGACGGCCCGGCACCAGCGGCGGCGGAAACGCGCTCGCCTCACCCGGCGACATGAACGACACCGACAGCATCCAGACGAGCGGCGCCACCGTCACGACGGCGGCGCCGAGGAGGACTCCGTTGACGATCGCGGCCGCCACCCGGGGCGTCAGGCGGGCTCTCGCCATCGCGCGAGCCGCAGCTGCAGGGTCGTCAGCGCGAGGATGAAGAGGAACAGCATGAAGGCGACCGCGGACGCCGAGCCGAGGTTCCACCACTTGAAGCCTTCCTCGTACATGAAATACAGCACGCTCACGGTGCTCTGCAGCGGCCCGCCCTGCGTCATCACGTAGGGCTCGGCGAAGAGCTGAAAGTACCCGGCGATGGTGAGGATGTTCACCATGGCCACGACGGGGCCGAGCATCGGCAGCGTCACGTGTCGGAATTGGCCCCAGGAGGACGCGCCGTCGATGCGTGCGGCCTCGTAGAGCGCGTCCGGGATCGCCTGCAGGCCGGCGAGCAGGATCAGCATGTTGTAGCCGAAGTTCTTCCACACGGCGAACACGATGATGGCGGGCATGGCCCAGCTCGGATCGCCGAGCCAGTCGATCGGCGCGATACCCAGCCCTCCGAGCACGTAGTTGATCAGTCCGTACTGCGTGTTGAAGAGATAGCGCCAGATGACCGCGACGGCGACGAGCGTCGTCACCACCGGCGCGAACAGCGCCGTACGGAACAGGTCTCGGAACCGGACGAGCCGTGAGTGCAGCAGCAGCGCGAGCCCCAACGACGTGCCCAGCGAGAGCGGCACGCCGATGACGACGAAGTAGAGCGTGTTGCCGAAGGCTTGCCAGAACAGCGGCGTCTGGAGCAGCCGCGCGTAGTTCTGGAGGCCGACCACGCGCAGGTTCCCGAAGTCGGCCAGCGCATAGATGTCGAAGTCCGTGAAGCTGACGGCCACCGCCGCGACGACCGGCAGGAAGAAGAACACGCCGACGACGAGCAGGGCGGGGGCGACGAAGAGGCGGCTGGCGGCCGCCGGGCTCACGCGCCGGTTCTCCGCGCCAGCAGCCACCGCCGCTTCTCGAGAATCTGCGCCGCGTGCGCGTCGAGCACGCGCCCCGCTTCGTCGACCGAGAGCTCGCCGTGCGCGGCGCGCTCGGCCACCAGCCGCATCTCGCTTGCGATGCGCTCCCACTCCGGCACCTTGGGCGCCGGCTTGACCCGCTCGAGCTGCTCGCGGAACGCCCGCGCGTACACGTCGTTGGCGAGCGCCGGATCGCTCCACGTGGCACGGCGGGGCGGCAGGTCGCCGGTCAGGGCGTGGAAGCGCCGCTGCACGGCCGGCTCGGAGAGGAACTCGACGAGGCGCCAGGCGGCGGCCTTGTGCCGCGACGCGCGGAACACGACCAGGCTCGAGCCGCCCGCGATCGAGGCGCCCGGGCCGTCGGGCCCGGGCAGGGGCGCCGTCATCCACGTGTGCTGCTGCTCGGCCGGCAACCGGCGCTTCAGCTCACCGATGTTCCAGGGCCCCGAGATGTAGAAGCCGAACCGACCGCGGCCGAACTCGGTCCACACGTTCGCGACAGCGGCCGTCGCGAGCATGGGCGCCCAGCCGCGCTGGAACATCTCGAGATAGAAGGTCAGCGCGCGCCGGAAGCCGGCGCTCGTGAAGTTGCCCCAGCGCCCGCCGTCCCGGAGGAGGGGGTCGTCCTGCTGCAGGGCCAGCGCGATCAGCGGCTCGACCTCGTTCAGCGGCAACAATATCGCGTACCGATCCCGCCCGCCTTCCTCCTGGAGCGCGGCCAGCACGCGCTTCCACTGCGCCCACGACACCGGCGGCGCCGAGAACCCCGCGCGTGAAAGCCGATCGCGGCGGTAGAACACGAGCCGCGTGTCCACGTACCACGGAACACCGTACAGCGCGTCGTCGATCCGGTTGGTGTCCCAGATGCCGCTGAAGTAGTCGTCCGCCCGGACGATCGCGGAGGCGCGGACGTAGGTATCGAGCGGCTCGAGCGCGTTCAGCGCGTTCAGCTCAGGAATCCACGTGTTGCCGAGCTGGCAGACGTCGGGAGTCGCATCACCGGCGAACGCAGTGAGCAGCTTCTCGTGCGCGGCCGTCCACGGCAGCTGCTGCACCTTGACGCGAATGCCCGGATTGGCCCGCTCGAACTCCGGCAGCAGCTCCGTGACCACCTCGCCCTCGCGCCCCATCGCCCAGAATTTCAAAACCGTGTCGCCCGACGCCGACGGGCTGCACCCCGCCACCAGCGCCAGAACGATGAGGACTGGAACGAGGTTCGAGCGCGGGCTTTGCCCGCGCAATCCTGCTCTGGGGGGAGCCTCGAGGGGGGCCATCGAGGCCCCCCTCGATCTAGTCAATCGGCTCGCCGAGCCAGCCACCCGAGAAGCCGGCCCGCTGCAGGCCGCGCCGGAGATAGGTGTTCTTGCGCATCACGCGCCAGACGAGCGCACTGCGGTGGTTCTCGAGCATGGTCAAGATGGCGCCCTGGTCGATGCCGACGTAGTCGTCGGCCACCCAGCCGAAGTTGCGGATGACGCGGCCGTGCCGGAGCGGGATGTCGAACATGAACGTGCGGTTGAAGGAGTCGAGGAACCCGTACTTCGCGTAGATGTGCTCGCCGAAGCGCCGGTGCATCTCGACCGTGGCCGGAATTCCCAGCTCGGGTGCGAACGGGATCGACGCGATGGCCGCCGTCGGCGCCACCGTGCAATCGTCCTGCGTCCCCGTCGCATCGATTCCGCGCGCCGAGTAGGTGAAGAACGTGCGGCCGTTGTCGCCGAGCTCGACGTCGGCCGGCCCGTCGCTCGCCGTCAACCCGAAGATCTTCGCCCCGTAATCGCGACAGTGCCGCGGGTTGGCCACGGCGTACGCCTGCTGCGCGTACACGGCGCGCCGGCTGTTCTCGAAGTAGTCGATGCCGCGCTCCTTCATGTACGCGTCGCGGATGCCGCGGAAGTCGGTCCACACGTGCGGGTACTGATGTCCGAACAGCGATGGGAACTGCAGGAACTCCTGACCGAAGAGCTTGCCCCAGAACGAGTCGTACGTGCTGGTCCACTCGGTCCACGCGTCTGCATCGACCGGGTAGCTGGGCGAGCCGAGCGCGAGCAGGTAGACGAGCATCGCCTCGTTGTAGCCGCGCCAGTCGTACTTCAGAAACCCCTCTTCGGGAGACCAGCCGAGCGTGATGGCCGGCGGCTTCGGCTGCGCCCAGTGCCAGTCCACGCGGCGATAGATCTCCTCGACGAGGCTGCGAATCTCGACCTCGTCCGGATGCGCGCCGTCGAAGTAGGACTGAGAGAAGAGTGCGCCGGCGAGCAGGATGGCCGTGTCGACGGTCGACAGCTCACTCTGCATCGCGCGAAGCCCGGTCCGCATGTCGAGGAAGTGATAGAAGAAGCCCCGGTAGCCCGCCGTCCCCTGTGGCTGAAGCCCCTGCGGCGCGGCGTGGAGAAACCGCAGCGTGACGAGCGTACGCTCGCGCGCCTCCGCGCGCGTGATGTAGCCGCGCTCGACGCCGATCGGGTACGTCGTGAGGCCGAAGCCCACGGCGGCGACGCTCGACACGCCGCCCGTCGGATACCGGTCCGGGATGAGGCCGTTGGCAGGGTTGGCCGTCTCCCAGAAGAAGCGGAAGGTTCGCTCCTGCAGGTCGTTGACCACGACAACGGGATCGAGCTCCTGTGCGTCGGCGCGCCTAGCCGAGGACAGCATCATCATCGCGAGCGTAACAGCCAGCGCGACGCATTGGACCAGATGTCGTCCGGACATTGTCACCTTGCCAGTGGCTCGTGGAGACGCCAGCAAAGAATCGCAAAACGCCGGGTATCGGCATTCATGAGCCGACGAGGATGGCAACACGCGTGCCTGATACAACGATACTGTAAGTGTCCAACTCGGTGGGCGTTTTACTTCTTATATCGCGGGCAGCCGGGATAGCCGCCCGGGCGTTTCTCCGCCCGGTCGAGACTACCCGGCCGCGGTCGCGATCGGCTGCGGCTCGCGGGGCCGCTCGAGCGCGCCGGCCAGCTGCGTCAACAGCTCTGGGGGCTCGATCTCTTCCGGCGTGATGAACAGGCGCCGCCGTCGGAACGCCCGGCCGAGCACGACGCGGCTCGAGTACACGGACACCGGGACGGACAGCGCGAGCGCCAGCACGATCGGCAGCAGCCACCACACGAGCGACCAGTGCAGGGCGGCGACGCCGGCGAGCCACGCCAGGGCCACGACCGTCGAGACGCCATGCTGTCTCACCGCATCGCGCCACCGCGTTTCCGCGTCCGTGCGGACCTGCGCGCTCCAGCCGATCTGGCGCCCGAGCAGGGTCAGCAGCACGAACTTGCTGTGGAACCACATCCGCACCGGCGCCAGCAGCGTGGAGAAGACGATTTCCAGGAGGACGCTGGCGGCGAGGCGCGGGAACGAGCCGAACTGCGCGCTCCGGCGAGCCTTCACGATCAGCAGCACGCTGAGGAGCTTCGGCAGGATGAGCAGAATGGCGGTGGAGCCGGCCAGCGCGAGCGCGAGCTCCGGCCGCCACTGCGGCCAGAGCGGAAAGAGCGTGTGCCCGGAGGTGAAATACACGGGCACGCTGAGCCACTTTTCGACGACCGCCAGCGTGCTCAGGACGAGGAATCCGCCCCACAGCAGCGCGGAGGTGTACGCCACCACGCCCATCGCCATGATCGCGCGGTGCCCGCCGCGGATGCCATCGGCGAAGAGCAGGCGCAGATGCTGGAGGTTTCCCTGGCACCAGCGCCGGTCGCGCTTGAGCTCGTCGAGCAGCGTGGGCGGAGCCTCCTCGTAGCTGCCGCCGAGATCGCACGCCAGCCAGACCTCCCAGCCCGCGCGTCCCATCAGCGCCGCCTCGACGAAATCGTGGCTCATGATCTCGCCGCCGAGCGGCGGCTCGCCCGGCAACCGCGAGAGTCCGCAGTGCTTCATGAACGGCGCGCACCGGATGATGGCGTTGTGTCCCCAGTAGTAGCTCTCTCCGAGCTGCCAGAAGTGGAGGCCCGCAGCCAGCATCGGTCCGTACACGCGGCTCGCGAACTGGTGGACGCGTGCGAACAGCGTCTCGCGGTTCACCATCGCCGGAATGGTCTGGATGATGCCCGCGCGCGGATGACGCTCCATCAGCCGGACGAGGTGGACCACCGTGGCGCCGGCGAGCACGCTGTCGGCGTCGCACACGATCATGTGGTCGTAGTTGCCGCCCCAGCGTCGCAGGAAGTCGGCGATGTTTCCGCTCTTGCGCTTGATCCGGTGCTTGCGCACCCGGTAGAAGACGCGGCCGTAGCCGCCGACGGCATCGCAGAGCTCCGCCCACGCGCTCGCCTCGTCGTTCTGCGTCTCGGGATCGCGCGTGTCGCTGAGGATGTAGAAGTCGAAGGCCTCGAGGTGTCCGGTAGCCGCCAGCGATCGATACGTCGCCTCGAGACCGGCGAAGACGCGGCGCACGTCCTCGTTGCAGATCGGCACGACGATGGCCGTGCGCGAGCGCAGCGGGCCGGTGCTCCGCTCGTCGCGGGTGGGCCCGTCGGCACTCCAGATCTGCGTCGCGTTCCTCCATCTCATGACGAAGCCGACCACCGCCGTCCAGAAGCCGAACGAGACCCACGCCCACAGCACGCCGAAGACGCCGAGCGTCGCGATCTCGAGGCCGGTCAGCGAAGTAAACGGGAATGTCCGCTGAAGGAACCAGGCCGCCACGGCCGTCTGCAAGAGCACCAGCGCCGCGAGACCGAGGCGGCGCCGGCGCGCCACGCGACGCCAGCGCGCGCCGAAGGCGGCCGCCGCGCCGGCTACGTCATTCGCGCCGCAGCTTCCGGCGATCCAGCGGCGCATTCGCTTCAGCGGGTCGCGCTCGAT
>DASTCJ010000219.1:0-11235 GCA_035605575.1 Candidatus Methylomirabilota bacterium
CCATGAAAACGACTCGCGTGCTGCTGGCGCTCGCGCTCATCCTCACGGTGGCCTGGATCGGCACGTGGGGCGGTCGCGCGGACGCGCAAGGCCAGACCATCAAGATCGGCGTGCTCTACGATCACTCGGGGCCGTTCTCCGCGGCGGGTTCGCTCAACTGCTGGCGCGGCGCCAAGATGATCATCGACTACGTCAACGAGCGCGGCGGCGTGCTCGGCAAGTACAAGATCGTCCAGGTCGACGGCGACAGCCAGTCGAAGGCCGAGGTCGCCATCAACGAGGCCGAGCGGCTGCTGAACGTCGAGAAGGTCGACATCCTGGCCGGCATCTACTCGAGCGCTCACGCCGTTCCCCTGGCGGAGAAGGTCGACAAGCAAAAGAAGTTTCTCTGGATCACCACCGCCATCGCGGATGCGGTCCTGAAAGATCGCAACCTGCAGTACACCTTCCGCCCACAGGCCAACGGCGGGCTCTTCGGCGAGAACTCGGTGAAGTACGTCGCGCACTACGCGCAGGACAAGCTGAAGAAAGCGCCGAAGGACGTGCGCGTGGCGATCATCTACGAGGACGGCCCGTACGGCACCGGTGTCGCCGCCGCCAACGAGGCGGAGGCCAAGAAGCAGGGCATGCAGGTCGTGCTGAAGGAAGGCTTCTCGATCCAGGCGCCCGATCTGAGCTCGCTCGTCACGAAGCTCCGCGCGGCGAAGCCGGACGTGCTGTTCCACACCGGCTACGCGCCGGACATCTCGCTGTTCCTGCGACAGGCCAAGGAGCAAGGGCTGCGCGTGAAGATTTACGTCGGGCATGGCGCCGGCCACAGCCAGCTTTCGAAGCTGAAGGAGAGCCTCGGCAACGAGGTCGAAGGCTTCCACACGACGGATCCGCCGGCGTCGCAGCTCATCGATCCGAAGAAGCTGAAGCCGGGCGTCGCCGAGCTCACGCAGGAGATGCTGAAGCGTTACAAGACGTTCGAGCCGAACATTCCCGCCGGTGAGGTGGCCCCGCACGTCTCGATGGGCTTCAACAACATGTGGGTGCTGCTGAACGACGTGCTGCCGCGCGCCATCCAGAAGCACGGCGGCTTCGGTCCGGACGCGCTCGCCAAGGCCGCCCGCGAGACCGACATCCCCGAGGGCGGCACCATGCAGGGCTACGGCGTGAAGTTCGCGCCGCCAGGCGATCCGATGGCCGGCCAGAACGTGCGCGCCATCGCGGCCGTCTTCCAGGTCGTCGACGGCCAGTTCAAGCACGTCTACCCGCCGGTCGTGGCGAGCATGGCGCAGCCGCCGGTTCTCCTGCCGTCGTCCTCACCCTATTTCGCGCGTTGAGCGCATCGCGGAGGGAGCGACCTCGCTCCCTCCGCACTGATCGATGCTGACCGTCACGGGCCTGACCAGGCGCTTCGGAGGATTCACCGCGCTCAACGCGGTGTCGTTCGAGATTCGTCAGGGCGAGATCCTCGGGCTCATCGGACCGAACGGGTCGGGCAAGACCACGTGCTTCAACTGCATCTCCGGCGCTCTGGTGCCGACGGCGGGAACGATTCGCTTCCTCGACCACGAGATCGGTGGACTGACGCCGGATGCGATCTGCCATCGCGGGATCGCGCGGACCTTCCAGATTCCGCGGCCGTTCCGCAAGCTGACGATCCTCGAGAACGTCGCGGTGGCCGCCCACTTCGGCGCCGCGCGACGGTCGACGGAAGCCGAGGCGTGCCAGCGGGCCACCGAGATCCTCGCCCTCGTCGGATTGCCGGCCGACGGCACGGCCTCGACGGCGCTGCTCGGTGCCGGCGGTCTGAAGAAGCTCGAGCTCGCGCGCGCGCTGGCCACGGGCCCGAAGCTGCTGCTCGCCGACGAGAGCCTCGGCGGGCTGGACCCGGCCGAGATGGCCGGCGCCGCCGAGATGCTGCGACGCATTCGTGGGGAGCTCGGCGTCACGATCATCTGGGTCGAGCACATCATGGCCACGCTGATGCGCGTGGTCGACCGCGTCGTCGTGCTCGATCACGGCGAGAAGATCGCCGAGGGCCTGCCGCGGCAGGTGGCCGAGGATCCGCGCGTCGTGGAGGCCTACCTCGGCGAGAAGATGGTGCTCGCCTGATGCTCGAGCTGCGCTCGGTGACCGCCGGCTACGGAGCCTTCACCGCGCTCTGGGACGTGAGCCTGCGCGTGAGCGCCGGTGAGGCGGTGGCGGTGGTCGGCCCGAACGGCGCCGGCAAGACCACGCTCATGCGCGTCATCTCGGGTCTCATCGCGCCGCGCGCGGGCGAGCTGGTCTTCGAGGGCGCGTCGATCGGCGGGCGGCCCGCGTACGAGATCGTCGGCCGCGGTATCGCCCACGTCCCGGAGGGGCGGCGCATCTTTCCGGCGCTGACGGTGGCCGACAACTTGAAGATGGGCGCCTTCCTGCCCGCCGCCCGCAAGCGCTACGCCGGAAGCCTCGAGCGCGTGTTCGCGCTCTTCCCCGTGCTCGCCGAGCGGCAGAAGCAGCGTGCCGGCAGCCTCTCCGGCGGTGAGCAGCAGATGCTGGCCGTGGGCCGGGCGCTCATGTCCGGCCCGAAGCTGATCCTCCTCGACGAGCCGTCGATGGGACTGGCGCCGGTGATGGTGCTGCGCCTCTTCGACCTCATCCGCCGCGTGCGCGCCGAGGGCTACACGATCCTCGTGGTGGAGCAGAACGTGCGGCAGGTGCTGAAGCTCGTGGACCGCGCATACCTGCTCGAGGTCGGTCGCATCAAGATGGAAGGCCGGGCCGACGAGCTGGCCGAGCAGGACTTCGTCCGCAAGGCGTACGTCGGCCTATGATCGATCCGCTCTTCCTGGCCGAGGCCGCCATCAACGGCCTCCTGCTCGGCGGCGTGCTCGCGCTGCTCGCGCTCGGCTTGAACCTCATCTTCGGCGTCATCGACATCGTGTGGATCGCGTACGTGGATCTGGTGATGATCTGCATGTACGCCGTGTACTTCATCGTCCAGGTCTACGGCTATCCGATCTGGCTCGGCGGGCTGGCCAGCGTGGCGCTGGGCGCGCTGCTCGGCATCGGCGTGCACCTGCTGATCATCTCGCCGATTCTCACCAGCGCGCCGGTGAACCAGCTGCTGGCCACGGGCGGGCTGCTCTTCTTCTTGCAGTCGTTCGCCACCTTCCTGTGGACGACCGACCATCGCTCGGTGCGGCTCGACCTGCCGCGGCTCGAGATCCTCGACATGCCGATCTCCGTGGCGCGGCTCATCGCCTTCGTGCTCGCCGTGCTCGTCATGCTCGGTCTCTATCTGTTCCTCACCCGCACCTACATCGGCACCGCCATTCGCGCCGTATCGCAGGACCGCGAGGCGATGTCGCTCATGGGCGCCAATCCGCAGCGCGTGTACCTGGTGACCTCGGCCGTCGGCGGCGCCATGGCGGGGATCGCCGCCGCGCTGCTGATCATCCAGTACGCCGTCCATCCGTTCTTCGGCGCCGCCTTCGGCCCGATCACGTTCATGATCTGCGTGCTCGGCGGTCTCGGGAACATGGTCGGCGCGTTCGTGGCGTCCTTCGTCATGAGCGAGGTGATCGCCATCAGCGGCGTGATCTGGTCGACCGAGATGGGTTACGTCATCGCCTTCGTCGTCTTCATCGTGATGATCTTCGCGCGTCCCGGCGGTCTGCTCGCGAGGCGCTCGTGACGCTCGGCCGCGCGGCGGCCGTGCTCGTGGTGGCCGTGCTGCTGGCGGCGCCGTTCCTGCCGCTCGGCGTGACGCGCGAGTACACGATCCACGTGCTCGTGCAGATCTTCATCTGGTCGTTCATCGGCGGCGCGTGGTCGATCATGGGCCGCTTCGGTCTCACCTCGCTCGGGCACGGCGCGTTCCTCGGCATCGGTGCCTACACGACGACGCTCCTGTGGAACTTCTTCGGCCTCACGCCGTGGCTGGGGGCGCTGGTCGCGGTGACACTCACCGCCCTCTTCGCCGTGGTCGTCGCGTATCCCTGCTCGCGTTTCCAGGTGGTCGGGCACTACTTCGGCCTGGTGACGCTGGCCGTGGGCGAGGTGATCCGACTGCTGATCGTGGCCGAGCGCGACTGGACGGGCGGCTCGCTCGGCCTCACCGTGAAGCCGGCGGCTGGCGACAGCATCCTGGCCATCCAGTTCGCCGACAAGCGCGTCTTCTACTACGGCGCGCTCGTCTTGTGGCTGGCCGGCCTGTACATATGGTGGCGCGTCGACCGCTCGATGGCGCGCGCGGCGATGGAGGCGATCGGGGAGGACGAGACGGCGGCCGCCTCGGTTGGTATCCACGTGAGCCGCTTCAAGATCGGTATCACGGTGCTGTCGGCGGTCCTCACCGCCATCGGCGGGGTCGCGTATGCGCAGTACATCTCGTACGTCAATCCCGACACGCTGGCCGGCATCGGCGTGTCGCTGCGCATCGTGTTCGCCGTCGTGCTCGGCGGCATGTACTCACTGCTGGGGCCCACCGTGGGCACCGCCCTCACCATCGCGCTGGCCGAATATCTGAGAATCCTGTTCGGCCTGAAGTTCATCGGCATGGCGGAGACGATCTATGGGTTCCTGCTCATCGTCTTCATCATCTTCCTCCCCGCCGGGATCTATGGCAGCGTGAGCCAGCTCTTCCGACGCCGCCCGGCGCCCATGCCGACGCACGCTCGCACCCCGGCGTAGGATTGCCCTATGGACCAGGAGCCCTCGAAAGCGACGCGGACACTCGCCGAGCAGGTCCAGCGCGACGGTGGCCAGGTGCTCGCCGTCTATCAGGAGCCGGTGGGCGACCACTGGCAGCTGTTCTGTCTGCTGCCGCGCGAGAAGGTCGAGGCGAGCCCGTACCAGCGCGACGTCTCGCCCACGCACGTCAAGCGTCTCCAGGAGGCTGTGAAGCGCCTGGACCGCTTCGTCGATCCGATCGTGGCCGTGTCACCGCGGCCGGGCGTCTACTGGACGCCGAACGGTAATCATCGCCGGGCGGTGCTCGACAAGCTGAAGGCGCCGATGGTGCCGGCCATCCTGGTGACCGAGCCGGAGGTCGCCTTCCAGGTGCTGCCGCTCAACACGGAGAAGGCGCACAACCTCAAGGAGAAGTCGCTCGAGGTGATCCGCATGTACCGCGGCGCGCTCGCCGAGCAGCCGACGTCCACCGAGGAGGACTGGGCGTTCCAGTTCGAGTCGGCACATTTGATCACGCTGGGGCTGCTCTACGAGCAGAACAAGCGCTTCGCGGGCGGCGCCTTCGCGCCGATTCTCCGGCGCGTCGACAAGTTCTTGAAGGTTGGCCTGCGCAAAGGCCTCGAGGAGCGGGAGGAGCGCGCGGGGCTCGTCCGCGCAGCCGACGAGACGCTCGCCTCGGTGGTGGCCAAGGTCAAGAAGCGCGGCATCAATCATCCCTACGTGAAGAATTACCTGCTCGCGCGTACGACGCCGCTCACCAAGGCGCGCAAGACGCTGCCGTCCTTCGAGCAGACGTTCAAGAAGCTGCGCGACAATCTCGAGGAGTTCGACGTGTCGAAGGTGCGTTACGACGAGATCCAGCGCTCGGCCATCATGCTGGCGCCGGCGGCGGCAGAATAACGTGGCGCGCGTCGTGTTCGTGACCGGCGGCAGCGGCGCGCTCGGCCACGCCATCACCCACCGCTTTCTCGCCGAGGGCGCCACCGTCTGCGTGCCGTGGATCGTGGAGGCCGAGCGCGAGCGTCTCCAGGCCTCGGTAGCGGCGGACGCTCGCTCGCGGCTCATGCTGGAGCGCTGCGATATGCTCGACGAGCGCGCGGTGAGCCGGCTCGTCGGCGACATCGCCGCGCGCTTCGGCCGCTTCGACGTGCTGGTGAGTGCCGTCGGCGGCTTCGCAATGGGTGAGCTCGTGCAGACCGACCGCGCGCTCTGGGACCGAATGCTCGCGCTCAACCTCACCGCCACCTACGTCGCCGCGTGGGCCGCGCTGCCGCACATGCTGACGGCCGGCACCGGCCGCGTCGTGGCCGTCGCCTCGCGCGCCGTCGTGCCGCCCGCGGGCGGCTTCATCGCCTACACCGTGGCCAAGGCCGGCGTCATCGCGTTCGTCCAGGCGCTGGCGGCGGAGACGCGCGGACGCGGCGTCAGTGTCAATGCGGTGCTGCCGAGCACGATGGACACGCCCGCCAACCGCGCGGCGATGCCGACCGTGGACCCGAACACGTGGGTTCCCGTCGATGCCGTCGCCGGCGCGATTGCCTACCTCGCCTCCGAGTCGGCCGCGCACGTCTCGGGCACGCTGCTCGCCATCTAGATGTATCCGCACCAGGCCGAGCGTCTCGACGGCGTCCTCGGGCGGCTCGGCGTCCAGGCCGTCATCGCCGCCTCACCCGCCAACGTTGCGTACATCACCGGGTTCCGGCGGCTGTCGTGCGAGCGTGAGCCGGCGCTCGATGTCTTCGCCGTGTACGCCAACGGCGGCACCGCCCTCGTCGTCCCGGCCGTGGAGATCCCTGCGCTCATCGTCGGCGACGTCGTGGCCGATCACGTGATCGGCCACGGCCGCGGTCACGTCGACCTCGCCGACCGCGCCGATGGCACGGCACGTCGCGCTGCCGACTTGATCGAGCGCGCCGCCCCTTCGGCCGCCGATGGGCTCGCTGCCGCCCTGTGCGTCCTCGGCGTCGCCGACGCCGCGATCGGCATCGACGCCGCGCCGCTGACCGAGACAGTCGCTCGCTCGATCGCCGCGCGGGTCGAAAGCGCCAAGCTCGAGCCAGCGAGCGACGCGCTCGCTGAGGCGCGTACGGTGAAGGCGCCCTACGAGATCGAATGCCTTCAGCAGGCGCTCTGGTGCGCGGAAGAAGCGATCGACGAGGTGCTCGGCACGCTCGGGTCCGGAGGCACCGAGCGGGACGCCGTGCTCGTCTACGAGCGCGCGCTCGCACAACGCGGCGCCCGTGCGACGGCGGCGCGCATCGCCTTCGGCGCCCACACGGCGCTGCCGGTCGCGGCGCCCGGCGATCGCGCCCTACGGACGGGCGATCTCGTGCGCTTCGACGTCGGCTGTGCGCTCAAGGGCTACCACGCCGCGGTCGCGCGCATGGCGATCCTCGGGCGGCCGACGTCGGCGCAGCAACGTCAATATGACGCGATCGAGGCCGGTGTCGACGCCGCGCTGACCGCGATTCGTCCGGGCGCCACGGCGGCGAGGGTCTTCGCGGCGGTCACCTCGGCCGTGCGCGGAGCCGGGACTCCGACGTTCGATTGCCCCGACGTCGGTCACGCCATTGGCCTCGATCCCGCCGAGCGTCCGTGGCTTACCGCGGACGGGCCCGGGCTCGAGGCCGGAATCGTGCTCACGGTCGACCTCCGCTGGTTCGAGCTCGGCGCCGCCGGCGTTCAGGTGAAGGAGACCGTGCTGGTGAACCGCGATGGCGCCGCGGTGATGAACCGCTCGCACCGCGGTCTCGTCCTGCTCGAGTAGAGCCGGCTAGGCGCTCTTGCGATTGTCGTGAGGCATGTTGCGCTCGAGCCAGCTCATCGCCTGGCGGAGACCGAAATCGCGCGCATCGGCCTGGTTGGAGAACCGTTTGCTCGAGACCGGCAGATCGATGGTGCGCGTGGCGCCGTCCAGGAAGTGGTGGATCGTGGAGACGGCCGCCCAGGCTTCGTCACCGAGGCGCTCGGTCACCACGGTGACCTCGCATCCCGAATAGTCGGTCGGAAACGTCTGCCGCTCTATCATCGTCGCACCTCCCCGCGGCTCTGCCGTGCAAGCCCGTGGCCAGTAAGTCCTCGACGGCGAACGTCATTTGTGATCATGGCTTTCGGCCGCCCCGGCCTTGTAAACGACCGCCGTGGCCGGGCGTCAAACTTCCTGAGGAGTGCCCCGGAGCGATGGGCGAAGCCGGACTATGGCTTGCGGCAGACGATAGCGGAGTGGGATGGTGGGCGACAGAGACCGTGGTGAGCCCCGAGCGCGGAGACAGCTCCGATGAGGCGCTCTGCGCGCGGGTGGCGGCGCGGGAGGAGGGAGCTTTCGACCAGCTGGTCGAGCGGTACCAGTCACGAGCCTACCGGCTGGCGTGGTCGCTGCTCCGGGATCCAGAAGATGCGCGCGATCTGTCCCAGGAAGCATTCTTGCGGGTCTATCAGTCGGCGGACCGGTTTCGGGGCGAGTCCCGGTTCTCGACGTGGTTCTATCGCATTCTCGTCAACCTCTGTCTCGATCACCGGCGGCGCCGCCGCTGGTGGCAGCGGGCGACCGTGCACGAGCGTGAGGAGGACGAGATGGCCCTCGTGGAGCGACAACCAGCATCTGAGCCGGACCCCGGCCAGCGAGTCAGCGAAGAGCAAACCATGACGCGGCTCTGGGCCGCCGTGCACCGTTTGTCGCCGCAGCAGCGCGCGGCGGTCATCCTTTCCGTCCAGGAGCAGCTGACGACGGCGGAGATCGCCGCCGTGCTCGAGTGCTCCGAGCCGACGGTCCGCGTCCACCTTCACCGCGCCGTGCAAGCGCTCCGCCGGAAGCTCACGCCATGAGCGAGACGACTCGTCACCCGGAAACCGCGCTGGTGCCCTACGTGAAGGATGAGCTCGCGCCGGCCGAGCGCGCTCGCGTCGCCACGCACCTCGAGGGGTGCGACGGTTGCCGCGTGGCGCTCGCGGATGTGCGCGCGGTGCTCGGTGCGCTGGCGCCGGTCCCGGCGCCGGCCGAGCCGCACTGGGGCCGCTACCACGCGGAGCTGCAGGCGCGGCTGCTGCAACGCGCGCGGCGGCCGCACTGGTGGCGACGCCCGATGCCCATTGCGCTGTCGGCCGGCCTGGCCGCGGCGCTCCTGTTGTTCATGCTCAGGCCGACGCCTGTGGAGAAACCGCCGGCGACGAGCCTCAGCCAGCTGGAGGAGACGACATTGGGAGCCCGCCTGGACATCCTCGAGCACTACGACGTGGTGAGCCGGCTCGACATGCTGGATGCGATGGACGACATCCGCCAGCTCGACGTCGTTCCGGTCGGTGGTCGCTGATGCGCGCCGTGGCCGCGGTCCTCATGATCGCCGCGCTGGCCGCAGTGATGACGCCGGCCGCCCGTGCCGCCGAGCAGCCGGACGCCGTGCTGCTGCTCGATCTGGATCTGCTGCGGGAAACCGATCCGCGCGTCCAGCGCGACGCGTCGGTGGCCGGTAGCGTTGGTTTCCTCGAGATGGTCGAGCGGCTGCAGCCGCCCGCCGCCGCGCGACGTGGCGGCGAGCCGCGGCCGGCGACGCGGAAGGAGGACTGCTGAGATGAGGTTGCGCTGGGTCGCCATCACGGCGACCGCGTGGATGGCGCTCGCCGGCGGTCTCGTGGAGGCGCCGGCGCAGACGCCACCCGTCGAGGGCCTGGAGCAGCTGTCGCCCGAGGAGCGCGCCATCGTGCAGCGCAACTTCGAGCGCTGGCAGCAGCTGAGCGAGGAGGAGCGGCAGCGGGTGCTCGAGCGCTACCGCTACTGGCGCTCGATGTCGCCGGAGGCGCGCCAGGCCGCGCGCGAGAACTTCCGGCGCTTTCGGCAGCTGCCGCCGGAGGAGCGGCAGCGCCTGCTGGAGGAGTTCCAGCGCTGGACCGCGCTGCCCGAGTGGCGCCGCCAGGAGCTCCAGGCCGCCTATGATCGCTTCCAGCGCCTGCCCGCAGAGCGCCGCGCGCGTATCCTCGAGCGGTGGCAGCAATTCCAGCAGCTGTCGACCGAGGAGCGCGAGCGCATCGTGCGGAACTGGGAGCGGTGGCAGCGCCTGACGCCGGAGGAGCGCGCGCAGATCCGCACCCGCCTCCACCAGCAACGCGACCAGCCCGATCGATGATCCGCCGCTGGCCGGCGGCGCTCCTCGTCATGACCAGCCTGCTCGCTACCACCGTCGTCGCACGCGGGGTCGCCGGCGCGCCACCGGCGGACGACGCCGCGATCGTCCACGTGCTGTCACGCCTCGGATTCGGCCCGCGGCCGGGCGACCTCGCCCGCGTGCGAGCGCTCGGCCTCGAGCGCTGGATCGATAGCCAGCTCATGCCGGCTCGCCTCGATGACAGCGAGTGCGTCGATCGCCTGCGCGGCCTCCCGACGCTCACGCTGTCCACGGGGGCGTTGCAGCGCGCCTACCCGCGACTGGACAAAGACACGCGCGAGATGCTGAAGACCGGGGCGATGTCACGGCGCGAGGCGCTCGAGCGCTTCCCCGCGGACACGCGACCGGCGCGGATCACCGCCGAGCTCGCGGCGGCGCGGCTCGTCCGCGCGGTGGAGAGCGAGCAGCAGCTGCAGGAAGTCATGGTGGACTTCTGGTTCAATCACTTCAACGTGCACGCCGGCAAGGGCGAGGTGCGCTGGTACGTGACGTCATACGAGCGCGACGTCATCCGCCCGCACGCGCTCGGCCGCTTCCCCGAGCTGCTGCGCGCGACGGCACGCCATCCGGCCATGCTGTTCTATCTCGACAACTGGCTCAGCACGCGGCCCGACTTCGTGGTCGGCGCCGGGCCCAACCGCGGTCGCCGCGCCGGCCTCAACGAGAACTACGCGCGCGAGCTCATGGAGCTCCACACGCTGGGCGTCGACGGCGGCTACACACAGCGCGACGTCACCGAAGTGGCCCGCGCCTTCACCGGCTGGACGATCGACCGCCCGCGCGAGGACGCTCGCTTCGTCTTCCGCCCGCGCATGCACGACAGCGGCCCCAAGGTCGTGCTCGGCTCGCGGGTCGCCGGCGGCGGGCAAGGCGATGGTGAGCAGGTGCTCGACTTGCTCGCACGGCACCCCGCGACCGCGCGCTTCATCGCCGGCAAGCTCGTCCGTCGCTTCGTCGCCGACGAGCCGCCGCCGGCGCTGGTGGAGCGGGTTGCCGCCACCTTTCGCGCGACCGACGGCGACATTCGCCAGATGCTGCGAACGATCGTCGCCGCGCCGGAGTTCTGGTCGCCCGACGCCAGGCGCGCCAAGATCAAGAAGCCGGTCGAGTACGTGGCCAGCGCGGCGCGCGCCGTCGGGGCGCACGTCGATGTCCGCGGCGGTGAGGCGCTCGCCCGGGCGGCCGCCGAGATCGGCGAGCCGCTCTACGACGCGCAGCCCCCGACGGGCTATCCGGACCGCGCCGAGGCGTGGGTGAACGCCGGGGCACTGCTGGCGCGGATGAACTTTGCGCTAGCGCTGACGCAGGGCCGGCTCCCCGGCGTCAGCGTCGTCGTGTCGCAGCTCGTCGCCGACAGCCGCAGTAGCCCCGACGCGGCGCTCGAGCGCCTGCTCGAGGTCGTGCTCCA
>DASTCJ010000125.1:0-12825 GCA_035605575.1 Candidatus Methylomirabilota bacterium
CGCCGGCACGCCGCGATCGATCGCGTGCGTCACCATGTGGAAGATCGGTCCCGAGTGCGCGGCGCAGCAGGCGAAGTGTGTCAGCGCGATGGCGGCGAATTGCGGCGTGCGCATCACATCTCCGATCGTCAGCTCGCCGCCGCTCCTCGTCTTCACCACGGGTGCGGCGCCGCCTGCCCGGGCCGGCGGATGTCGCACGAGGAACGCCGCCGGAAGCACGATGACCCAGACAAGATCGCCGAGCACGAGCATCGCCGTGCGCCAGTCATAGCTCGTGATGAGCCAGCGCGCGAGCGGCGCCATCAACGTGGAGCCAAAGCTCAGCCCGGCCGAGACGAGAGCGACGGCAAGGCTGCGATTGCGAGTGAACCAGCGCGTGGTCGTCGCCGTCATCGGCGCGTAGAAGCTGCCGGCGGCGACGCCGACGATGACGCCAAACAGCAGCTGGAATTGGCGCAGTGTGCTCGCCTGGCTCGCAACCACCATGCCGAGGCCGAGCACCGCGCCGCCGCAGAGGACGACGATGCGGGTTCCGTACCGGTCGGAGAGCGCCCCCCAGAAGAACGCGCCCGCGCCCATGCAGAGGAAATTCAGAAGCGCTGCCGTCGCGATCGCGCTCCGTGACCAGCCCATCGCCTCCGAGATCGGTTGCAGGAACACGCTCAGCGTGGCCATGGCGCCGAAGCCGACGCACGTCACCACGATGCCGACGGCCACGATCACCCACCCGTAAAAGAGCTTCATTGCGCTCGGGTCCTCCCAATCGATGAGAGATCGAGGCAATTGTACGCGCCTGCCGCTCCTGTATATCGGTCGCTCTCATCTCATCCGGCTCCTGCGGACTTCGACATCGCCGAGGAGCCGGCGGGGGAGGGGCGAGCAGTGGCGGACACATGCCGGCGACGACGGGCGTCGACGCCGTGCTGACGGTTCCTAGCTGATCTTCACGGACGGGTAGCTATTGGCTCGACCGTCGTAGGCTCGAGGATCAGGCCGCGCGGTCGCCGCGATCGCCGTAGCCGCGCTTCGATTTGCTCTTGGCCTGGCGACGTCGATCGGCGGCCAGAGACCGCCCTCGCTCGTCCATCTCCTTGAAGCGTCCCTTCGCGGTGCGCTTGCCAAAGAAGGTGGCGTTACGAGTCTTGAGCAGCTCTCGCTTGCCGCTGCTGCGCTTGCGTTTCCTCGTGGTGCTGCGCTTGCGTTTGGTAGCCATGCCGCTGTCGTCGCCGCAAAGCGAATGCCAGCGACTTCACGAGAGATCGATCCACACCGTCTTGACCTCTGTGTAGTGATCGAGGCCGACCGAGCCCATCTCTCGCCCGAAGCCCGACTCCTTGAAACCGCCGAACGGCAGCGCGGCGTCGAAGAGATTGTAGGCGTTGACCCACACGGTGCCAGCCCTGATGGCGCGCGCCGCTTTCAGCGCCTTCGAGACGTCACGGGTCCAGACGGCGGCCGCGAGCCCGTACGAGGTGGCGTTGCCCTGCGCGATGCCCTCTTCGACGGACTTGAAGGGAATGACGGAGAGCACGGGGCCAAAGATCTCCTCGCGCGCGATCTTCATGGTGTTGCTCACGCCGTCGAAGATGGTCGGCTCGATATAGAAACCCTTGCCGTTGCCGACCGTGGCCCGCGCGCCGCCGGCGACCAGCTGCGCGCCTTCCTGCTTGCCCGCTTCGATGTACGAAAGCACGGTCTCCATCTGCGCCTTCGACACGACCGGGCCCATGCGCGTGGCCTTGTCCATGGGATCGCCGACCTTCAATGCCTTCACCTTGTCGGTGAGCTTCCCCATGAACTCGTCGTGGATCTTCGACTCCACGAAGAGGCGCGAGCCGGCCGCGCAGACCTCGCCCTTGTTGTAGAAGATTCCCGTCATGGCGCCGCGCGCGGCCGCTTCCATGTCGGCGTCGGCGAACACGATGTTCGGCGACTTGCCGCCGAGCTCGAGCGAGAGCCGTTTGAGCGTGCCGGCCGCCTCACGCATGATCTGCTTGCCGACGTCGGTCGAGCCCGTGAAGGCGATCTTGTCGACGCGCGGATCGCGCACGAGCGCCATACCCACCTTGCCGCCGGGGCCGGTCACGACGTTCAGGACGCCCTCGGGCAACCCGGCTTCCTGGCCGAGCTCCGCGAATCGCAGCGCCGTGTACGGCGTCTGCGAGGCCGGCTTGATGACCACCGTGTTGCCGGCGGCCAGCGCCGGGCCGAGCTTCCACGACGACAGAAGGAACGGGAAGTTCCACGGGACGATGGCCCCGACGACGCCGACCGGGTGGCGCAGCGTGAACGTGAACGCCGTCTCGCGGAGCGGCAGCGTCTCACCGTGGATCTTCGTCGCCCACCCGGCGTAGTACCGGAACACCTCGGCCGCGAACGGAATCTCCACCTTGCCGGAATCGAACATCGTCTTGCCGGTGCACGAGCTCTCGAGCCGCGCCATCTCGTCGAGGTTCGCCTGGATCAGCTCGCCGAGCTTCCACACGATCCGGCCACGCTCGTGCGGGCTCATGCGCGGCCAGGGGCCTTCGTCGAACGCCTTACGCGCCGCCGTCACCGCGGCGTCGATGTCACGCTCGTCGGCTTTCCCCACCGGCGTGAGCAGGTCTTCGTTCGCCGGATTCACCGGCTGGTAGGTTTCTCCGGACGCCGTCGTCTGCCACTTGCCGGCAACGAAGATCTGTCCTGCGTTCATCGCTTCATTCTCCTCTGCGCGCCATCCTCCACGGTCGCCATGGCGATGCGCTCGGGCGTGAGCGGGCACTCCGTGATGCGAACACCGGTGGCGTCGGCGACGGCATTGGCGATGGCCGCCGGCGCCGGCACGATCGGCGGCTCGCCGACACCCCGGGCGCCGAAGGGCCCGGCCGGGGACGGCACCTCGACGATGATCGTCTCGATGTCCGGCAAATCAGCCGCGGTCAGCGTCCGGTAGTCGAGCAGGCTGGGGTTCGTCAGGCGGCCGGTCTCGTCGTACGCGAGCGCCTCGGTCAGCGCGATGCCCAGGCTCTGCACGGCGCCGCCTTGCATCTGACCTTCCACGGCGAGCGGATTGATGGCGCGGCCCACGTCCTGCACGACCGCGAATCCGTGCAACGTCACCTCGCCCGTGTCGGGGTCGACCTCGACGCGCGCGAGCTCGGAGGCGAAGGCGGGCGCCTGTTGCGTGAACGCCGGGCGGGCGCTCCCGAGGACGGGCTGCACCTTTGACATATAAAGGTTACCTTTGCGGCCGATCTGGGCGAGCGTGATGCCGCGGTCCGGCATGCCGCGGACGATCACACGGCCGTCGACGATCTCGAGGTCTTGCATCGCCGCTTCCAACTCGGCGGCGGCGATCTCGAGTGTCTGGCGACGAGCATCCTGGGCCGCCTGCATGACCGCGACGCCGACGGTGTAGACGGTCTTGCTTCCCGCGCTCAGACCGGTGACGGGCGCCACATCAGTGTCGCCGGTCGTGATCTTCACCTTCTCGATGTCGATGCCATACGCCGACGCCGCAATCTGCGCAAGCGCGATGTTCGTCCCCGCGATGTCGACCTGACCGGTGAGGACACTCAGTGAGCCGTCGGGGTTGAGCTTCACCGTCGCGCCGGTCGGCTGAAGACCACCGAGCCAGCCACCGAGCGACAGCCCGGTACCGCGCACGCGGCCAGGCGGCGCGCTGGCCTTCCACGCCGCGCGCTCCTTCCAGATCGGATGCTCGGCGGCGCGCGCGAGGACGTCGTGGGCACCGTGGCTCGCCCACGGCTGGTTGTTCACCATCGGCTCACCGGGACGCGACAGATGGCGGGCGCGAAACTCCACGGCATCGATGCCGAGCGCCTGCGCGAGCGCTTCCATCTGCGAATCGATGGCGAAGATCGTCTGCGGCGCCACGGGCGCGCGGTAGGCCGCCACGCTCGGCTTGTGTGTGAGCACCTCCGAGCCCTTGATGTCGAAGGCGGGCCACTTGTAGAGGCTGCCGAGGAACACCGCGCTCACCGCCAGCACGGTTCCGGAAAACGCGCCCGACTCGAGCACCGTCTCCGCTTCCAGCGCCATCAGGGTGCCGTCGCGCTTGGCGCCCGTCTTGAGCCGGATGATCACCTGCGGCGCCGGCATCCCCGCCTCGAGCTCCTCACGCCGGGTCATGACGTAGCGAACCGGGCGAGTGGTGACGCGCGCGAGCAGCGCGGTGATCGGCTCACACAGCGCACGGATCTTGCCGCCGAAGCCGCCACCGCACTCGACCGGGATGACCTTGATGCGATTCTCCTCGATGCCGAGCACGTCGGCGACCTCGCTGCGCGTGTTGAAGGAGCCCTGCGTGCTCGCCCACAGCGTGAGCTGGCCCATGCGGTCCCACTCGGCGAGCACCGCATGCGGCTCGATGTAGCCTTGATGCACCATCGGGACTCGATAGGTGTGCTCGATGACGACGTCGGATTGGGCGAAGCCCGTGCCCACGTCGCCGCGCTTGACGTGCGAGGTCTGCGAGACGTTCACGGCCTTCGTCGGCGTCTCACCCTTGGCCATGGCCACCGCAGAGTGCGCGAGCGCCTCGCTCGTGTCGGCTTCCGTCCCGACGTCGGCGACGGGCGGCGCCCCTGGCTGCATGGCGCGTAGCGGGTCGACGGCGGCCGGGAGCACCTGGTACTCGACCTCGATGAGGTCGAGCGCTTCCTCGGCGATGGCGACCTCGTCGGCGGCCACCGCCGCCACCGGTTGACCGGCGAAGACCACACGGTCGATGGCCAGCACCGCGTGCGCGCGCGTCGGCGCCTTTCGCTTCAGCTCG
Organism: Candidatus Methylomirabilota bacterium; assembly: GCA_035605575.1. Classification (GTDB taxonomy): domain Bacteria; phylum Methylomirabilota; class Methylomirabilia; order Rokubacteriales; family CSP1-6; genus AR12. The sequence continues at coordinate 4,781 of DASTCJ010000125.1, forward strand.
GGAATGTCGGCGGCAGTGAGGACGGCGCGCACGCCGGGCAGCGCACGCGCCTTGCTCGCGTCGATGCGCACGATGCGGGCGTGGGCATGCGGACTGCGCAGCAGCTTGGCATGCAGCAGATCCCTGCGCTTGATGTCCGCCACGTACTCCACCCGTCCCGTCACCTTCTCGGGTCCGTCGGGACGCGGCAGCGCGAGCCCGACCCCGCGCACGTCGCGCGTCGTCTTCATCGTGCTCATCGCAGAGCTCCTTCGGAAATCGACATGGCCGCCTCCTTGATGGCGGCGACGATCTTCGTGTATCCGGTGCAGCGGCAGAGGTTGCCGGCGATGCCATAGCGGATCTCGTCCTCGCTCGGACGCCGATTCGTCTCGAGCAGCGCGGCCGCCGCCATCAGCACACCGGGAATGCAGAACCCGCACTGGGGGACGCCGTGCCGCACGAACGCGTCCTGCAGCGGATGCAGCGCGCCCTTGGCGAGGCCTTCGATGGTCCGCACGGAGCGACCGCGTGCCTGCATCGCGAGGACGAGGCAGCTGGCCACGGGTTGGCCGTCGAGATGAACCGTGCACGCGCCGCAATCGCCGGTTCCACAGCCTTCTTTCGGACCCGTCAGTCCGAGATCCTCGCGGAGCGTGTCCAGCAGCGTGTGATACGGCGGCGTGAGGATCTCGACCGGCTCGCCGTTGACGGTGCAGCTGAGGATCTGTTTGGCCACGTCAGCTCTCCTGGCCGGCGTTGCGCGCGCGCTCGAGCGCAACCGTCAGCGTGCGTAGGGTCAGGACACGAACGAGATGGCGGCGGAAATCGGCCGAGCCGCGCTGGTCGCTGATCGGGCGCGCCGCGTCAATAGCAAGCTCGGCGGCGCGCTCGATCAACGCCGGCGTCACCGGCTGTCCGACCAGCGCCGCCTCCGCCGCCATCGCGCGCACGGGCGTCGGGGCGACGGAAGCAAGCGCGATACGCGCTTTGCCACACACGCCGTCACGCAGGGTGAGCTGGGAGGCGACGCCGACGACCGCGATGTCGAGCTCCCGGCGCGGCGTGTGGCGCAGATAGTGGCCGCCGCTTCGCGGACCGGGCGACGGAACGACGAGCTCGAGCAAGAGCTCGTCGGCCGCGAGCACCGTCCTGCGGACGCCGACGAAAAACGATGCGAGCGGCACGCGCCGCTCGCCCTTCGGGCCGACGACGACGGCGTCGGCGTCGAGGGCCAGCAGCGGGGGCGCCATGTCCGCCGAGGGCGCGGCGTTGCAGAGATTGCCCCCGATGGTGGCGAGATTACGGACCTGAACGGAGCCGACCAGCGCGCCGCTCTCGGCCAGGGACGGGTAGCGCGCACGGATCTGCGGGTCGACCTCGATCGCGCGCGCGGTGACAGCCGCGCCGAGCCGGAGTCCATGCCCGTTTGCACTCTGCCGCGCTCTCAGCGCGGCCACGCCGGAGAGGTCGACCACCAGGGCCGGCTTCAGCAGGCCGTTCTTCAGCTGCGGAAGCAGATCGGTGCCGCCGGCCACGAGTCGGGCGTCGCCGCCCCGCTCGCTGAGAATCTTCAGACAGTCATCGACCGTTCGCGGGAGGCTCAGCTCGAAGCGTCGCACTCGGACTCCTCCATGCAGATACCTGGACTCGATCGGCGAAGCGGAGCCGAGGATACTCTGCTTTCGCGCGATGGTCGAGCGCGCGGTAGCGCGCCGGCGTGCGCCCGAACGCGGCCTTGAACAGCCGCGAGAAGTGCGCCTGATCAGCGAAGCCGGCGCCGAGGGCGACGTCGACGAGCGCGGCCGGCGTGCCGAGACGCGCGCGGGCCGCGTCGAGGCGGCGTAGCAGCGAATAACGATACGGGCTCGTGCCGACGGCGGCGCGGAAGTGCCGCGCGAGCTCGTAGCGCGTCAGGCCGGTGATCGCCTCCAGCTCTTCGGAGCGGATCACACGAGTCGTTTCCGCATCGAGAAACTGCCGCGCGCGTCCGACGGCGCGGTTATCGATCCGGAGCGATCCGACCGTGTCGCCGGACGACCGATCGAGCTCGAGCAATCCGTCGGTGAGGTCGGCCACGAGCTGATCAATGGCCAGTGGCTCATCGCCGGCCGCGAATGCCGTGTCGATGGCCCGTGCGAGCGCGGCGTGTGCGAGCACGGGCTCCCGCGCGAAGGGCAGCGCGCACGGCCGGCCGCGGATCGCACGCACGGCGTCGGCGATGCGTGACGGGGCGACGTAGACGATGCGATAGCCGAAGCCGGCCGGGGTCCCGGCACGGCCGTCGTGTGCCTCGTCGGGATGCAGGACCACGACCTGGCCGGGCGTGCTCGCCTCCGCAGCGCCGCGGTAGTCGAACGCCTGCACCCCGGCGTCCGTCAAGCCTATCGCGTACGTATCGTGGCGGTGCGTCTCGAAGCCGCGGCCCGCGAACCACGCGCTGAGCAGCTCGACGCCGTCGGCGATCCGCCGGCTCTCGATCCAGTCCGATCCCTGGCGGTCGCACGATCGTTCAAGACCGCCGTCGATTCCGCGGCCACGCTCCTGGATCATGCGGCTGAACACCCCGGCTTTATGACGCCTGAACGCGCCCTCGCGTTCCTCGCCTTTTCAGTCGTGGCCGCCGGCACGCCGGGGCCGAGCAACGTGCTGCTGGCCGCGACCGGCGCCACGGTGGGTCTCGCTCGTGGTGTGCCGTGTCTCCTCGGCGTCGGCGTCGGCATGGGCGCCCTCATGTTCTCCGTCGTCTTCGGTCTCGGCCGCCTCGTGCTCGGGCACCCCACCGTTCTCGCGGCACTGCACTGGATCGGGGGCGCCTATTTACTGTGGCTCGCCTGGAAGATCGCCGCTGCGGATGCCGACGATCCCGCCGTCGATCGGCGGCCGGTCGGATTCGCCGGTGCCGCGGCGTTCCAGTGGATCAATCCGAAGTCGTGGATCGTCTGCGCGAGCGCCGCCGCCACGTATCTCACCGCGCAGTCCGGCAGCGCGCTGATGCAGGCGCTCACGCTCGCCACGCTCTTCGTCGGCGCCGCGCTGCCGTGTGGCGCAGTGTGGCTCGGATTCGGCGCCGCCGCCCAGCGACTCCTTCGCACGCGACGTGCGCGGCGCGCGTTCAACGTCGCCATGGCGTCGGTGCTCGCGCTGTCCGTGTTGCTCACCGCGTGGTCGTAGCCGCTGCGGGCTGGCGGGCACCGAGCCCCGCGGCGAGCCGCTCTTGCCGGCGACCGAGCCAGAGCGCATTCACGAGCCAGACGACGGCGAGCGGGATGACCACGAGCGAGGCCTGCACGGGTGCGAGACCCACCATGCGCAGCAGGGCGACGCCCCACGCTCCGAGTTGATCGCCGGTCCGGTACACCACGGTATCGATCATGCTCTTGGCCTTGTACCGGTCCTCACGCGGAACCACCGTGTAAAGCATCTCGCGGGCCGGTCGTGCGATCGCATAGTCAGCGGCGCGCCGCACGACCTGCACCGTGGCAATGACCATGAGCGTCGGCGTGAGTGCGAGCACCCCGAATCCTGCGATGGTCAGCGCGGGCAGGAACGCCAGCGGCACCGCCACCCCGACGGCCAGCACGATCGGCCCGGTCAGGAAGAGCTGCACGATCAGCGTCAGCACGTTGACGAGAAGATCCACGGTGGCGAAGAACGCCGTCTGCGCGCCCCGGTCGCGGAAGCTCGTGCTCACGATCGCCGCCTGCTCGAAATAGAGGAACGTGGAGGTGATCGCGAACAGCAGCACGAACACGCTGACATTCAGAAGGTACGGTGAGCGAACCACGCGCGTGATCCCGGCCCACACGCTGCCGCCGATCGGCGCCTCCGCGCCATCGGGCATGCCGCGCCGATCGAGCGCCGCCGAGAGCGACGAAAGGCGCTGAGCGCTCAGCACGGCGATCTCGAGCAACACGGCCGCCCCGAGCAGCAGCAGCATCGGCGGCACGTGGCGCGCGAGGGCAGCCGTCGTGCCCGAGCCGACGATGGCGCCGAGCGTCGCGCCGGCAGCGATCACGCCGAACAGCCGCTTGCCCTGCTCAGGCGTGAACACATCGACGTTCACCTGCCAGAACACCGAGACGACGAACAGATTGAACACCGAGACCCAGACGAAGAAGATCCGTCCCACCCAGACGATCTGCGACGCATCGGCGCCATGAAAGAGCGCGGCAAACAGCAGGATATTCACGACGAAGAAGTGGTAGGTGATGGCAATGAACCGGCGACGCGGGAGTGTCTTCACGAGATACGCGAACGGGATGTTGAGCACGAGCATGCCGGCGAGCGTGGCCGTGAACAGCCACTGCAGGTTGTTCACGCCGCCGGCCACGCCGGCCTGATCCCGGATCGGACGCAGGATGTAGTACGACGACAGGACCGCGAAGATGTAGAGCCAGCACCAGCCGACCAGGTGCCGCTCCTGCGGCCTGATGTCGATCGGCCATCGTCGCCCTCTGCCGCTTGCTGCCGGCAGACGGTCGCTGGAACCGGTCAAGCGAGGCTCAGCGAAGGCCGGCGGCGATCCGTCGAAGCTCGGCGGGCGTGTGCTCACCGCCAAGCGGCGTCCCGGGCACCAGGTACTTGCCCATGGCCAAGCCGCCCACGACAACGGGCTCGAATCCGATGTCGCGGATGAGCCGCTCGGCCAGCGCGATGGCGCTCGCGTCGTCGCCCGCGATCGGCACGCCCACCGGATCGCCGGCACGGTGCGCGATCTGGCCGAGCCTGCTATAGCCGATGGCGTTGAACGCCCGCACGATACGCGCGCCCGGCAGGAGCTTCGCGCTCGCCAATCCCGCCCCACCCTGCTCGTTGACCCACTTGACGAGATCGTCCCCGTCGCGTCGTGCGATGGGGTTGGACACGTCCATCACCAGCGGCTTGCTGGCGAGCGCGGCGCCATGCGCCTTGCCGATCTGCTCGATGGCGGTGTACGGCACCACGATCGCGATGACGTCGCCGAACGCGATCGCCTGGTCCACCGTACCCGCCTGCGCACGCGGACCGAGGCCGGCGACGAGATCCTTCAGGTTCTCCGGATGGCGGGAGGCAAACATGATCGGATGGCCCGCCTTGGCGAAGAGCGTGCCGAGCGCGCTCCCTTCGCGCCCGGCGCCGATCATACCGATCTTCACGGAGGAGCCGGGTGGCGTTTGCGCCGACACGCCGCGCACGCGAGGGCCAACGACGAGCGCGACGGTGCCGACCGTGGCAATACGCAGAAACTCCCGGCGGTCCTTGAGCGCAGCACGATCCATCGGCATCGCGGGCTTGCTACCGGCCGCCGGACCCCTTCATCGGCACGACATCGGCGGGACCGGTGCCCTCGACGCCGGAAGGCGAGCCGACTGCGGGCGTCGCCGGCGACGCCGCATACTCCACAGGCCTCCAGCCCTGCTTGTCGATGACGTTCGGCCTCGCGCCGTGACTCAGGAGCACACGCTCGAGGTTCCCATCGTGCTTCCACACCGCGAAGGTGAGCGCCGTCCAGCCCGCTCCGCTCTGCGCGTTGATGTCGGCTCCACGTGCGAGCAGCAGCTTCACGGCGTCGGGTCGATCGTTGATCACGGCCAGCATGAGCGCCGTGATGCCTCCGTGCGCGCGCACGTTCACATCCGCCCCGTGATCGAGGAGCGCGCGGGCGGCGGCTGGCTGATCACTGACAATGGCCGCCATGAGAGCGGTGAACCCGCCGACGTCGCGCACGTTCGGTGATACGCCGCTGGATATCAGTCTCGTCAGCTCGCGCACGTCGCCTTCGCGCGCGCGGGCCATGAGGGCGTCAGTCTGCGGAGCCGACGGCTGCGTTGTGACGGCGCGCTGGCGTCGTTCGGTGGAGCGTGGCTCATTCCTGCGAGGCGTCCGTGGTGCGGGGGGGATTGTCCGAGCCGGCGCGACCGCCGTCCCGCTGCGGGAATCATCGCCCGTCCCCTCGCTCACCGAGATGACGGTCTCCGTCGGCGATTCCATCAATCTCAAACCGACACGGATGCCGAGGTAGAGGAGAAGCGTGGCCAGCACCGTCATGCCGAATCCCAAGGCCAGGCGTCGGGCCACGCCGCTCGGCGCGGAGCCTTCGATCCGGCTTGCATCCGTTCGTTGAAACGCGGATACGTCGTTTAGGCCGAGGCTTTCCGCCGCCTCCACGATGGCATCGGCTGACACGTGGTTGGTCATGCGAGTGCTCGGAAGGACGACCGCCCGCGCGCACAGCTGGTTCACGAGCCCCGGTCGGCCACTGGACAGGCGCTCGATCTTCTCGATCGCGCCTTCCGAGAACTTCACCGAGGTATCAGCCGCCGAGTGGTCGATGGACCGGCGCACCTCAGACGACGTCATCACGCCCAGCACGGTGATTTGCACCGCGCCGTCGGATCCTTGGCTCATGCCCGCTCGGCGCACCGCCGTCTGTAGCGCCGGCGTACCGGCGAGGACGACGTAGCACGCATTCTGCGCGCGCGCGGCCCGCGCCGTCAGGCGAACCAGCCATTTGATGCTCGCCGTCGACAACGCGTCGGCATCGTCGACAACCACGACGAACGGCGTGCGGCCCGTAGACGGGCTCGCCAGGATGTCGGAACCCGAACGATCACCACCGAGAAACCGCCGCTTAGGTGCCAGGCCGAGCTGCTCGCGAACGCCGCCTATGAGCTCTTCGACGCGCGCGACCTGTTGTCCCTCGAATACGGCCACGGTTGCGACGGTCAGACGAAGCTCGTCCAAAAGCGCTCGAACAACGGTGCTCTTCCCGCTGTCTTTTTCGCCGACGAGCAGAACCCATCGCGCGGCGGCGTCCATGCCCCGGATGATCTCGGCCAGAGCCCTCTGCTGTGCCGAGAACAGCGGAGAGCCCGCCGACGTCGCCACCGTCGCTGCTGACTGCGATCCCGATGCGGCGTGCGCGTCCATGTGCCACCCTCGCCCGTACGGCGTCCGGACGTACGGAGGAGCGCATGGTGCAGCCATCGGTCGGGGGTGTCAACCGGGTTGTTCCGCTAACCCCCCCGCCTTGCCATCCCGGGCAGTTGCGACTACTCTCACGCCGCGGTCCGATCCCGGCGCGGCGCCGGTATGTGCCGCACGCGGGGACAAAGGAGCCACTATGAAGGCGATTGCGATGCTGATTACCATCTGCCTCGGTCTGGCCACGGTCGCGTTGGCCGCAGAGGAGCCAAGCGGTTTCCGGAGCGTTCGCTTCGGCGCGACCGAAGAGCAGATCAAACTGGCGCTCCCCGGCGTGGAGTGCCAGACAAAACGAGCCGAACGCTCATGCCATCTGAACACGAACATCGGAGATATCCCGGCCACGGTGATCCTCGCCCTGGCGCCCGAAAATGGTATCGGCCGGTTCCGTCGGGCCGTCATCGTATTCAACTCTCGAGACTATGAAGTCCTGCGAGATGCCTTCATCTCGAAATTCGGCCAGCCGACCGGACGCGTGATCGCGGCGAACGAGCAATGCCGCTGGTCGCTGCGCCGTTCGATCGTGTCGATTCAAAAGCACAGCTTTCCGTACAACGTGGGGATCGCTGCGCTGACGACCCAGGAGTACGTCGACTCGGTCGTCGACCGGCAAGAGGACAGAAAGACGCACGAGGAGAGGCGAGAGAAAGCCAAACGGGGGCTGTGAGAACCTAAGCCGTCCGCCGCTCCCGATGAGTGTAAAGCTTGCCGGCCTCGTACGCGGCGACCCAGCAGTGCGCGTGGATCAGCGCACGGGCGTTCTCAAGGAACCATACGCCGAGACGACCATGATCGTCTGACTGCCCACATACCAGGCACACATCGGTTGCGCCCATCGTTCGCCTCGGCATGCTCTGACGGCTGCGCTCGCGCTGATATTCACGCCCGAGGACGGGATCCCCCGCGCCTGATCACGCGGCCGTGAAGCCTCTCCAGGCGCCATAGCAGATTTCATGAAACACGAGGATGAGCACGCCACCGACACACACCGCCAGCGCTTCTTCTTGTATATCGATGCCGTCGCCGCAACCATCGCAGCACGTACCATCACCCCGGCCTCTGGTGCTCGGATAGTCGGCGGCGGCGGGCAACACCAGGTC
>DASTCJ010000216.1:0-12659 GCA_035605575.1 Candidatus Methylomirabilota bacterium
TTTGCGCTGATCCCAGGCGGGCAGCGGGATCCACTTCGCGCGATTCGTCGTGAACTCCTCCGGCCACACGGTGACGAGCTGACCGTTCTGCCACTGCAGCATGTAGTGCTGCACGCGCTCGTTCGCGTTCTGGCCGGACTCCGAGAACTTCACGCCCCAGCCGTTGATCATGGAGCCCACGGGCAGGTCGAGCGACATGACGACGTCGCGGACCTTGTCGGGGTCGTCGCTCTTCGCGCGATCGAGCACGAGCTTGAGCAGCCAGAGCCCGCCGCCGGCCAGCTGGTGCGCGCCGAGGGGATAGGAGCCGGTCTTCTTCTGGATGGCGTCGCGGAACTCCTTCTCGATCTTCTGGCCCTCGGGCTTGAGCGCCTCCACGCGGAACCCCGGACCGGGCTCGAGCAGCGCGAACACGCCGTTGGCATCGTTGCCGTGTGCCTTGCCGAAGTCGGCGGCGCCATAGCCGGTGGCCCCGGCGTGCACGACCGCCTTGACCTGGAGATTCTGCTCCTTGGCCTGGCGGTAGAAGAGGATGGCGTCATTGGTGTAGGCGATGTGGTGCAGGACGTCGGGCTGAGCCTGCTTCAATTTCACGATCACCGACGTGAAGTCGTTCGTGGTGTCGAACTTGTAATACTCGACGCTGCCGACCTCCTGCATCCCGAACTCCTGCTTGGCGCGCTGGCGCGCGGACTCCGTCACACCCTGGCCGTACGAGGAGTCTTCACTCAGGAAGGCGATCTTGATCTCGTTCGGTTTCTTGCCGATGCGCGGCGCCAGATGCTTGGCGATGAACTCGACGTTGTACCAGCCGAACCCGGTGGCGTCGATCTCCGTGCGATAAACGTTCTTGAGCCCCCGCTTGTTGAAGCGCGGGTCGACGCACGAGGTCTCCCAGTAGATGACGTTGTGGCGAACGGCCGCCTCGCTGGCGGCGCCGCAGAGCCGCGACGAGTACGTTCCGGTCACGATCTTGACACCCTCGCGCGTCACCAGCCGCGTCGCCTCTGTCGCCGCCGCCGTCGGATCCGGCACGTCGGCAACCGTGAAGACGAGCTTCTTGCCCATGACGCCGCCGCGCTCGTTGATCATGTCGCGCACGGCCTCGTAGCCTTCGAGATGGCGCTTGCCCTCGCCGGCGAGCGGACCAGTGAGCGGTTCGAGCACGCCGATCTTGTACTCGCCGGACTGGCCGAAGCTCACGGCGGTAACGGCGGACACGGCGACCAGGGAGACGACGAGGAGAGTGAGAAGACGGCGCGACATGGCGGCCTCCTTGAGTGGGCGAAACGCGAGGGTTGTAACACCGCGTCGCGACGGGTGTCAAGACAGCTCATGGTTTAGACTGAGCGCGTGAGCGACGAGCCCGCACGGTTCCTCTCGCCGGCCAGCATCCGGTTCTGTCCGCTGTGCGGCGGCACCCTCGGGCGCGCGGCGGTGCCGCCCGATCAGCGGGAGCAGGCCGTCTGCGCGGCGTGTGGGTTCGTCTTCTATCTCAATCCCAAGGTGGTGGCCGGGACCATCCCCGAGCAGGACGGTCGCGTGTTGCTGACGCGGCGCTCGATCAATCCGGGACGCGGTCTGTGGACCTTTCCCGGCGGCTTCGTCGACTTCGGCGAATCGGTGGAGGACGCGGCCGTCCGCGAGACGTTCGAGGAAACGGGTCTCAAGGTCGATCTCGCGGGACTGCACAACGTGTACTCCTATCCGGGCGCGCCCGTGATCATCGTCTACCGCGCGAAGGTCGTGGGCGGCACGCTGACGACGTGCGCCGAGAACGACTGCCTGGAGTGGGTGGCGCCCGCGGCGATCGACTGGGACACGCTGGCGTTTCCATCCACGCGCGAGGCGCTTCGTGAGTGGGTCGCCGCGAGGGGGCTGACGCCGGGCGGTTAGGAGCGACCGAGCAGCGTCACCGTCGCCTTGCCGGTGACGACCTTCTCGCCCTTCTGATTCTCGGCCCAGATATCGAGCTCGACGAGATTCACGCCATCCTTCTGCGAGGTGGCGACGACCCGACCGCGGCAGGTCACCGTGTCCTTCAGCCGGACGATCGCGGCGAAGCGCACGCCGATCTTGCGCACGCTGCCGGCGCCGGCCCAATCGGTCACTGCCTGCGCCACGAAGCCCATCGAGAGCATGCCGTGGGCGAAGATGCCACCCATCCCGGCCGCCTTGGCGAACTCGTCGTCCTGGTGAATGGGGTTGAAGTCACCGGAGGCGCCGGCATAGCGCGTGAGCTGGATCTGCTGGATCGGGCCCTTCACGAGGGCAGGGAGCTCGTCGCCCACCTTCACGTCGTCGAAATAGATTTTCGCGTATCTCACGGGATCGCGAAGCGTCACAGCCGCACCACCGTGATGTGGCGCATGGTGCCGACGATCTCGTTCGCGCGGTCGGTGATCGAGGTCTCGCGCAGGACGAACGCCATGGGGCCGGTCTTGCCGCTCTTTTCGTAGATATCGACGATGCGCGATCGGCACAGATAGGTCTGGCCCGGCTGGATCGGTCGCATGATCTCGAACTCCTGCTCGCCGTGGAGCACGCGCGAGATGTCGATGCCGAGATCGCGGAAGAACGTCTCGCTGGCGCCGTCGTCACGAAACGTCGTCGCGAACGTCGGCGGCGCGATGATGTCCCCCCACTCGGAGGCCGCGCCGACACGGTCGTCGAGATAGAACGGATTCAGATCGCCGATGGCACGGGCGAACTCCTTGATCTTGCCGCGCTCGACCGTCACCACGAAGGGCGGGTACTCCTTGCCGATCACGCTCGTGTTCACCCGGATGGCCATCACGCGCCCTTCTTCATTGCGCGCTCCAGGAACTTGGCGAGATCCGGCACGACGAAGCGCTCGTGTCGCCCCTCGGCGATCTTGTCCTTGGCATCCCACGCATCGACGGCAAACAGAAACCGTCGCCCGTCGGTCTCGAGCAGCGTGGCCTTGGCGCGCACGGTCATGCCGACGGGCGTGGCCGCCAGATGGCGCATCTCCACCATCGTGCCGACGGTGGACGCGCCGGGCGCCAGGTGCGGCGCGATGACGCCGCCGCACGTCTGCTCGAGCAGGGCGATGACCCACGGCGTGGCGAATACGCGCACACCGGGATTGCCCATCGCGTCGGCCGTCTTGTCCGGCGTCACCGTCCACGTGACCTCGTGTGTGGCGCCGGGGCGAAGCTCCATGGCGTCGGGTTGTACCGTGGAAGCGCCGAGCACGCAACTCCGTATGCCATCATAGCGGCCGTGACGCGCTCGATCGCGGCCGCCGGCGCCGCCCTCATCTCGCTCGACTCCATCATGAACATCGCGTTTCCCGCCATGGCCGCCAGCTTTGCCGTTCCGCCCGAGCGCATGCGCTGGGTCATCATCTGCTACGTCTTCACCTACGCGCTCACGGCGCTGGCGGGCGGAGCCGTCGCCGATCGCGTGGGGCACGCGCGGGTTTTTCGGGCCGGCGTCGGCGTGAGCGCGGTCGCGTTCGCGCTCGGCGCACTCGCGCCGTCCTTCGCCACCTTGCTCGGCGCGCGCGTGGTGCAGGGCTTCGGCGGCGGCCTCGTCTACGGCACGGCGCCGGGGCTGGTGACGCTCGCGGTTGCTCCCGGCGAGCGCGGCCGTGCGCTCGGCATGCTCAACGCCGCCATGGGCGCCGCGTTTGCAGTCGGGCCGCTCGTGGCCGGCATGCTGGTGGAGGCGGTGGGCTGGCGCTCGATTTTCTACGTCCGGGTGCCTCTCGCCCTGCTGACATTCGCGCTGGCCCTTCGCCTGTCCGGCGCGCGCATGGCGAGCGGCGCGCGGATGGTCGGCGCCAGCGAGCTCGTGCGCGGCACCGTCGTGCGCCCCGGCGTGCTGGCCTTCATCGGCAACGCTGGCATCTTCGCCGTGTGGTTGCTGGCGCCCTTCTATCTGGTCGGCGTGCGGGGCCTGGACGCGAGTCAGGGCGGCGTGCTCTTCATGCTCACGCCGCTCGGCACCGCCCTGGCGGCGCCGCTGGCCGGACGCCTTGCCGACCGCCTCGGACCCTGGCCGCTCGTGGTGTCCGGTCTGGCGGCGGAGGCGGTGGGGCTGGCGCTCCTCGGCGGCGCCGGCCCGCAGACGCCGCTGCCCGCGCTGGCCCTCGTGCTGTTCGGCGCCGGCTTCGGGCTCGGCGTATTCCAGGTGCCGAACATGGCCGCCGCGATGGCGGCGTTCGGTCCTGCCCAGCAGGGAGCGGCCGGCGGCTTCATCTTCTTCGCGCGAACGCTCGGGACCGTGTTCGGCGTAGCGACGCTGGCTCAAATCTTCGCCCAGCGGCGTCTCACGGTCGGTGCCGCGGCGTTCGGCGAGTGCTTCGTGGCGGCCGGGCTCGGCGTGGCGGTGGCGGCCGGACTCGCCATGCTGTGGGCGCGGCGACGCGAGGAGGCCGGCGCGGTTGCACGTCATGAGGGCGGGTGATAGCGTGACCAGCACTTCGAAGGAGGCCCTGATGCCGGCCACGCTCACATCCCAGCGGTTCAAGGTGCAGTCGCTCGACGAGGCCATGGAGCTCTGTTACGCGAAGGGCTGGTCGGACGGCTTGCCGGTCGTCCCGCCGACGGAGGCGGGCGTGCGGGCGATGCTCGACGCGGCCAAGCTCGCGCCGGACACCCAGATCGGGTACCTCTCGCACCGCGCGGTCTCGATCACCGCCGAGAAGGTCGCCATCAACGCCGTCATGGCCGGCTGCAAGCCGGAGTACATGCCGGTGGTCGTGGCCGGTGTCGAAGGCATCGCGGACGACCGCTGGAGCTATCACGGTCCGGGCACATCGACCGGTGGCGCCGCCGTCCTGATGATCGTCAACGGCCCGATCGCGCGCGAGCTCGACATCAACGCCGGCGACAACCTCTTCGGTCCGGGCTGGCGTGCGAATCTCACGATCGGGCGCGCGGTGCGGCTCGTGATGCGCAACGTGGCCGGCTCGCTGCCGGGTCTGCTCGACCGCGGCACCGTCGGCCACCCCGGAAAGCTGTCGTATGTCATCGCCGAGAACGAGACCGAAAGCCCGTGGACGCCGCTGCATGTCGAGCGCGGCTTCCGGCCCGAGCAGTCGACGGTGACCGTCATGGCGGCGGAGAGCCCGCACCAGTTCTACAACCAGCTGTCGAGCACGCCCGAGGGCGTGCTGACCACGCTCGCCGACAACATGCGGGTGTCCGGCAACGTCATGGGCCAGCCGAACTATTGTCTGGTCATCGCGGGCGAGCACATGCGGACGATCGCCGGCGGCGGCTGGGGCAAGAAGGAGATCCGCGAGTTCGTCTGGAAGCACACGCAGAACAGCCATGCCCATCTCAAGCGCACGAACCGCATGACGGGCGCCATCCAGGCCGACGACGAGCAGAAGCTCCGCCCGCTGGTGGCCTCGCCCGACGACCTCCTCGTCGTGGCCGCCGGCGGACGCGCGGGCGCGTTCTCCTGCTTCATTCCCGGCTGGTCCAGTGCGAAGACGTCCCAGGCCGTCACCAAGGAGATCAAGCGATGATCGAGATTCTCGACCCCACCGTGGCGGCGTCGACGCAGCCCATCGCGTTCGCGCCCCGCCCGCGCGCCCTCGAAGGCAAGCGCGTGGCGCTCATCGAGAACACGAAGTACAACTCCGACCGGCTGCTGGCGCGGATCGGCGACATGCTGAAGGAGGAGTACGGCGTCGCCGAGTGGAAGATGTATCGCAAGCACAACGCGGGCGTGCCTGCTCACCAGGAGATCATCGAGGCGATCAAGACGTCGGCCGACGTCGTGGTCGCCGGCATCGGCGATTGAGGATCGTGCTCGTCGGGCAGTGTGCTCGACGGAATCCTGCTGGAGAAGACGGGAGTGCCGGCCGCCTCGATCATCACCGACGTCTTCGAAAAGACCGGACGCGCCATGGCCGAGCAGTGGGGATTGCCGCACTACAAGTACCTGGCCATGCCGCATCCCATCGCCAACCTGACTGACGCGGAGCTCGACCGACGCGCGCGCGAGATCGTGCCGGAAGTGGTGAAGCTGCTCCTGCAAGGCCAGGAGTAACGTTTCAGCCGGCGTGGTGGCTGCCCGGCCGCCACGCGCAGACGATGTGGGGACCGCTCTTCCGCCGGGGCGCGCGGGCGCTCCGGCGGGAGCGCGTGACGACGCCCGACGGGGACTTCGTCGATCTGGACTGGCTCGACGCACCGTCGGCGGACGCGCCATTGCTCTTGCTCCTCCACGGCCTGGAGGGCTCCTGCCGCTCGCACTACGTTGGCGGCCTGCTCGACCTCGCCCGCGCTCGCTGCTGGAGCGGTGTCGTCCTGAACTTCCGCTCGTGCAGCGGCGAGCCGAATCGGCGGCCGCGGTTCTATCACTCCGGCGATACGGACGATCTCGACGAGATCGTCCGTCTGCTCACCACGCGCGAACCCGGCCGTCCGATCGCGGCCGCCGGCATCTCGCTCGGTGGCAACGTGCTCCTCAAGTGGCTCGGCGAGCAGGGAAAGGCTGTGCCGCCCGCGCTGGCGGCGGCGGTGGCGATCTCGGTGCCCTTCGATCTCGAGCAGTGCGCGCGTACGCTCGACCGCGGCTTTCAGAAGTGGGTCTACACCGCGAACTTCATGCGCACGTTCAAGCAAAAGGTCCGCGCGAAGGTCGCGCAGCACGGCGCCTTCGTGGATCTCGCCGCCGTGCGCCGCGCGCGGACGTTTGCGGCCTACGACCGCGCCGTCACGGCGCCGCTCCACGGATTCGCCGACGAGGTCGACTACTGGCGTCGGGCGTCGTGCGGGCCGTACCTCGCGCGCGTGCGGCGGCCGACCCTCTTGATCAGTGCCATCGACGATCCGTTCGTGCCGCCGTCGGCGCTGCCGGATCCCGCCGCGCTGCCGCCCAACGTCGTGCTCGAGCTGACGGAGCGCGGCGGGCACGTCGGATTCGTGGAGGGATGGCCGTGGCGCGTGACCTCGTGGGCCGAGCGTCGCGCCGTGGAGTACCTCGCCGCCGTGCTGAGCGGCGCCGCCCTCTGCTAGGATGCGGGCCATGCCAACCGACGCCTATGGTCTCCCGATCTCCACCGCCGACCCCGAGGCGCTCGCGCTCTACGACCGCGCGGTGCACGCGCTGCTGTCGTGGCAGGCCGATGCGCTGTCGCTCTTTCGCGCCGCCGCCGAGCGCGATCCTGGCCTGGCGCTGGCCCACGCCGGCGCCGCCGTCTGTCTGTTTCTCGAGGAGCGCTTCCCCGAGACGAAGGCGGCCAGCGACGCCGCGCGCGCGGCCGTGGCCGGCCAGAGCGAGCGGGAGCGGTCGCACGTGACTGCGATCACGACGTGGACCTCGGGCCAGGTGCCGGAGGCCGAGCGGCTGCTGCGCGAGCATCTGTCGGCGTGGCCGCGCGATGCGATGGTGCTGCAGCGACTCTATTACGTGCTCTTCTGGCTCGGCCGCTTTCCCGAGATGCTGCAGGTGACCGACTCGCTGCGCGGCCGCTATCCCGGCTCGTCGTTCGTGTTCGGCATGCACGCCTTCGCGCTCGAGGAAGCCGATCGGTGCTCGGAAGCGATCGCGGTGGCCGAGCAGGCGCTGGCGATCGAGCCGAACGACGCGTGGGCGGTGCACGCTCTCGCGCATGCGCTCTACGAGTCCGCCGACTACGACGGCGGCGTCACCCGGCTGCCGCCGGCCATCCAGCCGTGTCGCGGCCTCAACTGGTTTCGTAATCACTTGCTCTGGCATCTGGCGCTGATCCACTTCGCGCGCGGCGATTACGAGCGGGCCGGCCGCATGGCGCGTGGGGTGTTCGAGCGCGTGCCCTCCTCGATTGCCGGCGATCTGCACGACTCGATCTCGCTGCTGTGGCGGCTCGAGCTCGCCGGTCGGCCGGTCGGCGACCGATGGAGGCCGTTCACGGCGATCGCGCGCGAGCGGCTCAATCGCATGGGCCTGCTCTTCCACGTCGCCCACGTGGGCATGGCGCTGACCGCGGGCGGTGACTGGGAGACGGCGCGCGCGCAGGTCGACGCCGTCCGCGCGCGCGCGCCGAAGGACAAGAGCGGCCTCATGGGCGACGTGCTGTTGCCGTTGCTGGAGGGGATCCACGCCTTCGCGGCCGGCGACTACCGCCGCACCATCGAGCGCATCGAGCCGATCCGGCCGCGCATCGTCGAGCTCGGCGGCTCGCGGGCCCAGCGCGACGTGTTTCACGACACGCTGTTCGAGGCCAGCTTCCGTGCCGGCGACGCCGAGCGCGCCGGGCGCTATCTCGCCGAGCGTCTCGTCCGCCGCCGCGACCACTTCTGGCTGACGCGCGCGGCGTGAGGCTGCGCGCGCTCGCCGGGTGATCGCCCGCCGACTTTTCCTCGGGCTCGTCGTCGCGGTGGCGGCGGCGGGCTGCGTGGCACCCGAGGCCGCGCGCTCGGCGTCGCCGCCCGCGGTTCACGTGACGCTGCTCCAGGTGAACGACACCTATGTGCTCGAGCCGGTCGACGGCGGACGGCGGGGTGGAATGGCGCGGCTGGCGACGCTGGTCAGACGCGCGCGCGCCGCGAATCCGAACACCATCTTCGCCCACGCGGGCGACGTCATCTCGCCGTCGCCCATGTCGACGGTGCTGCGCGGCGAGCAGATGATCGCGGTGCTCAACGCGCTGGGGCTCGACGCCGCCACGTTCGGAAACCACGAGTTCGATTTCGGACCCGACGTCCTGCGCCGGCGCATGCGCGAGTCGCGCTTCGTGTGGCTGTCGGCCAACGTGGTGGCGCGGGACACCGGCGCGCCGTTCGATGGCGCGGCCGGGGAGCGCGTGGTGGTCCTCGGACCGGTGCGCGTGGGACTCTTCGGCCTCACGACGGCCGAGACGGCGGTGACATCGGCGGCCGGCCCCGGGATCGAATTCCGCGAGCCGATCGAGTCGGGGCGGGCGGTCGCCGCCGCGCTCCGGCGCGCCGGCGCCCACGCCGTCGTGGCGGTGACGCATCAGCACATGCGCGCCGATCGCGTGCTCGCCGCCGCCGCCGACGTGGATGTCGTGCTCGGCGGGCACGAGCACGAGCCGCTCGTGGCCGAGGAGGGCAAGGCGCTGATCACCAAGGCGGGCTCCGACGCGCGTTACCTCGTGCAGATCGACCTGTGGCTCGGGCCCGACGGCGCCCTGGTCGAGCGATCGTGGGCGTTCCACGAAGTGAGCGCGCGCGTGCCCGAGGATCCCGAGGTGGCGGCCATCGTGCGACGGTACGCCGAGCGGCTCGATCGCGAGCTCGACACGGTCGTCGGCCAGACGGCGGTGCCGCTCGACGCGCGACGCTTGCGCCTGCGCAGCGAGGAGACCAACCTCGGCGACTTCATCGCCGACGCCATGCGCGTCCGGCTCGCCGCGGACGTGGCGCTGTTGAACGGCGGCGGCATTCGTGGCGATCGCATCGTGCCGCCTGGCCCGCTGCGCAAGCGCGATATCCACGCGCTCGTGCCGTTCGCGAACGCAGTGCTGAAGCTCGCGGTGAGCGGCGTGAGGCTCCGCGAGACGCTGGAGCAGGGACTCGCTGGCCTCGACCGCGGCGGCGGCGGCTACCTGCAAGTCTCCGGCATGCGCGTGACCTACGATCCCCGCCAGCCGATCGGCGAGCGCGTGATGAGGGTCGAGGTCGCCGGCGCGCCGCTCGACCCCGCTCGCATCTACACGCTCGCCGTGCCCGACTACGTGGCCGGCGGCGGCGACGGCATCACCGCGTTGCGCGACGCGCGCGTCCTCGTCGACGCGGTGAGCGGCCTGCAGCTGGCCGACGTCGTGTTCCAGGCCATCGCCGCGGCGGGAACGATCTCGCCGAAGGTCGACGGTCGGTTGACCCAGACCAACTGAGAGGAGATCTCATGCTTGGAGACATCGTGGAGCTCTCGGTCGTCGTTCGAGACCTGGATGCGGCCGCCGCACGGTACAGGAACCTGTTCGGGCTGCGCGAGCATCGCCGGAGCGAATCGAAGGACTTCGGCTTCCGCAATGCGATCCTGCCCCTCGGCACCGGCCACATCGAGCTGCTCCAGCCGACCGATCCGGGCAAGGCGGTAGGCCGCTTTCTCGCGCGCCGCGGCGAGGGCGTCTATCTCGTCGGTTTCGAGTGCGCCGACATCCCCGGCTCCGTCACGAAGCTTCGCGCCGCCGGCGCCCAGGTCGACAGTCCGCGCGCCGACATCGCGTGGGTCCATCCGCGCGATGCCCACGGCCTCTTCGTCGAGCTCCGCCATCGCGAGCGGTACGAGTAGATCCGCGGCGCCGTCACCGACTCAGATCGCCGGCCGCCGGTCGGCCCAGGGCTGCGCGGCCTCGAAGGCCGCGGCGGCGCGGAGCACGCCGACCTCGTCGCGCCAGCGGCCGGCGATCTGCAAGCCGACGGGCAGCCCGGAGCGCGTGAAGCCGCACGGCACGGACATGGCCGGCACGCCGACGACGGTGAACGCGTACGTCGTGAGCGCCCACTGGATGTAGTTGCGCATCGGCGTGCCATTGATCTCCGCCGGACCCGAGCGCAGCTCGAGCGGGAACGGTGGCACCGGCGCCGTCGGCGTCAGGATCAGATCGTAGCGCTCCTGGAACTCACGCACGCGGTGCCAGACCTCGGTGCGGAGCCGCTCGGCGCGACCGATGTCCGACGGCGTCAGGCGGAGGCCCTGCTCGACGTTCTTGACGAGGTTCTCCTGCATCTGCTCGCGCCACTTCGGCAGCTTGTCCGCATGGCGGGCGACCATCGACGCCCCGCGGCTCGTCTGCACGATCTCCTCGAGACCCGAGTAATCCGGATGCGCCGCGTCGAGACGCGCGCCCAGTCGGCGAAATACTTCGGCGCCGGCGCGGCTGATCGCGTCCACCTCGGCGTCGACCGGTGTGACGCCAAGGTCGCCGCCCCACGCCACGCGCACTCCCTTGAGGCTCGGACGGCGGACGGCGGCGAGGAGCGCGCGCGTATCGATCGGGTAAGAGATCGGGGCGCGCGCATCGGGTCCCGCGATGGCGGAGAGCATCAGCGCGACGTCGCCGACGGTGCGCGCCATCGGGCCCTGTACGCTCCACGGATCCCACGCGAGGACCGTGGGATGGACCGGCACGCATCCCGGCGAGGTGCGGAATCCGACGACGCCGCAGAACGACGCGGGCAGGCGGAGCGAGCCACCCAGATCCGAGCCCTGCGCGAGCGGGCCCATGCCGGTCGCGAGCGCCACCGCGCCGCCGCCGGTGGACCCGCCGCACGTCAGCGCGAGGTTCCACGGGTTCCGCGTGACGCCGAACACGTCGTTGAACGTGTTCGCGCCGGCGCCGAACTCGGGCGTGTTCGTCTTGCCGACGACAATGGCGCCCGCCGCCTTCAGCCGCTCGACCACCAGCGCGTCCTCGGTCGGAACGTGGTGCTCGTAGATCCGGCTGCCCCACGTCGTGCGGATGCCCTTGGTCGGCGTCAGGTCCTTGATCGATACCGGCACGCCATGGAGCGGGCCGAGGCCGCCGCGCTGACGGCGGCCACGCGTCGCTTTCTTCGCCGCGTCGAGCGCTTGCTCGGCGGCGACGGTGCAATACGCGTTGACCATCGGGTTCACGCGCTCGATGCGATCCAGCACCGCCTGCATCACGTCGAGCGGCGTGAGGGTCCCACGCGCGAAGAGCGACACGAGCTTGGCGGCCGGCGTGAAGCAGAGCTCCTCAGCGTTCATTTCTGTCCCAAGACCTTGCGCGGATCGAGGGCGTCTCTCAATCCGTCACCGATGTAGTTGATGGAGAGGACGGTGAGGAAGATGGCGGTGCCGGGGAAGAGCGCCCAGTGCGGGGCAAAGTCGAGATTGTCCTTGGCGTCGTAGAGGATGCGGCCCCAGGTCGGGATGTCCGGCGGGAATCCGAGGCCGAGGAACGACAGCGACGACTCGGCGATGATGGCCGCCGCCACGTCGAGCGAGCCGGCCACGATGACCGGACCGAGCGCATTGGGCAGGATGTGGCGGACGACCTGGCGCAGCGTCGGCGCGCCGAGGCTGCGCGCCGCCTCCACGAACTCCTTCTCGCGCAGCGAGAGAAATTGCGCGCGCACCAGTCGCGCCACCGGCATCCAGCGCAGGCCCGCGATGACGGCCACGATCATGACGAAGATTCCCGCCTCCGGCCCGAGCGCGCTCTTCAAAGCATCGCGAAAGAGATAGACGATCAGCAGCAACAGCGGCAGCTGCGGAAGCGACAGGAAGAGGTCGGTGAGCCGCATGAGCGTGTGGTCGACGGCGCCGCCCACCTGGCCGGCCACGGCGCCGACGCCGGTGCCGATCGTGAGCGAGATCAGCATGGCGGCCACGCCGACGGCGAGCGAGATGCGCCCGCCGTAGAGCATCCGGGCGAGGAGGTCTTGCCCGAGATCGTCCGTCCCGAACGGATGGGCGCGTGAGGGCGCCTTGAGCTTGGCCTTGAAATCGATCGCGTCGATCGGCACGCGATAGAGGTACGGCCCCGCGATCACGGCCGCCACCATGAGCAGCAGGATCACGGCCCCGACCATGGCCAGGCGATGGCGCCGGAAGCGCCGCGTCGTCTCGCGCAGGAGGGAGACGCGCGGCCGCGTGGTGGTCACGAGGGCCGCGGGAGCGGTCGCGATGCTCATCGGTAGGAGATCCGCGGGTCGAGCCACCCGTAGAGCAGATCGGCCACGAGGTTGAAGAGCACCACG
>DASTCJ010000189.1:0-8456 GCA_035605575.1 Candidatus Methylomirabilota bacterium
GATGCACGTGCACGGGCCTGGCCGTACCACCGCCACTTCCCGGTCCCGTCCCGCGCTGTTCGTCACTTTCGGTCTCACCGTGTCCTTCATGGTCGTGGAGCTCGTGGCCGGGCTGTGGACGGGAAGTCTGGCCCTGGTCGCCGACGCCGGTCACATGCTGACCGACGCCGGGGCGCTCGCGCTGGCGCTCTTCGCGTCCTGGATCTCCGCCAGACCGCCGACGCCCGAGAAAACGTACGGCTACTACCGGGCCGAGATCCTGGCCGCTCTCGTGAACGCGGTGGTGCTGCTCGTCGTGGCCGGCGTGGTCCTCTACGAGGCGTGGCGCCGCATCGTGGCGCCGTCGCCGGTGCTCGGCGTGCCCATGGCCGTCGTCGCCGCCGCCGGCCTGGCGATCAACGTCACCGGCGCCTGGCTGCTCCACCGTGGCGCCCGGGAGAGCCTCAACGTGCGTGCCGCCTATCTCGAGGTCCTGAACGATGCGCTCTCGTCGCTGGCCGTCCTGCTGGCGGCGGGCGTCGTCATCGCCACCGGCTTCACCGTCGCCGATCCGCTCGCCAGCGCCGCCATCGCAGTGCTGATCTTGCCGCGCACGTGGGGCCTCCTGCGTCAGGGCGTGAACGTCCTGCTCGAGGGCACGCCCGCGCATCTCGAGCTGACGGAGATCGAGGCGGCCATGACGCGCGTCGACGGTGTCCGGCGCGTGCACGACCTTCACGTGTGGACGCTGACGTCGGGCCGCGAGGCGATGAGCGCCCACGTCGTGGTCGCCGATGTGCGCGAGAGCGAGCGCTTGCTCGCCTCGCTGCACGCCGTCCTGCACGCGCGCTTCGGCATCGACCATACGACGATCCAGCTCGAGACGGAGCCGTCGCCGCTGCTCCGCATCAAGGGCCCCGATCCGGTATAGTCGGGCGCATGGACAAGGCTGAACGGCTGGCCGCCGAAGCGTTGAAGGACCGCGGGTACATGTATCCCGAGTGGAAGTACGTCGCCGCGACCGATCCCGACTTCATGGAGTCCTACAACGCCTACTATCGCGACGCGCTCGCGCGCGACGAGGGCTTACCGATCAAGTACCGGGAGCTGGTCGCCCTCGGCATCCTCGCCTATCGCGGCGTCTGGGAAGGTGCGCTGATCAACCACATCAAGCGCGCGCTCCAGCACGGAGCCACGAAGGCGGAAATCCTCGGCGCGCTGGAGGCGGCGGCCATCCCGGGCGGGGCGCCGACGTTCGTCGCCGGCGTGCGCGCGCTGGTGAAAGTGCTGGAGGAGAGGTAGCCGATGGCGACGCAGGCGCTGACGGACAAGGCGATCGTGCTGAAGCCCGAAGACGACGTGGCGGTGGCGAAGCTGCCGCTCGAGGCGGGCATGGTGCTCGATGACGGCGGCCGCCGCATCGAGGTCCGTCAGGCCATCAAGCCAGGACACAAGATCGCCCGCCGCGCCGTTGCGCGCGGTGGTGTGGTGCGGCGCTACGGGCAGGTGATTGGGTTCGCGACGACGGACATCGGGATTGGCGAGCACGTGCACAGCCACAACCTCGATATCGGCGAGCTCAGCGCCGACCGGTACGAGGTCGGCGTGGATGTCACGCCGGTCGAGCTCTACCCGGCCGATCGCATGCGCTACTTCGATGGCTACAAGCGGGACGACGGGCGAGTGGGCACGCGCAACTATGTGGCCATCATCTCCGGCGTGAACTGCTCGGCCTCCGTGAGCCAGTTCGTGAAGGAGAAGTTCCGTGATGTGCAGCGCGACTATCCCAACATCGACGGCGTGCTCGCCATCACCCACAAGTCGGGCTGCGGCACGAAGCTCTTCGGCGAGGATCACCTGGCCCTGCAGCGCGTGCTGGCCGGCTACGCCAAGCATCCGAACGTGGCCGCCTACATCCTGATCGGTCTCGGCTGCGAGGTGAACCAGGCGGCGGTGATGGTGGATCGCCAGAAGATGTCGCTGCCCGGCCATCCCGAGCGGAAGCCGTTCCTCGTCAACATCCAGGAGGCGGGCGGGATTCGCAAGACCGTCGAGCGCGCCGTGGCCGAGGTCGCCAGGCTGCTGCCGATCGCCAACGACGTGCGGCGCACCAGGCAGCCCGTCTCCGAGATCTGCCTGGCCACGAATTGCGGCGGCTCCGACGCCAACTCGGGGATGACGGCGAATCCTGCGCTCGGCTGGGCCGTGGACGAGCTCGTCCGCTACGGCGGCACCGGCGTGCTGGCCGAGACGCCCGAGATCTACGGCGCCGAGCATCTGTTGATCCGGCGCGCCATCAACGAGGGCGTGGCCAAGAAGCTGCTCGATCGCTACAAGTGGTGGGAGTGGTACTGCCGCGGCATCGAGGCGATGGACAACAACCCGGCCCCGGGCAACAAGGCCGGCGGCATCACCACCGTGTTCGAAAAATCGCTCGGCGGCGTCACCAAGGGCGGCACCACGCCGATGATGGACGTGTTCATGTACGGCGAGCCGATCACCACGCGCGGCTTCGTCTTCATGGACACGCCCGGTCACGATCCCGTGTCGATCACCGGCCTCGTGGCGGGCGGCTGTAATCTGATTTGCTTCACGACCGGCCGGGGCTCGGTGTTCGGCGGAAAGCCGGTGCCCTCGATCAAGCTGGCCACCAACTCGCTCATGTACCGCCACATGGAAGAGGACATGGACGTCAACTGCGGCGTCATCCTCGAGGGCACGCCGCTGCCCGTGGTCGGCCGGCAGATCTTCGAGGAGATCGTGGCCGTCGCCTCCGGCAAGAAGACCAAGAGCGAGCTGAGCGGCGTCGGTGAGGAAGAGTTCGCGCCCTGGATCATCGGCCCCGTGATGTAGCCCGGTGGCGCCGGACGGGACGCGTGCTGTCGCTGCTGGCGTTCCTGTTCTTCGTGCGCGTCGCCGGGCAGGCGCTCGTCGCCTTCGCCGGCGTCACCGTGCTGCCGCCGATGTCCGAGTGGTATTCCGGGCTGCTCCCGTATCCGGTTCTGCTTCCCGTGCAGCTGACCATCCTCGGCGCGCAGGTGAAGCTCTCGCGCGACTTCGCGCGCGGCCGAGGCCGTCTCGTGACGCCAAAGCCGCGTCTCGGCCGCGCGCTCGTGGTGGTCGCGGTCCTCTACGTTGCCGCGATGATCGTCCGTTACGTCCTCACCATGGCGTGGTATCCCGAGCGCCGCTGGCTCGGCACCGGCACGATCCCCATCGTCTTCCACTGGGTGCTCGCCGCGTACCTCCTGGTGCTGGGGCGCCATCACGCGCGCCGGTGCGCGTGAGCCTCGCCGAGCCGGACGTCGCCCTCACCGACTTCACGATCGCGCTCGAGGGCGCCGTCCTCGGCGCGCTCGTGCACGCGCGCGGAACGAACGCGCGCGCGCGGCGGTGGTGGGCGGCATTCTTCTGGGCCGTCGCCGTCGGCGCGCTGCTCGGCGGCGTCAGCCATGGCTTCCCGCCGGCGCACGAGCCGATGCGCACGGCGATCTGGCGGCTCACGCTGTTGGCGATCGGCGTCGGCACGCTGTGCGCGTGGGGGGCGGGCGCTCACGCCATCGCGCCGGCCCGGCGGCGGCTGGTCCTCATCATCGCCGCCGGGCTGTTCGTCGTGTACGCGACCGTGGTCCTGTTCGTGACCGATGCCTTCGGGGTGGCGATCGTCCACTACGCCGCGGGCGCCGCGTTCCTGCTCGTCGTGCTGATGCGTGTCTGGTTCCGCAGCGGGCCGCCCTCGGCGCTCGTCGGTGCGCTCGGCGTCGTGATGCTCGCCGTCGGCTCACTCGTCCAGTGGCGACGATGGGAGCTGCCGGCACCGTCGCTGACGCCGAACGCGGTGTACCACGTGATCGAGATGGCCGCGCTCGTGCTCCTGTACGTTGCCGCGCGCGGCCTCACCTCCACGAGCGCCCGGTGCTGACCCGCCGCCGCTTTCTGCTTGGCTCCGCGCTGGTCGCCGGGACGCCCGCGTGCTCGACGCGGCGCCCGTCTTCCGCCACCGTCCCGGTCAATGACGTGCATTCGAAGCTCAACGCGACGGCGGTGCGCGCGATCGTCGCGCCAGCTCGGCGGGACGCCCTGCCGCGGCTGGTGCGCCGCGCGCGCGAGGAGGGGGTGGCCATCAGCGTCGCCGGGGGCCGCCACGCGATGGGCGGTCAGCAGTTCGGGGAAGGCACGCTGCTGATCGATACGCGGCGCATGGACCGCGTCCTCGACGTCGACCTCGAGCGCGGTCTGGTGACGGTGGAGGCCGGGGTGCAGTGGCCGGGCCTCATCGACCACCTGCTGCGTGCGCAGGCGGGCCGCGCGCAGCAGTGGGGCATCGTGCAGAAGCAGACAGGCGCCGACCGGCTCTCCATCGGCGGCGCGATCGCGGCGAACGTGCATGGCCGCGGGCTGACCTTCCCTCCGTTCGTCTCGGATCTCGAGGCGTTCACGCTCGTCGATGCCAGTGGAGAGCTGCGCCGGTGCAGCCGAACGGAGAATGCGGAGCTGTTCCGTCTCGCCGTGGGCGGATACGGCCTGCTTGGCGTGGTCGCCACCGCGACGCTCCGGCTGACGCCGCGGCGCAAGATCGAGCGTGTCGTCGAGCTCGTGGACGTCGACAACGTGATGGCGGCCTTCGACCGGCGGATCGCGGACGGCTTCCTCTACGGCGATTGTCAGTACGCGACAGGGGACACGCGGGATTTCCTGCGCCGCGGTGTCTTCTCCTGCTACCGCCCCGTGCACGAGGCGACTCCGATCCAGGCCGGACAGAAGGAGCTCGGCGTGGCGGACTGGGATCGCCTGCTCTATCTCTCGCACGCCGACAAGCGGCGTGCCTTCGAGGCCTACGCGGGCTACTACCTGAGCACGTCAGGCCAGATCTACTGGTCGGACACGCATCAGCTCAGCACCTACGTCGACGACTACCACGTGGGGCTGGACCGGCGGCTCGGCGCGGCCACCGGCGGCACCGAGATGATCACCGAGATCTACGTGCCGCGCCCGGCGCTCGGCCGGTTGTTCGACGACGTCCGGCGCGACTTCCGTGCCGAGCGCGTCAACGTGATCTACGGCACCATCCGTCTCATCGAACCCGACACGGAGAGCGTGCTGGCGTGGGCGCGGCAGCCGTGGGCCTGTGTCATTTTCAACCTGCACGTCGACCATACCGCGGATGACCTGGCCCGCGCCGCGGGACACTTTCGCCGATTGATCGATATCGCCATCGCTCACGGGGGCAGCTATTTCCTCACCTATCACCGATGGGCGACGCGCGCCCAGGTCGAGACGTGTCATCCGCGCTTCGTGGAGTTCCTGCGGGCCAAGCGCCAGCACGATCCCGAGCAGCGGTTCCAGAGCGAGTGGTACCGGCACTACCGCGCGATGTTCGCGGATGTCGTCTGAGACGGCCGGCGCTCAGGATTGGACGACGGTGACGACGAGGCCGATCGAGGCCAGGATGTTGCCGACGCGCACGCACTCGGCTTCGGGACCGACCTTCACCACCGCCTTGCCGGTATGGTGCACCTGCCAGGCGATCTTCCAGCCCTCTTCCTCACTGCACGCGATGGCCTTCTGCAACTGCTTCACCACCTGCTCGAAGGTATGACAGTCGCAGTTGTGCAGGATGGTCATCCACGGCGGCGAGACCTCGGCGCCGGTGACCTCGTCGACCTCCCGAACGGGCGTGGCGCGCTCGCTCATACAGCCGATGATCTCCCTGGCTGATTCTACATGAGCGAAACAACCGTCTCGCTGCGCGCGGTGCTCGCCGACAACGGGCCGCGATTGTTGCGCGACGCCGTGGGGCCGGTGCTGGTCTTCTACGTCGGCTGGAAGACGCTCGGGCTCGTGGTGGGCATCTTCGCCGCCACCGCGGTGACCACCGCCTCGTTCATCTGGGAGCGGCGCCACGGCCGTACCGGACTGGGGGCGAGCATCGGCTTCACGATCGCGCTCGTCCAGGCGGTCACCGGCCTCCTGTCGGGCAGCGCGCGCTGGTATTTCGCGCCCGGTGTCATCGCCAACACGCTCGGCGGGCTGGTGTTCCTCGGCTCCGTCGTCATCGGCCGCCCGCTGGCGGCGGTGTTCGCCAGCGAAAGCTATCCGTTTCCGCCGGAGCTGAAAGCGTCGCGGCCGTTTCGGCGTGTCTTCGGGCGGATCTCGCTCGTGTGGGCGGCCTACCTGCTCGGACGCGGTGTGCTGCGGCTGTCGATGCTCGTCTACACGAGCATCGAGGCGTTCCTGGTGGTCAGTGTGCTGAGCGGCATCCCGCTCAGCGCGGCGCTCATGACGTGGTCGTTCTGGTACGCGGTGCGCGGCCTTCGTTCCCCGGCGGTGGGCCGCTGACGCGGCCGGGTGGACCGAGCGCGCCGCTCGCGCGCAGCGCGGCGATCCGCTCCGGCGCGTAGCGCAGCAGGTCGCGCAGGAGCGGCTCGGTATGCTGGCCGAGCGCGGGCGCGGGTGCCGGCGTGGTGATCGCCCCCGCCGTCTTGACGGGCGAGGCGACCTCGCGCAGCACGCCGAACTCCGGATGCTTCACTTCGATGAGCATGTCGCGCGCGCGCACCTGCTCATCGTCGAGCGCCTGGGCCAGCGTGTGGACGGGAGCGCACGGCACGTGGCCCCGCAGACGCGCGAGCCACTCCGCCGTCGTGCGCTCGGCGAAGCGCGCCTGGAGCAAGGGGATCAGCGAGTCCTTGTGCGCGAGCCGATCGGCAAACGTCGCGAAGCGCGGATCGCGCGCGACGGCGGGGACCTCGAGCGCATCCACCAGCTCCGTCCAGAACTTCTCCTTGTTGCAGAAGACGACGATCCAGCCATTGCGCGTGCGAAAGTTCTGCGCGGGCACGAGCGACTGGTGACCCGAGTCGGCGACCCGTGTCGGCACCCAGTCCCGATTGAGCGTCCAGATCGCAAAATACGACAGCATGCTGACCGCGGTGTCGAGCAGGGACACGTCGATGTCGCGGCCGATCCCGCTCCGAGCGGCGTCCCATAGACCGGCCATGAGCGCGGCAACGGAGGCATAGCCGGCGGCGAAATCGACCACGGAGACACCGCATTTACCCGGTGGTCCGTCGGGCTCGCCGGTGATCGACATCCAGCCGGCGTAGCCCTGGATGAGGTAATCGAACGCGGGTTCGGACGCGCGCGGGCCGGTGGCGCCGAAGCCGGAGAGCGAGCAGCAGACGACGGCCGGATTGACGGCGGCCAGCGCGTCGTAGGTGAGGCCCAGCGTCGCGGGAAGGTCGCCGCGGAGGTTGTTGTAGACGGCGTGCGAGACGCGCACGAGGTCGCGGAGAACGGTCTGGCCCTCGGGGTGCTTCAGGTCCAGCGTGATGGACTTCTTGCCGCGGTTGAACGACTGGAAATAGAGCGAGTCGTCATCGCCGGTGTACGGTCCC
Organism: Candidatus Methylomirabilota bacterium; assembly: GCA_035605575.1. GTDB lineage: Bacteria > Methylomirabilota > Methylomirabilia > Rokubacteriales > CSP1-6 > AR12. Next base: position 7,377 of record DASTCJ010000189.1, read on the forward strand.
ACGTGCCGGGACACGTCGCCGCCGGCGGCGGCGTCCTCGATCTTGACCACCTCGGCGCCGAGGTCCGCGAGCAGCTGCGTGCCGAACGGCCCGGCTCCGAACTGGGAGACGGTGAGGATCCGCAACCCGTCGAGCGGCGGTCGTGCGCTCACGCTCGCTGCCCGAGCGTCGCGTGATTCTTCTTCGGCACCAGCGCGGTCCGCTTGAACGTCATCACCCGCTCGCCGCGCTGGTTGGTGACGCGCGTCTCCACGGTCACGAGGCCACGATCGCCTTGCGAGGACTCGCGCGTGGCGAGCACCGTCGACTCGGAGTAGATGGTGTCGCCGATGAACGTCGGCGCCTCGTGGAGGATGCGCTCGATCTCCAGATTGGCGATCGCCTTGCCGGAGACGTCGGCCACCGTCATGCCGATGCCGATGGAGAAGACGAGCGGCCCCAGCACGACGCGCTGGCCGTGCTGCGTCTGCGTGGCCGCGTAGTGCGCGTCGCTGTGGATCGGGTGCTGGTTCATCGTGAGCAGCGCGAACCACGTGCAATCGGCCTCGGTGATCGTCCGCCCCGGCCAGTGACGGATGACCTCGCCCACGGTGAAGTCCTCGAGCCAGCGCCCATAGGCCATGACCGTGCTCACCCAGCCGTGGCGACCAATCGGCGAGCGGTGGCCACGCGCACGGCGTCGTTGCCGCCGAGCGTCGCCGGCAGCTGCGCCGCGTCGCGGTAATAGCGCTCCACCGGAAACTCGGTGGTGTACCCGTAGCCGCCGTGCACGCGCATCGACTCGAGCGTCACCGCGCACGCCGTCTCGGTGGCGAGGATCTTCGCGAGCCCGGCCGCCGCACCGCCGGGCTCGGCGGCCGCCTCGTAGGTCAGCAGACGGGCGGCCGCGATGCCCGTCGCCATGTCCGCGAGCTTCAGCTGCACGGCCTGGTGCTGGGCGATCGGTTGACCGAACGTCGAGCGCTGCTGGCTGTACCGCAGCGCGGCCTCGAAGGCGGCCTGCGCGATGCCGACGGCGACGGCGGCGGTTGCGATCAGCGCGGTGTGCTGCGCGTGGACTGTCCCGGGCGCGCCGAGGAG
>DASTCJ010000112.1:0-9727 GCA_035605575.1 Candidatus Methylomirabilota bacterium
ACCGAGAACGACACGCCGCGGTTCAGCACCAGCGGCACCCGCGCGCCCATGAATCCGGCGAGCACGGCCAGCGTGCGGGCGCGGCCCTTGTGGGCGTGCACGAGGTCGATGCGCGCGCGCCGGATCATTCGCGCGAGCCGCCAGGCCGCGCGCGGATCGAGCGCGCGCTGCATCGGCAGGGCCACGTGCGCCAGACCCGCGACCCGACAGCGCTCGGCCCACGCCTCGCTCGGCGGCGTGGCGATTGTCACCTCGTGGCCGCGCCGTGCGAGGCCGACCGCCAGCTCGTGGAGCTGAATGGCGGCGCCGGTGAAGAAATCCCCTTTGGGATAGAGATGCAGGATCCGCAGCGGCTGGTCCGGCATCAAGCTCCGAAGAACGACCTGATGGAACCGACGACGGCGTCGATCTCGGCTTCGGTATGCTCGGCCGACAACGGCAGCGACAGAATCTCGTTCACCACACGCTCGGTGACGGGCAGCGCGCCCTGCACGAAGCGCTCGACCGCCGGCTGGCGGTGGCTGGCCACCGGATAGTGCACGCCCGTCTGGATCCCGCGCGCCTTCAGATGCGTGGCGAGCTCGGCGCGACGCGGCGTGCGCACGACGTAGAGGTGGTAGACGTGATGCGCCCCGGCGCGCTCGCCCGGCAGCTCGAGCGGCAGGCCGGCCAGGCCCTCGGCATATCGCGCGGCGAGCTGCCGGCGCCGATCGTTCATGGTGTCCAGGCGGCGCAGCAGCACCCGGCCGATGGCGGCCTGGATCTCGTTGAAGCGGAGATTGAAGCCGATCTCGGCGTGCACGTTCTTGTTGAGCCGCCCGTGATCGCGCAGCCGCCGGCAGCGCGCCGCGATCTCGTCGTCGTCGGTCACGATGGCGCCGCCGTCGCCCATGACGGTGAGGTTTTTCGAGGGATAGAACGAGAACACGCCGGCGCGTCCGAAGCCGCCGACGCGCTTGCCCTGCCAGGCCGCGCCGTGCGCCTGCGCGCAGTCCTCGAGCATCCACACGCCGAGCTCCGAGGCCAGCGCGCGCACGGCGGTGACGTCGACGGGCTGACCGTAGAGGTGCACCGGCACGATGCCGACCGTCCGCGGCGTCACCTTGGCCGCCGCGTCGGCGGCATCGAGCGTGTACCAGTCGTCGACGTCGACGAAGACCGGCGTGGCGTCGGCGAAGCAGATCGCCTCGATAGTCGGAAACGCGGTGTGCGACGGGACGAGAATCTCGTCGCCACCTTTCACACCGAGGCCGCGCAGCGTCAGCCAGAGCCCGGCGGTGGCCGAGTTGCTGAGCACACAGTGCCGCACGCCGACGTAGCGCGCCAGCTCCGCCTCGAATGCCTTGCACTCGGGACCGAGGATGTACTGTCGCGACTCGATGGCGGCGAGCGCCGCCTGCTTCACCTCGTCATCGACCGGAGGACGGGACAGCGGAATCTGACTCACGAGCTGGGTTGTGAAGACGTGGGGGCCAGGCGGCTGTACTTGCCGCGGAAGTAGAGCAGCGGCTCACCGGCGCCGTTGCGCGCCTCCTCGACTCGGCCGACCAGGATCGTGTGGTCGCCCTCGATGTGGCGCGACACCGTCCGGCACTCGAGATGGGCCAGCGCGCCGTCGATGAGTGGGACACCGAGGCGCCCCGGCGTCCACGGCAGGCCCTCGAACTTGTCGAGACGCGTGGTCGCGAAGCGTCGGGAGACGTGCTCGTGCTCGGAGGCGAGGATATTGACGCCGAAGCACGCGCCGTCGCGTAGCGCGGGGTAGCTCTGTGACTTGTGATCGACGCACACCAGGATCTGCGGCGGGTCGAGCGACACCGAGCAGAACGCGCTGACCGTCAGCCCCGTCGGCCGCGATTCGGCGTCGGTCGTGGTGAGGATCGTGACGCCGGTCGCGAAGTGACCGAGAACACGACGAAAGTCGTCCGGAGCGACCACCGTTCCTATGTATCAGGAAGGGGAGGCTCAAATCAAGCGAGGGCGAGCCCTGGCAGGCCCGCCCTCGCCGGGGGGAGGGCATCGAACGTACTGCTTGGTCGACTCTCTTCGAGACGGCCGCCCGGCTGAGGCAGCAATACGTGTTCCAGCGCAGGGCAGGGCGGGATATCAACGGCTTGCGCGCGGCGCCTCGTGAGACGATACGCGACCTTCCGCCCAGAATGGGCAATTCGATTCCCATGACGTGCCGTCTCCGAACGGCTCCTGTATAGTTTCTGCGTATGGCGACGGAGCAGACAATCCTCGACGCGCTCCGCGGATTAAAAGATCCTGACACGCAGAAGGACATCGTCACGCTCGGCCTCGTCCGTGACCTCGCCGTCCGCGGTGGGGACGTGTCACTCACGCTCGCGTTCACCGGCCAGCCGCCGGCGACGAAGGTCATGCTGCACAGCATGGCGTCGAAGCTCCTCGGCCAGCTGCCCGGCGTGGCGAAGGTGCAGGTGAAGATGGGCGGCGGCGGTGCGCCGGCGGCGCACAGTCACGGCCACGCCCACGGTCAGGCGCCCGCCGGCGCCGCGAAGGCGCCCGATCTCATTCCCGACGTGCGCCATACGATCGCCGTGTCCTCGGGCAAGGGGGGCGTCGGCAAGTCGACCGTTGCCGTGAACCTGGCGCTGTCGCTTGCGCGGACGGGAGCGCTGGTCGGGATCATCGATGCCGACGTGTACGGCCCCGATCTCCCGCTGATGCTCGGCACGCGGGGGCGCCCCGGGATGTTCGACAATCGGATCATTCCCGTGGACGCGCACGGCATCAAGGTCATGTCGATCGGGCTGCTCGTCGGCGACAAGGAGCCGCTCGTCTGGCGCGGGCCGATGATCCACTCCTTCATCCAGCAGATGCTGCGCGACGTCCTGTGGGGCGCGCTCGACTACCTGGTCTTCGACATGCCGCCGGGCACGGGCGACGCGCAGCTCTCGCTCTCCCAGGTGATTCCGCTGAGCGGCGTGGTGATGGTGACGACGCCACAGGACGTCGCGCTGCTCGACGTTCGCAAGGCGATCGCCATGTTCCAGCGGCTCAACGTGCCGGTGCTGGGCATCGTCGAGAACATGTCATACTTCATCGCGCCCGACACCGGCGCGCGTTACCACATTTTTGGCGAGGGCGGCGGCCAGCGCGTGGCCGACGAGTACGGCGTGCCGCTGCTCGCCCAGCTGCCGCTCGATCCCGAGACCCGCAAAGGCGGCGACGAGGGCGCGCCCATCACCGTGCGGCGTCCCGACTCGGCGCAGGCACAGGCCTTCCGCGAGCTCGCGACGCGTGTTGCCCAGCGTCTCGAGGCCGTCGCCGCCTTGCCGCCGCTGCCCAGCATCTCCTGAGCGACGGGACGGATGGCGTCGGCGCCGGCGGTCGTTCCGATTTTTCCGCTGCCCGACGTGACGTTCTTTCCGCACACGCTGCTGCCACTGCACGTGTTCGAGGCCCGCTATCGCGCGATGGTCATGGATGCGCTCGCGCGTGACCGCCGCCTCTGCGTGGTCAAGCTCGAGCCGGGCTACGAGGCGAGCTACGCGGGCAAGCCCGCCGTGCACGCGGTCGGCGGCGTGGGGGAGATCGTGTCGTGGGAGCGACTCTCGAACGGCCGGTACAACATTCTCGTGCGCGGCGAGGCCCGTCTGCGCATCGACCGCGAGCTGCCGACCGACACGCTCTATCGCATCGTCGCCGGAACGGTGCTTGCCGACGCGCCGCCGAAGGGTGACGTCGCCGCCTCGCTGACGCGGATCCGCCGAGCCTGCGCCGCGCTGCTGAGCGCGCTCGGGCGCCCGGCCGAGCTGCTCGATACGGCGCTCGCCGAGGGGCAGCCCTCCGGCGCGGTGGCCGATCGGATCGCCGCCGCCGTGATCCCCGATCCCGCGCTCCGCCAGGAGCTGCTCGCGCTGCTCGACGTCGACGCGCGCGCCGCGCGAGTGGCCGATGCGGTGGAGACGCTCGTGCGCGAGCTGAAGGGCGGACGGCCATGAGGCGCGGCTGGGCGGCGCTCGCGCTGTGCTTCGTGCTGGTGGCGTCGCTCGCGGAGGCGCGCGGCTGGTCGTGGCTCGGCGTCCGCATTCGCGATCTCTCCGAGCCGGAGACGGAAGAAGTCGCCAAGCAGCATGGCATCCGCGAGGGCTACGGCGTCGTGATCGTGGAGGTGATGGAGGGCGCGCCGGCGCAGCGCGCCGGGATGAAGGCCGGCGACATCGTGGTGGCCGTCGATGGCCGCCCTGTGACAGACACGCGCGTGCTGCAGCGTCTGATCGCCTCTGGCCCGGTGGACCGCGAGGCGCGGGTGACGGTGCTGCGACCGGAAGGCCGGCGCGCGCTCGGCGTGCACCTGGTCGCCATGCCGCCGACCGTCGCCGGTGAGCGCGTGGCCGCGGAGTTCGGCTTCATCCTGCGGGATCCTGAGCCGCAGCCCGAGATCGGCGGCAGCCGCGGGGGTGGCAACGCGCCGACGGTCACTCTCGTTATCCGCGGCAGCGCCGCCGACCGCGCCGGTCTGGAGATGGGCGACGTGATCTTACAGATCAACGACAGCGCCGTCGTCAGCCGCGACGCCGCCCGGGCGGCGCTCGCGGAGCTTCCCACCGAGCAGCCGTTCAAGCTCACCGTCCGCCGGGGCGAGCGGCATCTGGCCCTCGACGTCCCGGCCGCCGACCGCGTCGCGCGCTAGCCGCATTTCGTCAGCAAAGCGCGGGCGGGGCCGGACAAATGCAGTACACTACCGCCGCTCGGTCGCACCTTTGTCACGGACCCTTCCAGTCAGACACGACGAGGAGGCACGTAGATGAGCACGGTGCAAGAGATCCCAGACACGTCGCGCCGCCGGTTTCTGACCGGGGCAGCCGTCGCGGCCACCGCAACCGGCGCCGCCGCTCTTGGCTTTCCCGCGGTCGTCAAGGCTCAGGGCCCGATCAGCATGCGCTGGCAGAGCACGTGGCCGTCGAAAGACATCTTCCACGAGTACGCGAACGACTTCGCCAAGAAGGTGAACGACATGACGGGCGGCGACCTCAAGATCGAGGTGCTGCCGGCCGGCGCCGTGGTGCCGGCCTTCGGTCTGCTGGATGCCGTGTCGAAAGGCACGCTCGACGGCGGTCATGGCGTGCTCGTGTACCACTACGGCAAGCAGACGGCGCTGGCCCTCTGGGGCTCCGGTCCCGGCTACGGCATGGACGCCAACATGCTGCTGTCGTGGCACAAGTACGGTGGTGGTAAGCAGCTGCTGACGAAGCTCTACCAGTCGATCGGGGCCAACGTGGTGTCGTTCCCCTACGGGCCGATGTTCACGCAGCCGCTTGGCTGGTACAAGAAGCCGATCACGAAAGCCGACGACTTCAAGGGACTGAAGTTCCGCACGGTCGGTATCTCGATCGACGTGTTCACCGGGCTCGGCGCCGCGGTCAACGCGTTGCCGGGCGGCGAGATCGTGCCGGCCATGGACCGCGGGCTGCTGGATGCCGCGGAATTCAACAACGCGACATCCGACCGTATCCTCGGCTTCGCCGACGTGTCGAAGGTGTGCATGCTGCAGAGCTATCACCAGAACGCCGAGCAGCTCGAGATCAGCTTCAACAAGGCGAAGTTCGACGGCCTTCCGGACAAGATGAAGGCCATCATCGAGAACGCCGTGGAGGCCGCCTCCGCCGACATGGCGTGGAAGTCCATCGACCGTTATTCGAAGGACTACATCGAGCTGCAGACGAAGGACAAGGTGCGGTTCTACAAGACGCCGGACTCGGTGCTGCAGAAGCAGCTCGAGGTGTACGACCAGGTCGTCGACAAGAAGTCGTCCGAGAACCCGCTGTTCAAGGAGATCGCCGAGTCGCAGAAGGCCTTTGCCCAGCGGGCGGTGAAGTGGGATCTCGACACCAACGTCAGCCGGCGCATGGCCTACAATCACTACTTCGGCAAGCCGGCGGCGAAGAAAAGCTAGCGCGCCGTGACCGAGTGCGTCCGTATCGCCAGCCGCCCGGCTCGCCCCGGGTGGCTGGTCGGTAGTAAGGAATGAGCGCCGAAGCGCTCATTCGCGCCGTCGACCGGATCAGCTACTGGACGGGAAAGGTCTTTGCCTGGCTGATCGTCGCGCTCACCTTCGTCGTCGCCATCGAAGTCTTCAAGCGCTACATCCTGAACGCGCCGACGGCGTGGATCTTCGACTTCAACAACATGCTGTACGGCACGCTGTTCATGATGTGCGGAGCCTACACGCTCGCCGCCGGCGGTCACGTGCGCGCGGACTTCGTCTACATCTACATGAAGCCGCGCGCGCAGGCGTCGCTCGACCTCGTGCTCTACATCGTCTTCTTCATCCCGTGCATGCTCGGGCTGATCTACGCGGGCAGCGGGTTCGCCGCCGACTCCTGGCGCATCGGCGAACACTCGACGGTCACCTCGGAAGGCCCGCCCGTGTACCACTTCAAGACCGTGATTCCCATCGCGGGGGCGCTGGTCATGCTGCAGGGCGCGGCCGAGATCGTCCGGTGTCTCGCCTGTCTGCGCACCGGCCGCTGGCCGGCCCGCATCGAGGATGTCGAGGAGATCGACGTCATCGACACGCAGCTCGGTCACAGCCAGTACGTCGACGAGGAGTCCCGCCGCGTCGCCATGGAGGGCGCGCACGCCATCGACGAAGCGGCGCGCCAGCGGCGCGACGTGGAACACAAGAACCCGTGAGCGACCCCGTTCTCGGGCTCACCATGCTCGGGCTCATCGTGGTGGCCATCATGATGGGCTACCCGACGGCCTTCACGCTGATGGGGCTCGGGGCCGTCTTCGGCTTCATCGCGTTCTGGGATCCGAACCAGTACTGGTGGACGAATCGCGTGTTCGATCTGATCGCACAACGCACCTACGGTGTGATGATCAACGACACGCTGCTCTCCGTCCCGCTGTTCGTCTTCATGGGCTACATCATGGAGCGCGCGGCCCTGGTCGACCGCATGTTCCACGCCGTTCAGCTCGCCTTCCGCCGCGTGCCCGCCTCGCTCGCGGTGACCACGCTGCTGGTGTGCGCCTTCTGGGGGATCGCGTCGGGCATCGTGGGCGCCGTCGTGGTGCTGATGGGCGTCATCGCCATGCGCCCGATGCTGAAGGCCGGCTACGACGTCAAGCTCGCGTCCGGCGCCATCACGGCCGGCGGCACGCTCGGCATCCTAATCCCGCCCTCGGTCATGCTGATCGTGTACGCGGCTGTAGCCGGCCAGTCGATCGTGAAGCTCTACGCGGCGGCCATGCTGCCAGGCTTCTTTCTCACGTTCCTCTATCTCGTGTACATCCTCGGCTGGGCCATCATCAATCCACGCATCGCGCCGAAGCTGCCGCCCGATCAGTATCGCGTCGCCGTGCCGGACTATCTCCGCCGTTTCGACGCCGGGGGCCGGCGCAGCGTCGTGCCGGCGCTGCTGGCGGCCGCGTTCCGTCCGCGCGCCGCCGGCGTGCCGTATGGAATGGTCGTGCGCAACGTCCTGGCGATCCTCGTGCCGATCGTGCTCACCGCCGGCACGTTCGGACTGACGTGGTGGTACGTGGTCGTCTACAACGCCGCGCCCACGACGGCCGCGACACCGGTGACGCCGGCGGTGGCGACGACGGCCGCACCGCTCGCGCCCGCCGCCGGGACGACGGCGGCCGGTCGAAAGCGGGTGACGGTCGCCTCCGCGCGTGACGAGCAGCCGCAGGAGCTCGGCGCGGCCGGCGCGCCGTCCGGAGATTCCGACATGCCGCAGGAGCTGGGCGCCGGCGGCGAATCCGAGACGGCGGCGCCCGCGCAGGCCGAGGGGCCGCCCGAGGAGATGGGGACGCTGGGCGAGGTGACGGCCACCTCCTCGGGGCAGGTCCCGGCCCACTTCTACCCCTGGTTCTGGGGACTCTTCGGTGTGTCGGCGGTGCTGCTGCTGATCTATTTCTTTCGGATGGACGGCGAGCAGCTCGAGATCCTGAAGGAGCTGATCGTCTCCGTCGTGCCGCTCGGCGTGCTGACGGTGGTCGTCCTCGCCGTCATCCTGTTCGGCATCTGCACGGCCACGGAGTCCGCCGCCGTCGGCGCCCTCGGCGCCCTCTACCTCGCAGTCATGGCGCGCTTCCCGAAGCAAGTCTGGTTGTGGAGCCTCGTCGGGATCGTGCTCGGATTCGTGCTGGGATGGTGGGAGGGCGAGCCGTGGATGTCGCTGCTCGTCGCCGCGTCGATCGGCGGGACGTTCACGGGGACTGTGGTGCCCGGCTTGCTGCAGCTGGGACGTTCGTCGGAGCTGCGCGAGAACCTCAAGCAGTCGACGTTCCTCACCGCGAAGACGACGGCGATGGTGTGCTGGCTCTTCGTCGGCTCCGCGCTGTTCTCCGCGGTCTTCGCGCTGCACGGCGGGCAGGCACTCATCGAGCGGTGGGTGCTCGGGATGAACCTGTCGCCGACGGGCTTCATGCTGATCGCACAGGCGATCATCTTCCTGCTCGGCTGGCCGCTCGAGTGGACCGAGATCATCGTGATCTTCTGTCCGATCTTCATCCCGCTGCTGACCCATTTCCACATCGACCCGATCCTGTTCGGGACGATGGTCGCCGTGAATCTCCAGGCGGCGTTCCTGTCGCCGCCGGTCGCGATGTCAGCGTTCTATCTGAAAGGCGTCTCGCCCAAGCACGTTACGCTGAACCAGATCTTCGCGGGGATGATGCCCTACATGCTCATCGTCCTCATCTGCCTCCTCTTCATGTACATCTGGCCCGGCATGACGCTATGGCTCCCCGAGTTTCTCTATGGTCAGTAGGGCACGCGACGTTTTCTGATCTCCGCTTTCGAGCGCCGGCTTTGCCGGCGCAATCCTGTTCCGGGGGGAGGCATCGGAGGGGGCCGACGAGGCCCCCTCCGAAGCGCGCTACGCGCGATCGAGCCACACGCGGTGCATGTCGTGGAGGCCGGCGGGGACCATCCGAAAATCCTTCACGTGCTTGGCGAACACCTTCTGCTCGTTGGCATGCAGGATGATCGCCACCGGCGCGTCCTCGACGATGGCTTTCACCGCGTCGTCGTAGAACTTCTTCCGCTTCTTCGTGTCGGCCTCCGCGCGCGCCGACTCCACGGCGCGGTCGAAGTCCTTGTTGACCCACTTGCCGGCGTTCCACGCCTCGGTGGAGTGCAGCTCGGGGTAGAGCGTCTCGTCGGGATCCAGGTCGGCATCCCACTGGATCTGCACCAGGTCCCACTGCTTCTCCTGCAGCCAGCGGCGCCGGAACGTGGGTGAATCCGCCAGCTCGATGTTCACGCGCACCCCGATCTTGGCCAGCTGCGCCTGGATCACTTCGGCCTGCCGCGGCGCGGTACCTGAGTTGTTCGAGAGGAGCGAGACCTCGGCACCGTTCGCGTGCTTGGATTGCTTCATCAACGTCTTGGCCTGCTCGAGGTCGAAGTACTGGCCGTTCTTGCCCGTCTCGAAGGCGGCATCGTAGAAGATGCCCATCGGCGGTGAGATCGGCCCGTGGGCGACGATCGACTCGCCGAACTCCACGCGATCGACGATCTCCTTGCGGTTGATGGCGAACGCGACCGCCTTGCGCAGGGCCTTGTCGCTGAACGGCTCCTTCGCGATGTTGAAGTGCATGCAGCGCCAGTTCCCGCCGACAGCGGTGAAGACGTTCAGCTTTGGATCCTTTCGCAGCTCGGCGACGAACTGTGGGGAGACGTTGTTGATCCCGTCGACCTCGCCCGTCTTGACGGCGGCGACGAGCGTGGACGGCTCGATGATGA
>DASTCJ010000223.1:0-7365 GCA_035605575.1 Candidatus Methylomirabilota bacterium
CGCCCTCATCCTCGTCATCCTGACCTTCCTGTCCGTGCCGGCGTGGTCGAAGATCAAGATGTCGCAGCCCCCAAGTGATTTCGTCGTGAACGTCACCGCCAAGCAGTTCAACTGGCAGGTGCAGTACCCGAACGCCGACAAAATTTTCCTGGACGAGATGCACGTGCCGGTGAACAAGGTCGTGCTCGTCGATCTGAAATCGCAGGACGTCATCCACAGCTTCTTCGTGCCGCAATTCCGCATCAAGCAGGACGCGGTGCCGGGCCGGACGATCCGCGCGTGGTTCGAGGCGACGAAGCCCGGCAAGTACGAATGGCCGTGCGCGGAGCTCTGTGGCTTCGGCCACTCCGGAATGAAGGGGTGGGTCTACGTCCACACGGCGGAGGAGTATCAGAAGTGGGCCGCTGAAAACCTCGCGGAAGGGAAAGCCAAGCAATGACCGCTCATGCCGCCACTCACGCGACGCACGCGGCGCACGAGCATCACGATCTCGGCTTCGTGCGCACGTACATCTTCTCGACGGATCACAAGACCATCGGGCGTCAGTTCCTGATCCTCGGCCTGCTGATGATGATCCTCGGCGGTCTGCTGGCGCTGGTGGTGCGCTGGCAGCTGGCGTGGCCGGAGACGCCGGTGCCCGGGCTGAAGCCGTTCCTGCCCGACACGGGCGGCATCCTCGAGCCAGGCCAGTACAACATGGCGTTCACCATGCACGCCACGATCATGATCTTCTTCGTGGTCATGCCGATCCTCGCCGGCGGTTTCGGCAACTATCTGATCCCGCTCATGATCGGCGCGCGCGACATGGCCTTCCCCGTGCTCAACATGCTGTCGTTCTGGGTCGCCGTCGTCGCCGGCGTGATCATGCTCTCGGGCTTCTGGGTGGAGGGCGGCCACGCAGCGGCGGGCTGGACCTCGTACGCGCCGCTCTCGGCGGTGCCGAGCTATACCGGCGTGAACTGGGGCCAGAACCTCTGGTGCATCAGCCTCTTCATCCTCGGCATCTCGTCGATGATGGGCTCGATCAACTACATCACCACCGTCATCAACATGCGCGCACCCGGCATGACGTTGTTTCGCATGCCGCTCGTGATCTGGTCGCTGTTCATCACGGCGATCCTGCTGCTCCTCGCGCTCCCCGTCCTCACGTCCGCGGTGGCGATGCTGCTCTTCGATCGCACGCTCGGCACGTCGTGGTTCAATCCGAGCGGCGGCGGCGAGCCGCTGCTGTGGCAGCATCTCTTCTGGTACTTCGGCCACCCCGAGGTCTACATCCTGATCCTGCCGGCCATGGGCATCGCCTCCGAGATCCTGCCGGTCTTTTCGCGCAAGCCCGTGTTCGGCTACCACGCGATGGCGTTCTCCATGATCGCGATCGCGTTTCTGTCGTGGATCGTCTACGGCCACCACATGTTCGTGAGCGGGATGAGCCCGGCCCTCGGCATGGCGTTCACCGTCACCACGATGATCATCGCGGTGCCGTCGGCGATCAAGACGTTCAACTGGCTCGGCACGCTGTGGGGGGGGCGCATCACCTTCCCCGTCCCCATGCTGAACGCGCTCGCCTTCGTGTCGATGTTCGTCATCGGCGGGCTCAGCGGTATCTTCATGGCCAGCACGCCGGTCGACATCTACATCCAGGACACGTACTTCATCGTGGCCCACATCCACTACGTCGTCTTCGGCGGCTCGATCTTCGGCGCCTTCGCCGCCATCTACTACTGGTTCCCGAAGATGTTCGGCCGCATGATGAACAACACGCTCGGCCACATCCATTTCTGGCTGTCGTTCATCTTCTTCAACATGACGTTCTTCCCGATGCACATCATCGGCGTCGGCGGCCAGATGCGGCGGATCTACAACCCGATGCAGTACGAGTTCCTGCAGCACCAGCAGCACTGGAACGTGATCATCACCATCGGCGCCCTCGGGCTCGGCTTCAGCCAGATCCTGTTCGCCATCAACTTCGTGTCGTCGATGTTCACCGGCAAGAAGGCGCCCATGAACCCCTGGAACGCCAACACGCTCGAGTGGCAGGCGCCTTCGCCGCCGCCGCATCTCAACTGGGGCGAGAAGCTGCCGACCGTCTACCGCGGGCCGTATGAGTACAGCGACCCCGACGCGAAGGACGACTTCCTCCCGCAGACGCATCCGCCGCTCCACGGGGCGGGGACGCGACGGCGGCACTGAGGCACATCGGGCGGGGCCGCATGCTGGCTCATCGTCTGGCCTTGGCGACGGCGGCCGCGACCGTCGTGCTCATCGTGTTCGGCGGGCTGGTGACCAACACCGGCGCGGCCCTCGCCGTTCCGGACTGGCCCAGCACGTTCGGGCACAACATGTTCCTGTTCCCCTGGTCGGGCATGGTGGGCGGCATTTTTTACGAGCATAGCCATCGTCTACTCGGCGCGTTCGTGGGCCTGCTCACGGTCGCCCTCGCGGCGGCGCTCTGGCGGCAGGGTGGCCGTCTGCGCGTGCTCGGGATCGCCGCGGTGGCGGCCGTCGTCGCGCAGGGGATCATTGGCGGACTGCGCGTCATCCTCACGGCGGACGCGCTCGCCATGATTCACGGACCGTTCGCCCAGGCGTTCTTCGCGCTGATCGCGTCCATCGAGTATGTGACATCGCCGGCGGTGCAGCGGCCGAGCACCGGCGCCGATCGGTCGCTCCGCTGGCTCGCCGTGGTGGCGGCGGCGGCCCTCTACGCCCAGATCATTCTCGGCGCGCTGTTGACGCATGCCGGCTGGCTCTGGCTCCACCTCGTCGGCGCCGTGGCGGTCTTCGGGGTGGTGCCGATCGTCACCGCCCGGGCGCGTCGAGGCGCCGATGCCTTCGGGGCGCGGCTCGCACGCCTGCTGCTGATGCTGCTACTCGTGCAGCTCGCGCTCGGCATCGGCGCGTTCCTGTCGCGCTTCTCGGCCATCTGGATTCCCGGCGGGCAGCTGACCATGCTCGTGCTGCCGGTGGCGCACCGGCTCGTGGGTGGCCTGCTGCTCGCGACGAGCGTCGTTCTCGCCGTGCGGCTGTGGACGCGGATCTACGCCGCCGCCGACGTCGCGCATCCGAACGTCGTGCATCTCGTCGGCCGCGGAGCGCGCGCATGACGCCGCCGACGGAGGTCATCGTCGCGCCGATCGTCCGCGCCCGCCGGCGGGTCGTCGCCGACCTCGTGTCGCTCACCAAACCGCGTGTCGTGCTCATGATCCTCGTTACCACTGTCGTCGGCTACTACGTCGGGCTCGCCGGCGCGCCCGACTACGCGCGCCTGCTGCACCTGCTCGTCGGGACGGCGCTGGCGGCGGGTGGCACGCTCGCGCTGAACATGTACTGGGAGCGCGAGATCGACGGGCTGATGGAGCGGACGCGGCTGCGCCCGCTGCCGGACGGTCGACTGGCGCCGCTCGAAGCGCTGATCTTCGGTGCGGCGATCACGATCGCCGGTCTCGTCTACCTCGCGGCGTTCGTGACCCTGGCCGCCGCGGCCGTGACTGCCGTGACGTTCGCGCTCTACCTGTTCGCGTACACGCCGCTCAAGCTGCGCACGCCGCTCTGCACCCTCGTCGGCGCGGTGCCGGGCGCGCTGCCCCCGGTGACCGGCTGGGTGGCCGCGCGCGAGCAGCTCGGCGTCGGCGCCTGGGTGCTGTTCGGCATTCTCTTCATGTGGCAGTTGCCGCACACGCTGGCCATCGGGCGGCTCTATCGCGACGACTACGCGCGCGCCGGGGTGCGTTTGCTGCCGGTCATCGATGCGCAGGGGTCGAGCACGGAGCGGCAGATCATGACCGGCTGCCTGGCGCTGCTGGCGGTGAGCTTGCTGCCGACGCTGGTGGGGCTGGCTGGCGGCGTGTACTTCGCCGGCGCGCTCGTGCTCGGCCTCGGCTTCGCCAGCCTGGGCGCCTGGCAGGCGGTGGTGCCGTCGCTGGGCGGTGCGCGCCGCGTGCTCTACGCGTCGCTGCTCTATCTGCCCGTCCTGCTGGCCTTGCTGGCCTTCGACAAGCCATGAACGCCACGGACCTGGAGCAGCGCAATCGCTGGACGCGGCGCATCCTGCTCACGATCGTCGCGGTCCTCGCGCTCGCCACTTTCCTGGCGGGGATTCGCTGGTGAGCCGGCTGCTCGAGACGCCGCCCGTCGCGCGCAAGACGAATGGTCGTGTGCCGCCACCACCGCCCGAGCGCGGCTGGGGCGGCGACGACGATCGCGACGGCCCACAGCCACGCCGCCTCGACAACCTGCGGCTCGCGCTGCTGTTCTTCATGGGCGCCGAGGTGATGTTCTTCGCCGCGCTCGTGTCCGCGCTCTTCGTGCTGCGCGTCGGCATGGCCACGTGGCCGCCGCCCCTGCAGCCCCGCCTGCCGCTGGCGGTGACGACCGTGAACACGCTCGTGCTCATCGCCTCCAGCGTCAGCATGACGGTCGCGCTGCGGGCCCTCCGGCAGCGCGATCGACAACGGTTCGTGAACATGCTCGCCACGACCGCAGCCCTCGGCGCGCTCTTCCTCATCGTGCAAGGCTACGAATGGATCCGGCTGATCGGCTTCGGTCTCACGCTGTCCTCGAGCGTCTACGGCGCGACGTTCTACTCGCTCATCGGCCTGCACGGTCTCCACGTGGCCGGCGCTCTCGTCTGGCTGCTCGCCACCACGCTGCTCGCCGCGCGCAAGCGCTTCGCCGACGGGCGCATTGCGCCGGTGCAGGCGTGCGCGATGTACTGGCACTTCGTGGTCGCGCTGTGGCCCGTGCTCTTCGTCACGGTGTACCTGCTGTGACACGCACCGTGGTCGCCATCGTGCTCGGCGTCATGGCGCTGCTGCCGCGGACCGCCGCCGCGTGCGCCACGTGCATCTCGTCCGGCTTTGGCGATCGTGCCTACACGTGGCCGTATATCGGTCTCATCGTCATGCCGTTCGTCATTGCGGTCGGCATCGTCGGGACGCTGGCGTGGTATGCGGGCTGGCGGCCGCGGGAGATCCTCGTGCGCATCGCGGCGTGGAGCGCCCGGCGTGAACTTTCACCTCGCACTCACACGGAGACGCCATGAGTCAGGCCCTCACCGTACACGGCGCGGCCGTCGAGCCCGCGGAGTCCCCGCTCACACCCGAGAGCTGGGGCAAGCTCGGCATGTGGATGTTCCTGGCCGGCGATGCCGTCGGCTTCGGCACGCTGCTGGCTGGCTACGGCGCCATGCGCGCGACCAGCGCCGACTGGCCGAACCCGTTCGAGGTCCTCGGCATCAACCTCACCGCGCTGATGACGTTCCTGCTCATCTGCTCGAGCGTGACCATGGTGAAGGCGCTCGAATGGCTCAGCAAGAACGACCGCGCGCGGGCCAAGATGTTCCTCGGTCTCACCGCGCTCGGCGGCGCCATCTTCGTGGGCCTGCAGGCCTATGAATGGACACACCTGATTCATCGCGGCCTGCACATCAACGGCAACCCGTGGGGCGCCACGCTGTTCGGCACGTCGTTCTTCATCATCACGGGCTTCCACGGCATGCACGTGACGGCGGGCGTCTTCTATCTGCTGTGGGCGATCAGCGTCGTCGCGCGGCGCCCGCAGGCGGCCGCCTCCTACAACTTCGTGGAGATCACCGGGCTCTACTGGCACTTCGTCGACCTCGTGTGGATCATGGTGTTCACCTTCATGTATCTCCTCTAGGGGACCCGCATGGCTGCTGGCCACAAGCACCCGAACTACATGGCGATCTTCTGGTACCTGGCCATTCTCACGGTCATCGAGATCGCGGTCGTCTTCCTGCCATTCGGCAAGATCGTGAACGGCACGCTGCTGTGCGGGCTGGCCGTCGGCAAGGCGGCGCTGGTGGCGATGTACTTCATGCACCTGCGGTTCGAGACGCGCACGCTCGGCATGATCGCCGTCACCCCGCTCGCCATCGCCACCCTGCTGGTCTTCGTGCTGCTGCCCGACGGATTCGCGGTGGCCAAGAAGACCGACGACTCGAAGAAGCTCGCGCCGGCCGCGGCCGAGAAGCACTGACCGCCGCGCGCGTGAGCGGCTCCGATGTCCGCCGGACAGGCGCTCGGCCGGGTGGCGCAAGGCATGCGCCGCGCGGCGCGGCTGCGCTGTCCCCGTTGCGGGCGGGCGCCGCTCTTCCGCGGATGGATCACGATGAATACGGTGTGCGCCATCTGCGACCTGCGCTTCGAGCGCGCGCCGGGCTACTGGATCGGCGCGATCTACGTCAACTACGCGGTCACCACCACCATCGCCGTCGCGGGGTTTTTCATGCTCTGGGCGTGGACCGCGCTGTCGATGGCGGCGCAGCTCGCGATCTGGGTGCCGTTCTGCGTGCTCTTCCCGTTGTGGTTCTTTCGGTACAGCCGCGCTGTGTGGCTGGCGGTCGAGCACGGCGTCAACCCCGAGCACTGACACCACGAGGCACGATGTGATCAAGCTGACGATCGGGATGCTGATGCTGCTCTCCTCGGCCACGGTGGCCGCGGCCGCCTACGAAGCGGTCGACGTCAAGGACGGCGGGACGCTGACGGGCGTCGTGCGGTTTGCCGGCACGCCGCCGAAGCTCGCGCCGCTGCCCGTCAACAAGAACCGCGAGATCTGCGGCGAGGAGAAGGCCTCCGAGGCGCTCGTGGTGGGGGCCGACGGCGGCGTGCGCGGCAGCGTCGTTCTCGTGGAAGGCGTCACGCGTGGCAAGAAGCCGACGGGTGAAGTGCTGCTCGACAACCATCGCTGCCTGTTCGTCTCGCACGTCACGGCGCTCGCCGCCGGCGAGAAGGCGCGCGTGAAGAACTCCGACGGCATCCTGCACAACACGCACGGCTTCATGGGCAAGCCGACCGTCTTCAACCTCGCGCTGCCGAACAAGGACCAGATGGTCGACATCACCAGGCGGCTCACCAAGCCCGGCGTGATCCGCGTCCTCTGCGACGCGCATCCGCACATGTTCGCGTGGATGGTCGTGCACGACAGCCCGTACGTGACGGTCACCGACGATCACGGTGCCTTCAAGCTCGACGGCATTCCCGCGGGGACCTACAAGGTCACCATGTGGCACGAAGGCTTCCGCGCCAAGGGCGTCGACAAGGACGGCCGGCCGCTCTACGAAGATCCGATCGTCGTGACCAAGAGCGTGACCATCGCGCCGAAGACCGCCGCGACGATCCAGTTCGAACTCAAGTAAACGGGGGAGCGAATGTACAAGCACATCTATGTGCCGGTGGACAACTCGGACTACTCGAACCGCGCCATCGATCTCGCGGTCGAGCTCGGCACGGCGCTCGGCGCGCGCCTGACCGGCAGCCACGTGTACGCGGCGCGGCTGCACGACTACCGGTTCAAGCAGATGGAGTACACGCTGCCCGAGGAGTACAAGGACGAGAACGAGCT
>DASTCJ010000229.1:0-16860 GCA_035605575.1 Candidatus Methylomirabilota bacterium
GATGGGACAGCTCTCGGGGCTGACTCTCTCGGTGCCGCTCAAGATTCCCTACAAGCCGGTGACGCACGTCGAGAACTTCTGCGCCACAGGCTCGGAGGCGTTGCGCCAGGCTTGTTACGCCGTCGCCTCGGGCGCTTACGACGTGGCGATGGCCATCGGCGTCGAGAAGCTGAAGGACTCCGGCATCTCGGGCCTGCCCAGCATCGGCGCGCCCGAGGACGGCACCCGCGCGGGCCTCACCGCGCCGGCCACCTTCAGCCTGCTCGCTCCGGCCTACGCCAAGAAGTACGGCGTGGACGAGGCCACCTTCAAGGAGGCGATGACCCGCATCGCCTGGAAGAACCACAAGAACGGCGCGCTGAACCCCCGCGCGCAGTTCCGCAAGGAAGTGGCCAAGGACGTCATCGCCTGCTCGCCCCAGGTGGCGGGCGCGCTCGGCATCTTCGACTGCTCGGGCGTGTCCGACGGCTCGGCGGCCGCGGTCATCGTGCGCGCCGAGGACGCCTACAAGTACACCGACAAGCCGCTCTTCGTGAAGGCCCTGTCCTTCATCGCCGGGCCGGCCACCGGGCCGATCGATCCCGACTACGACTACACGACGTTCCCCGAGGTCGTCGCCTCCGCGGCCGACGCCTACGCGCAGGCCGGGATCAAGGACGCGCGGCAGGAGCTCGCCATGGCCGAGGTCCACGACTGCTTCACGCCGACCGAGCTCGTGCTGATGGAAGACCTGGGCTTCGCCGCCCGCGGCACGGGCTGGAAGGAGGTCCTGGCGGGGACGTTCGACCTGGAGGGCGAGCTCGCCGTCAATCCGGATGGCGGGCTCAAGTCATTCGGGCACCCGATCGGCGCCTCTGGCCTCCGCATGCTGTTCGAGTGCTGGCTGCAGCTGCGCGGCGAGGCGGGCAAGCGTCAGATCGCCAGCGTCGCGCGCGGGCGCAAGCTCGCGCTCACGCACAATCTGGGCGGCGCGCCGGGGGAGTGCGTCTCGTTCGTGAGCGTCGTCGGCTCGGAGAGGAGCTAGGATGCCGCGGATCGTCTTCGCCCCCAGGCTGCCAAAGGCGCTGATCGACGTGCTGATGGAGATGAAGCCGGCCGGCTTCGATGTCGTCGTCACGGATCCCACGGGCCCGGAGTTCAACGCGGCCTGCAAGGAGGCCGAGTACTTCATGGGCTTCGCGCGCAATCCGCTCGGCCCGGACTTCTACGCGAACGCCAAGAGTATGAAGCTCGTGCAGCTGATCAGCGCCGGCTACAACACCGTCGACCTCCAGGCCGCCCGTCGCGCCGGCGTGCCCGTCGCGAACAACGGCGGCGCCAACTCGGTGGCCGTGGCCGAGCACGCGGTGATGCTCATCCTGGCCACGCTCAAGAAGCTCCACTGGCAGCACAACAACGTGACGGCGGGCAAGTGGCGCGTGGGCGACTTCTCCGAAACGCGGCTCTACGAGCTCGAGGGCAAGACGGTCGGCATCGTCGGCCTGGGCAACATCGGCAAGAAGACGGCGCGACGGCTGCGCGGCTTCGACTGCAAGCTCGTGTACTACGACATCGTCCGGCTTCCCGAGCACGAGGAGGACGCGCTGGGTGTGAAGTACGTGCTCTTCGACGAGCTGCTGAAGGTCTCCGACGTGGTGACGCTGCACACCCCGCTCACGGCGCTCACCGAGAACATGATCGGCGACGCGCAGCTGAATCTCATGAAGCCGACGGCCGTGCTCGTCAACACGTGTCGCGGACCGGTCGTCGATGAGCGCGCGCTCCACAAGGCGCTCATCACGCGACGCATCGCGGGCGCCGGCCTCGACGTGATGGTCGACGAGCCGCCCTCCAAGGACAACCCGCTGTTGAACGTCGACACCTGCACGATTACGCCGCACATGGCCGGCCCGACCTGGGACAACTGGCCGAAGACCTTCCGCAACGCCTACGACAACATCCTGCGCGTGCATGCGGGACGCCCACCGCTATGGGTCGTGCCCGAGCTGCGTGATCTCGTGAGGTGACGGGCTAGGCGCCGTACACCGGCGCCGCGCCGACCAGCGTGCGGGTCAGCTCCACCTCGCCGAAGTGCGTGAAGCCGTGAGTTACGCCGACGAACGCCAGCACGCGTACCAGCGGCATGTCGCCGACGAACTTCATCGGCACGATCCGCTCGAGGGCGGCGGGCGTGAGCGTCGGCAGGAACTCGTCGGTGCTCGCCCAGACCTTCGTCATGTACTCGGCAAACAACGCCGGGTCCGGGATTCGCAGCGCCTGGGCCTCCTCGGTGCTCATGCCGGTGCCCTGGGCCGCCGGATGCAGCGCCTGGAGGCCGAGCTTGGCGGCGTACCCACCCTCGGTCCACACCGTGGGCCGTCGGTTCTGAAGCACGAACCGCACCACGTTGTCCTCCGTGCGGGCGTAGTGCCAGAGGTTCCAGGCGATGGTGTTGGCCTTCGGATGGCGAGCCGGAACGGTGTGGAGCTGTTCGGCCGTGAGGCCCGCGAGGCTCTTGTCGAGCGCCTCGTGCAGCCGTCGCAGGTCGATCGAGATCGATTCGAGCAGCGTCATAGGGGTAGCCTCCGTTGGGTCCAAGAATCGCATAAGATCGCGGCATGAGGACGATCGTGGACCTCTCGATGCCGCTCGAGAACGACGTGCTGTCGGATCCGCCGGGGTACGGCCCGAAGATCGAGTACCTGCGCCATCGAGAGACGGCCAGGGACGTCGCGCAGTTCTTCCCCGGATTGAAGGAAGAGCAGCTGCCGGATGGCGAGGGCTGGGCGGTGGAGTGGATCCGGCTCATGACGCACAACGGCACTCATCTCGACGCGCCGTATCACTTCGCGTCCACGATGAACAAGGGCGAGCGCGCCATTGCCATCGACGAGGTGCCCCTCGAGTGGTGCTTTCAGCCCGGCGTGAAGCTCGACTTCCGGCAGCGGCCCGACGGCTACGTGGTGACCGCCAGGGACGTCGAGGCGGAGCTCGCTCGCATCGGGCACTCCCTCCGGCCGCTCGAGATCGTCGTCGTCAATACGCGCGCCGGCTCGGCGTACGGACAACCCGACTACGTCGCGGCCGGCGCCGGCATGGGCCGCGAAGCGACGCTCTACCTGCTGGAGCACGGCGTGCGGGTGACCGGCACGGACGCGTGGTCGTGGGACGCGCCGTTCGTGCACACCAGGGCGAAGTTCGAGCAGAGTGGCGACGCCTCGCTGATCTGGGAGGGCCACAAGGCGGGCCGTGAGATCGGCTACTGTCACCTCGAGAAGCTGCACAACCTCGAGGCGCTGCCGGCCGACGGCTTCACCATCGCGTGCTTTCCGGTGAAGATCCGTGGCGCCTCGGCCGGCTGGACCCGCGCCGTCGCCATCTTCGACCGCTGACCAGAGCGCTCGTGCCGCAACTCTAGCTGCGAGAAACGACGCGCGCCTGCGATACGATCGAGCGCGATGCGCTTGATCGGCCGTTTCGTGGAGATCGGGCGCGCGCGACCGGACCGGACCGCGGTTGTCATCCTCGCGCTGGTGCCGTTCCTGCTCTTTTCGCCGGCGCTGCTGCCCGGCCGCGCGCTCACACCGGTGGATCAGCTCTTCCTCGTCGCCCCCTGGAGCGCGATCGCGCCCGACACGCCGCGCGCCAATCCCGCGCTGGCCGACGTCGCACAGGTGTTTCACCCGTGGACGCTCTACACCGCGCGGGAGATTCGCAGCGGCCATCTTCCGCTGTGGAACCCCTACGCGTACACCGGCGTGCCGTTTCTCTCCAATCCGCAGACCGCGCTGTTCTCCCCACTGACCTGGCTGACGTGGCTGCTGCCGCCGACGCTCGCGCTCACGCTGCCGCAGGTGCTGAAGGTCGCCGTGGCCGGGCCGGCGATGTACTGGTTCCTCCGCACGCTCGCCATCTCGCCGCTGCCCGCCTTCATCGGGGGCGC
Organism: Candidatus Methylomirabilota bacterium; assembly: GCA_035605575.1. Classification (GTDB taxonomy): domain Bacteria; phylum Methylomirabilota; class Methylomirabilia; order Rokubacteriales; family CSP1-6; genus AR12. The sequence goes on from DASTCJ010000229.1 coordinate 3,923, forward strand.
CGGCTTCATGCTGTCGACGACGCTGATCGCGTGGCTGCCGTGGACGTATTCGACGACGATGGTGTTCTTGCCGATTTTGTTCGGCCTCGTCGAGCGGCTGGCCGAGCGCGTCGACCGCCGTCGCGTCGCGCTGCTCGCGCTCGCGCTCGCCGGCGACGTGCTGAGCGGGTATCCGCCGTCGGCGTTCCACGGCGTGCTGGCGACGCTCGCGTGGGCGCTCGTCCGCATGCCGTGGCGCACGCGCCCGCTGCCCTTCGTGGTCGGCTTCGGCGCGGCCGGCGTGCTGGCGGCCGGCGTGGCGGCCGTCCAGATGCTGCCCGCGCTCGATTACATGCGCGACAGCGCCGTCTTCTTCTATCGCAGCCAGTGGACGCCGCCGCTGGCCGCCGGCGCACGGTCGGCGCTCACCGCATTGATGCCGTACTTCTACGGCGCGGGCCGGCAGACGTGGTCGGGCTGGCAGTTCGGCATCATGTCGACCTACGTCGGGGTCGTGCTGCTCCTCGGGCTGCCGCTCGCGCTGCTCACCTGGCGGCGCCCGGCCACGCGGCCGCTATTCCTGATGGCTGCCGCCGTGGCGGCCGTGCACTATGGCGCGCCCGGCGTCGAGGCCCTCGCCGATGCGCCCGGCATGGCGCTCGTGAACAAGCTGCGGCTCATGCCGCTGCTCGTGTTCCCGATCTGCGTGCTCGGGGCGCTCGGTCTCGACGCGGTCGCCCGTCGGAGTGCCGGAGCGGCAACTCGGCCCATCCTGGTCGTGCGCCTATGGTTCGTCGCGCTGGTGGCGGTCGGGCTCGCCGCCGTCGCGCGCATGATCGGCGATCCCGTGGTCGCCGGGCTGAAGCCCTCGCTCGTCACGCAGTACGTCGCCTTCCTGGCGGGGCTGACGCTGGCCGCCGTGCTGCTGCTGTGCTGGCTCGGCGATGGCCGTGCGCGCTGGGGCGTCGCGCTCGCGGCCGTGCAGGTGACGTCGCTGGCCCCGGTGGCGGCGACCTATCTTCCCGTGCGCGATGCGCGCTGGCTCTATCCCACGCCGCCGGCGGTGACGTGGCTGCAGCGCCATGCCGACGGCGCGCGCGCGGTGATGGCCGACCACGTCGGGTTTCTCTACGGCATACGGCAGGCGAGCGGATACGACGGCCTCACGCCGCGCCGCATCGAGCAGACGGCGGGGCCGATCGGCAGCGGCAACGCGCGCCTCGCCGGGTTCCTCGAGAACGTCGCCGCGCTCCACGGCAGCGAGCCGCTGGCCCCGCTCTCCGTGCTGTTCTCGCCGGTCCGTGAGCTGGTGGGCATCCGCTTCATCGTGCTCGGTCGCCATGCCGAGCCGCCCGGGCCGGGGCTGCGGCTCGCCTACGACGGTGCCGACGCTCGGATCTTCGAAAACCCGGCCGCGTTGCCGCGCGCGTTCGTCGCCCGACGCGCGCGCTGCGTCGACGACCGCACAGCCCTCAGGCTGCTGCGCACGCACGCGGTCGATCTCTCGACCGAGGTGCTGCTGGCCGACTGCGCCGCGCCGCTCGGCGCAAGCGGCACCGCAGAGCGGACGGAGGCGCGCCTCGCCGTCGACGACGCCGAGCGCGTCGTCGTCACCGCCTCGAGCGACGCGCCCGCGTGGCTCGTGCTCACGGACACGTGGTTTCCCGGATGGACGGCGCGGCTGGACGGCGCCGAGGTGCCGATCACGCGCGCCAACCACGCGTTTCGCGCGGTGGCGTTGCCCGCGGGACGTCATGACGTGGAGTTCGTGTTCCGCCCGCGCGGGCTCCGCACCGGCGCTGTCGTCACGCTCGTCTCGCTCGGCGTGCTGGCGGCGCTCCTCGTGTGGCGTCCGCGCGCGGCGGCGCTTCTGGCCGTCGTCTCGGTCGTGCTCGGCTCGACCGTGGCCGAGGCGGCGCTGCCGCGTTCGCCGTTCGAGCTGACCGTGGGGCCGGCGACGTTTCTGTCGGGCAGCGACACGACGCTGACCGTGCGCCCGCGCGCTCGCGTAGAGGGCCGCTGGGATCTCTACCTCGTGTGGCTCTACAGCGAGCGCGCGGTCTTTCTCGCGCCCGATGGCGCGTGGGGTGCACGGCCCACGCCGCTTCGCGCCGGCGTCGCCGCCGGCGAGACGGTCACGGTCACGTGGAAGAACGCCGGGCCCGCCGGCGAGGCGACGCTCGCGCTGTTGACGGTCGAGCCGGGTGGCGATCCGCTCGAGCGTCTCGACTGGCGCTTCCGGCCGAGCCTGGCCACAGTGACGATCACGGCGCCGCCGATGCCACGGCCGCTGCCCTACGGGACGCTCACCGTGCTGCTCCTCGCCAGCCTCGGCGCTGTCGGACTGGTGCTGTGGGCTAGGTGGCCCACGCCTCCCAGAGCCGCCGAGCAAATGCCATCGAGGTCTCCACGTCCTCTTCCAGCAGATAGCCGTCCTTGACGAGCGCCTGCGCGGCGTCGCGCACGCGCGCGAGGTAATCGCTCCGCGAGGAATAGCGCTCGGCGATCGACGGACGTGGATCGCGACGGGCTGCCCGCTCGGCGGCCGTCTTCGCAAACGGGAGGGTCGCGCCGGCGAAGACCAGCAGCTGGTCGATTCCGCCGATGTCGGCGTGACGGAGATTCCACCCCGTGTGCGTCGCCAGCGGGACCGCGACCTCGGGCAGAACGACGCCGGCGATCTCGTTGCCGTCATCGTTCACGGCCGACACGCGTGTGCCATAGGCGGCGCCGACGCGGGGCGGCGTCACCATCAGGCGGCGCATTGCTGGATCGGCGCCGAAGTCGACGCGCTGAGGACGCGCGTGTCGTCGTGGATAGCGTGCGTCGGGGATCGCGTCGAACACCGGCGCGAGCGTCTGCGGTGTCACCGCGGTGCCATCGGTCACGCGCGGATGACGGCTCGCCGGCGGCGCCACCCCCTCGGTCACCCAGCGATCGAGGCTGACCAGGCACGCGCGGAGGAGCCGGCCGTAATTCACGACGCCGCGCAGGTGCTGCGCGCGCTCGGTCCAGGCGTGGGGATCGGCGGCGGCGACCTGCGTGTCGGTCGGCGGCCACACGCCGAGGCCGTGCTCGGTGCCCGCGAAGTGATAGACACGCACGTTCGGTCCGTGCGCGACGTCGCGGTGACCATCCGGATCCGTGTGGACGAGCGACGCGTCGCCGCGATGATACTCGGCCGCCGTATTGGTGTAGAAGACCTTCACGCGGCCGCGCGGCTCGACCTGGAATGGCTCGAGGTGCGCCATCGTCCACGGTCGGTCCTTCGAGTTCTGACCGAACCGCTGGTTGAATTCCCCGCGCATGCCGCCGGCGACGTTGGCCAGAATTCCGTCGAACGCGTCGCGGCCGGCCTCGTCGGTGTTCAGGTCGTAGTGAAGCAGGGTGCGCAGCAGCCGTCCGGTCTGCGAGCGTCCGTAGGCATACGCCCAGTGGAGCGCGCCCGGCGCCGGATTTCCCGCCGCGGCCGGCCCGTGCTTCAGCCAGGCGGCGCAGTCACGGAGCGCGGCGATGCCGAGTCCCATCACCGGCGCGCCGACCGCGGTGTAGGCGACGTGATAGAGCCGGCCCTTGGCGAAGCCACCGTCGAGCCATACGTGCCCCGCATCGGGAACCACGCGGCCGCTTTCGACGCGCGCGAACTTCCAGCGCTCGCGTGGAATGACCTCGGGCGCGGCGTCCGGCATGTCGCGGACGGTCAGCATGGCGTCTTTCGCGTCGAGATTCGCGGCGCGGTACGGCTGGTGACCGCGATCGGAGAGCAGGAAGTGCGGCACGTCCTGCGGCGCCTGGCATTGCACGTACACCCGGCCGGTGAGGGGCGCGCCGTTCTCGTGCGCTTCCACGCCGTGCAGACGGAAGAGACCGGGGAGCTCCGGCAGGTCGCCCTGCCAGCCGCAGGAGGCGACGACCCAGCCACGGCGCATGAGGAAACCGTCCCCGACGTCGATCGGCGGGTTCGGGTCGGAGCCGACCTGGAACATCGGTCGCGTGGCGTGATTGAAGTTCGGCACGCTCACGGTGTTGCCGCGGTTCACGACGTCGACCAGCACGCGACCGCTGCCGCGGGCACGGTCGACCGGCGCCAGCACGGAGACGTCGGCGGCGAACTCGACGTGGCCGCGTGCGTTCACCGGTGCGAGGTCGATGTCGGTGATCCCACGATTCGTGGCGTGCGCGGGATCGAGGGCGAAGCGGAGCCGCCCCTTCAGCTCCTCGTACGGACCCGCGTCGCCGAAGGGCTTGCCGTCGGCGAGCGGCCGGCGCAGGACGACGTCGAACGCGATGGCGGGCACGATCAGGCCACCGTCTTCAGGAACTGGAGCATGGCGGTATTGACATCAGCGGCGCGCTCCTGCTGTGTCCAGTGCCCGCAGCCGGGCAGGATGATCGTCTGGCGCAGCTCGGGGACGAACTGCTTCAACGCCGGCAGCAGCTGATCCATGCCGCGGAAGCTGAGGACGAGATCGCGATCGCCCGTCACGAACAGCGCCGGGACGATGACCTTCGCGCCGGCCCACGGGGCGAGCAGCTCCCAGTTGCGGTCGATGTTGCGATACCAGTTCAGACCGCCGCGGAAGCCGGCCCGCTCGAACTCGCCCGCGTAGAAATCGACGTCGGCTTCCGTGAGCCAGGCGGGCAGCGTGGCCGGTGCCTCGCGGCGCGCGAGAAAACCGCCGCTCTTCGGCACCATCCCGACGCCGCCGACGCCGGGCGCCAGCGCGGCCGGGCGCGCGTCACCCGATCCCCAGAAGAGGATGCGGCGGAGGCTGTCGCGCGGATCACGTTCGAGCTCGGCCTCCGCCACGCCCGGCTCCTGAAAATAGAGCTGGTAGAAGACCGCATCGTCGGTGCGCGGCATCACGGTGGTCGGGCGGGTGCTGCCCCGCGGCCGGAACGGAACGCTGAGCCCGATCACGGCACGGAAGCGCTCGGGTCGCAGCAACGCCGCGTGCCACGCGACCGGCGCGCCCCAGTCGTGACCGGCGATCACGGCGCTCGGAGCGCCCAGCGCGTCGAGCAGGCCGACGAGGTCGCCGACCAGGTGGAGCATGGTGTACTGCTCGATCGGCTCCGGCTTGTCCGTCTGACCGTAGCCGCGCTGATCGGGCGCGACCGCGTGGTAACCGGCTTCGGCGAGCGCGGTCAGTTGATGGCGCCACGAGTACCAGGACTCGGGGAAGCCGTGACAGAGGATGACGAGCGGTCCCTCGCCCGCTTCGGCGATGTGCATCCGGATTCCGTTGGTCTCCAGCGTGCGATGGTGGATGTCCGTCGTCGCCATCAGCGTGTCCTCTGTATCGGAGCGCTGTGTCCACTTCTCTCGTGGGTGGCCTGAGAGAGACGGACGTGGCTCCGTGGCGGATGCGCCTTCACCGCCGCCTCGTTGACCTCGGTGCCCCAGCCCGGACCGGTCGGCAGCTGCAGGTGGCCGTCCTTGAAGACGGGCTTCACGGTGACGAGGTCGTCGTACCACGGCACCACGTCGGGATCGATCTCCATGATCCTGAGATTCGGCACCACCGCGCAGAAGTGGATGTTCATCATGGTCGCCAGGTGGCCGTAGAAGTTGTGCGGCGCCACGTTGACCTCGTAGGTCTCGGCGATGTTGGCGATCTTCACCGACTCCGCCACGCCGTTCCACGGCGTGTCGATGATGGCGACGTCGACCGCCTGCTGCTCGAAGTACGGACGGTAATCGCGGCGACCGAAGAGACACTCGCACGAGGCGACGGGAATGCTCGTGCGCGAGCGGATGTAGTGCAGCGCCCTCGGATCCCGCGTGTCGATCTCCACCCAGAAGATGTCGAAGGGCTCCATCGCCTTCGCCATCCGGAGGAAGCCCTCCGTCTTGAAGTTGAAGTTCAGGTCGACCAGGATGTCCATGTCCTTGCCGGCCCCCTCGCGAAACGCCGCCAGCTGCTGGCGGATGTTCTCGAGCACGTTGCGGTCGGCGTTCAGCTCGGGAAAGCCCGGCCCGCGTCGCGCGAAGCCCGGCGCGTGCTGGTAGGGCTCCGCCACGTTGAAGACCATGGGGTTCGTCTTGAGCGCCGTCCAGCCCTTCTCCCGCGCTTCCTTGCCGATGGCGACGACGTCGTGCAGGCTCTTCACCTGCGGCAGCTGCATCTCCTTCCACCAGGACATCCGATACGTTCCGCAGTGGGACCAGTAGGCGCGGATTCGCTCGCGCACCGGACCGCCGAGCATCGAGTAGACGGGCACGCCGAGCGCCTTCGCCTTGAGATCGAGCAGCGCGTTCTCGATGGCGCCGATGGCCTGCTGCACGACGCCGCCGGCCGCCTGCCGCCGGATGGCGTAGAGATGCGTGACGATCGCCTCGTAGGCGCGCGGATCCTTGCCGACCACCTGGGCGGCGAGACCGTCGATGACGGCGGAGACACCGAGGCCGCCGAAGGACTCGTTGTACTCGCTCCAGCCGACGAGGCCGTCGTCGGTCGAGATCTTGAGAAAGTCGAAGTTGCGCTGGCCGGCGTCCGCGTGGAGATGCTCGACGCGCGCGATCTTCATCCGATCCTCCTCGGCGGATGGGCCTTCACGCCGGCCTCGTTGACCTCGGTGCCCCAGCCCGGCGTGGTGGGCAGCTGCAAGTAGCCGTCCTTGATCACCGGCTTCACCGTGTAGAGCTCGTCGAACCATGGCACGTTGTCGACGTCGATCTCCATGATCCGGAAATTCGGCGTCACCGCGCACCAGTGCGCGTTCATCAGGGTACTGAGGTGTCCGTAGAAATTGTGCGGGGCCACGTTGACCTCGTAGCTGTCGGCCAGCGCCGCGATCTTCAGCGACTCGGCCACGCCGTTCCACGGCGCGTCGATGATGGCGACGTCGGCCGACTGCGCTTCGAAGAATGGCCGATAGCCGCGCCGGCCGTACAGGCTCTCGCAGGAGGCGAGCGGCATCGGGATGCGCGCGCGGACGTAGTGGAGCGCCTCGGGATCGAACGAATCGATCTCGACCCACAACAGATCGAACGGCCCCAGCGCGCGCGCGACCTTGACAAAGCCTTCCGTCCGGAAGTTGAAGTTCAGGTCGACGAGGATGTCGGTGTCCGTGCCGGCACCCTCGCGAAACGCGGCCAGCTGGTCGCGCAGCGCCGTGATGATGCGGCGCTCGGCGTTCAGCGAGGGAAACTCGGGGCCGCTCCGCGCGAACCCGGGCATGTGCAGGTGGGGCGCGCCATCGTCGAAGACGAAGATGTTCGTCTTGAGCGCCGTGTACCCGCGCGAGACGACCTCCTTGCCCTGCGCGACCACGTCGTCGAGACCGCGGATGGCGGGGATCTGCATCTCCTTCGACAGCCCGACGCGAAACGACCCGCAGTGCGACCAGTACAGGCGCAGCCGCTCGCGCTGCGGCCCGCCGAAGAGCTCGTAGACCGGCACCCCGAGCGCTTTCGCCTTGAGATCGATCAGGGCGTTCTCGATGGCCGCGATGGCCTGCTGCACGAGCCCCCCCGGCGCCTGACGGCGTGCCGCGTACATCGTGGCCACGATCGACTCGTATCCGTACGGATCCTTGCCGATCACCAAGGATGCCAGGCCTTCGATGGCGGCCGTGACGCCGTGGCCGCCGAACGTCTCGTTGTACTCGCTCCAGCCGACGAGCCCATCCTCGGCGGTGATCTTCAGGAAATCGAAGTTGCCCTTCCCGGCGTCGGCGTGGAGCGTGTCCAGGCGCGCGACCTTCATGTCTGTCTCCCGAGCGTGGTGAGGATGAACGCGTAGTCGAAGGCGACCTCGCGCAGATAGTCGTATCGACCGGAGGCGCCGCCATGGCCGGCCGCCATGTTGATCTTGAAGATCAGCGGCGTCTCCGGCGCGACGGATCGCAGCCCGGCGACGTACTTCGCCGGCTCCCAGTACATCACCTGGCTGTCATGGAGCGACGTCCTGATGAGCATGCGCGGATAGCGGCGGGGCGCGAGGTTGGTGTATGGACAATACGTCTTGATGACGTCGTAGTAGTCGCGCTCTTTCGGATTGCCCCACTCCTCGAACTCTCCCACCGTCAGCGGCAGCGACTCGTCGAGCATGGTGTTGATCACATCCACGAACGGCACGCGCAGGACCGCGGCCGTGGCGACATCCGGTCGTCGGTTCAGCACGGCGCCGATGAGGAGCCCACCCGCGCTGCCGCCCTCGATGACGAGCCGAGCGTGGGCGGTGTAGTGATGAGCCACCAGATGGTCGGCGGCGGCGATGAAATCCGTGAACGTGTTCGGCTTGTTCTTCAGCCGGCCGGCGTCGTGCCAGCGCTTGCCGCCCTCACCGCCGCCGCGGATATGGGCGATGGCGAAGCTGACGCCGCGATCGAGAAGGCTCAGGCGACTCGAGGAGAACGTCACCGGGTAGGGCAGACCGTAGGCGCCGTAACCGGTCAGCAGCATCGGGCGCGTGGCATCCGGCGGCGCATCGGCGCGATGCACGAGCGAGATGGGCACCCGCACGCCGTCCGGCGCCAGCGCGTAGCGACGCTCCGATCGGTACCGGGCAGGATCGTAGCCGCCGAGCACCGGCGTCTGCTTCAGCAGCGTCGACTCGCGTGTGTCCATGGCGTAGTCGTAGACCGAGGCGGGTGTCACCAGCGACTGGTAGCGGAAGCGATAGGTGCGGACGTCGAACTCCGCGTTGGCGTCGGCGCTCACCTCGTACGTCGGCTCGGGGAACGCCACGTGGTGCGAGCCGCCGGCGGCGAGATCGAGCACGCGCAGGCGGATCAGGCCGTCCTCCCGCTCGTGCACCACGGCATGGTGGGCGAAGAGGTCGACATCCTCGAGCATGACGTCCTCGCGATGCGCGATCTCCTCCGTCCAGTGGTCCGCCGACGGATCGTCGACGGGCGCCGTGACGAGGCGGAAGTTTCGCCGGCCGCCGCCGTTGGTGCGGATCCAGAACCGGTCGCGGCGGTGATCGACATCGTACTCGTGCTCCTTCTCGCGCGGCTGAATCAGGCGCCAGCTGCCGTCGACGCTGGCGGCCGGCAGGCAGCGCCACTCGCTCGACTGGAACGAGCGCGAGGCGAGGAAGAGCCAGGCCAGGCTGCGCGACCGAGCCACGCCGACCCTGAACAGCGCGTCGTCCTCCTCGTACACGAGCTCGCGCGTATCGCCACGCAGCCGATGACGCCACAGCCGATGAGGCCGCTTGGCGTCGTCCTCCGTCGCGTAAAACAGGATGCTGGGATCGGCCGGCCACGCCACCGACGACACCTTCTCGACGCGGACGTCCAGGACCGTGTCGGTGTCGAGGTCCTTGATGACGAGCGTGTACTCGCGAAAGCCGGTGACGTCGGTCGAGTACGCGAGCCAGCGGCCCTCGTCGCTCACCGTGTAGGCGCCCAGCGAGAAGAAGGCGTGTCCGGCCGCCAGCACGTTCAGGTCGAGCACGATCTGCTCGGCGGCATCGAGGCTGTCCGCCTTGCGGCAATAGATCGGATACTGCTTGCCGGTCTCCGTGCGCGAGTAATAGAAATGCCGGCCACGCCGGAACGGAACGGTGACGTCGTCTTCCTTGATCCGGGCCAGCATCTCGGTGTAGAGCGCCTGCTGGAACGCCTCCGTGTCCTTGGTCACGGCGTCCGTGTAGGCGTTCTCGGCGTGCAGATAGGCGGCGACGTCGGCGTCGTCTTTCTCGCGGAGCCAGTAGTAGGGATCGACGAGCCGGTCGCCGTGAATCTCCGTCACGTGCGACACGCGCCGGGCGACCGGTGGTTCGGGCGTTCCCGGCGCAGGCGGGGTCATAGGCCGGTCATTGTACCCGTGAGAAGATGCCGGTGCCGTGCCCGAGCTTCCGGATGTGACCGTGTACGTCGAGGCCCTGCGCGAGCGTATCACCGGCGCCCGCCTCGACCGCGTGCGCCTCGCCACGCCGTTCGTCCTGCGCTCGGTCGATCCGCCGCTTGCCGAGGTGGTCGGTCGGGAGGTCCGCAGCGTACGGCGGCTCGGCAAGCGCATCGTCATCGCGCTCGCCGACGAGCGCTTCGTGGTGATCCATCTGATGATCGCCGGGCGGCTGCACTGGAAGCCCGCCGGCGCCAGGGTGCCCGGCAAGATCGGCGTGGCCGCTCTCGACTTCTCGACCGGCACGCTGCTGATGACCGAGGCCGGCACCAAGAAGCGCGCGGCCATCCATCTGGTACGCGGCGAGCGCGCCCTCGCCGAGCACGATCCCGGTGGGCTCGAGATCTCCGATGTCGACCTCGCGGCGTTCCGCGAAGCGCTCGCCGCCGAGAGCCACACGCTGAAGCGTGCGCTCACCGATCCGCACGTGCTGAGCGGCATCGGCAACGCCTATGGTGACGAGATCCTGCACCGCGCGCGCCTGTCGCCGGTGAAGCTCACGCGTCACCTGACGGACGTGGAGCTCGCGCGGCTCTTCGACGCCGCCCGTACGACGCTCGCCGATTGGGTCGAACGCCTGCGTCGCGACGCGGGCGGTGGATTTCCCGAAGGCGTCACCGCGTTCCGTGAGGGCATGGCCGTGCACGGCCGCTACGGCAAGCCGTGTCCGGACTGCGGGTCGCCCGTGCAGCGCATCGTCCACGCCGAGAACGAAACCAACTATTGCCCGACGTGCCAGACCGGCGGTCGCTTGCTCGCCGATCGCGCGCTCTCCCGTCTGCTGAAGGCCGATTGGCCGCGGACGCTCGAGGAGATGGAGCAGCACGTCGCCCGACGTCGAGGAGGACAGCCGTGATCCGACCGCTCGTGACACTGCCCGAGTTCCGCCGCGAAGCGCGCGCCAGGCTTCCGCGCGAGGTGTTCAACTTCGGCGATGGCGGCGCCGAGACGGAGACGACGCTGCGCCGCAACCGGCGCGCCATCCAGCGGCTGGCCATCCGTCAGGACATTCTCGTCGACGCGCGCGAGCTCGACACGAGCACGAGCCTGCTCGGGGTGCCGCTGTCCTGGCCGGTCGTCATCGCCCCGATGGGCGGCCTCATCCTGTTTCACGACGAGGGCGACATCGAGATGGGCCGCGGCGCCGAGCGCGCCGACACGCTGCAGTTCCTCAGCGGCGCCACCGGCTTCTCCGTGGAGTCGGTGGCGGCGGCCAGCAAGGGTCCGAAGATGTTCCAGCTCTATCACTTCGGCGACCGGGCGTGGGTCACCGACTATCTCGCGCGCGTGGAGGCGGCCGGCTATCTCTCGGTCTGTCTCACCGTCGACGTGCAGGTGTACAGCCGGCGCGAGCGCGACATCGCCGCGCGCTGGAGCCCGCGCGAAGCCATGGCCAAGGCGCCGAACCCCCGCGGCCCCGATCCGAACTATCCGACGCGGCTGACGTGGACGGATGTGGAGTTCCTGATGAAGACCACGCGGCTGCCGATCGGGCTGAAGGGCGTGATGACCGCGCGCGACGCCCTCCGCGCCGTCGACATGGGCGTGCGCCTGATCTGGGTCTCGAACCATGGCGGCCGTCAGCTCGACAGCACTCAGGCCTCCATCGATGCCTTGCCCGCGATTGCGGACGCGGTGAGCGGCCGCGCCGACCTCGTGGTCGACGGCGGGTTCAATCGAGGAACGGATGTGCTGAAAGGCGTGGCGCTCGGGGCGCGCGCGGTCGCGGTTGGACGCACCGCGTTGTGGGGACTGGCCGTGGATGGCGCCGATGGCGTGGCGGCCGCGCTCGGGCTGCTGCGCCAGGAGGTCCGCATCGCCATGGCGCTCTGCGGTCAGACGTCGATCCAGCGTCTCCCGCGCGATTGCGTGTTCCGCGTCGACTGAGCGTGGGAACGGCGACGGCGCCTCGCCGGTTTGAGTGGCGGACTGATCGATCGAATGCTCGGCGAGGAGGGTGTCATGGCGACGAAGTGGCGGCCGGCGATGCTCACGGCGTTCGGTATGCTCTTGCTTCCCGCGCTCGCGCTCGGCGACGGCGGTGGTGGCGGCGGCGGTGACGTGTCGGCGAAGGCACAAGATCCGGCAATGGTGTCCGCCGTGCAGGCCATCGACGCCCGGCAGTACGCGCGGGCGATTCCGATGCTCGAAGAGATCGTCACACGCCAGCCAGACAACGCCGATGCGTACAACTGGCTGGCCTACGCGACCCGCAAGAATGGCGATCCCGCGAAGTCGATTCCGATCTACGAGAAAGCGCTGGCGCTCGACCCCAAGCACCGGGGCGCTCACGAATACATCGGCGAGGCGTATCTCGCGCTCGATGACCTTTCGAAGGCGAAAGAGCATCTCGCTCGTCTCAGTCGTCTCTGTCTCTTCGGCTGCGAGCAGTACCGTGATTTGAAGAAGGCCGTCGAGGCCTACGAGAAGCGCGTCGGCACGGTGAAGCCGGCCGCGACCCGAAACTAGCGCGCGTTCGACGGCGCCGTCGTCGCCCGAACGGCCTTACGGCATCCGGTATTTCTTCTCTGTGTCCGATGCGAGCGCGATACCGTGGCCGGGTCGGTCGGAGATGCGGAAGGCGCCGTCCTCGCAGCGCGGCATGCCTTCGAAGAGATCGCCCGGTGTCCAATCGATGAACTCGACGAGGAATGCGTTCGGCATGGCCGCCGCGAGATGAACCGACAGCTCGTGAACGACGTGCGGCGAGACGGCCACCTGATGGGCGGCGGCGAGCGCGCCGATGCGCAGCATCTCGCTGAAGCCGTTGGCACGGCACACGTCGGGCATCAAGTAGGTCGCCGCCCGACGCTCGATGGCCTCACGGAACTCGAAGCGCGTGTAGTTGTTCTCGCCGGTTGCCACCGGGATCGCGATGGCGCGCGCGACTTCCGCGCAGCCGGCGAGATCGTCGGCGAGCACGGGCTCCTCGTACCAGACGAGGTCCAGGTCCTCGAGCGCCTGCGCGAGCCGGATGTTGCCGAGGACGTCCAGGCGCTGGTTGACGTCGACCATCAGGCGCACGCCGTCGCCGAGCGCGGTGCGCACCGCCTCGACGCGCTTGCGGTTCTCGCGCGGATCGGGGTGGTGCACCTTC
>DASTCJ010000105.1:0-7396 GCA_035605575.1 Candidatus Methylomirabilota bacterium
GGTCAGCGTCCCGCGCGGCTCGATCGCCGGAAAGTAGGGGTCGCCCGCCCAGCATGAACCCGGTAGCGTCGCGCCAGTTCTCGGCGAAGGCCGCCTGCAGGTGGCTGACGATCGGCCCTTCGACGCGGACGTCGGTCTGCCGCCAGTAACCCTTCGTACGCCCGTCGCCCGTCCACTTCTCGCCGACGCCCGTGCCACCCGTGAAGCCGATGCGACCATCCACGACCAGCACGCGCCGGTGATTGCGGTGGTTGATGCGCTTGATGGCGAACGGGTTGATGGAGTGATAGCTGGCCACATGACAGCCCGCGCGCTCCATCAGCTGCCGGTACTTCTTCGGCATGCCGTTGCTGCCGACGGCGTCCAGGAGGACGTTGACGCCGACCCCGGCACGGCAGCGCTCGGCCAGCGCCTCGGCCATGTCGCGCGCGATGTCACCTTTCTCGTAGACGAAGTTCGCGAAGCTGATCGTGGTCTTCGCCTGCCGGATCGCGGCCAGCATCGCCGGAAAGATCTCGTCGCCGTTCAGGAGAATCTGCGCGCTGTTACCCCGTACCAGCGGCGAGTCGGTATGCGCCTCCAGCGTGCGCACGAACGCGGGCTCGCCGACGCTGACATCCGGCGACGTGTAATGCGGGCGGGATAGCGTGCAGCCGGCGAGCAACGGGCAGAGGCCCGCCGCGACAAGCCATCGCCACCGTCGGCGGTGCATCGCTAGACGCGATCGCGCACGAGCGGCGCCGTCGAGCAGTGCACGCCACCGCCGCCGCGATAGACGTGCTCGTAGTCGAGCGCGATGACGTCGACGCCGGCCTTGCCGAGTTGCTCCACCGTGCGCGGCGAGGTTCGGCTCATGATGACGCGCCCGGGCCGGACGGCCAGGCAGTTCACGGTGAACGGCGGATCGTCCGGCTGGCACTCGACGGTGCGTATCTTCAGCGCCTTCAGCTTCTCGAGGAACCAGAACGGCAGCCCGATCGGGTTGATCAGCGCGACGTCGACGTCCGCCATCACGAACGCGCCGTCGATGTGCTGCTTGTAGCCGTTGAGCTCCACCTTCAGCAGCTCCACGTCGAGCGTCCGGAGCACCTCCTCGACCTGCCGCGCACCCTCCGGGTTGGCGCGCGCGCCGATGCCGACGACCGCCGTCCGCTCGTTGATCATCGCGAAGCTGCCACCCTCGAAGATGCCCGAGCCGTTGATCGTCCGGAGGATCGGCATGCCGAGCGCGGCCACGGCGCGGGTGACCGGCGCTTCCTCGCCGCGGCGCAGACGCGCGCCCATCCGGCAGATGATGGCGCCCCCGCGCACGGCGACGACCTGATCGCGCGTCGACTGCGACTTGATGTGGCCCGGCACGGTGCCCTCGACGTACGCGAGATGCACGCCCTCGGCGCGAAGAATCGCCGCGAGGCGGTCGTGCTGCTCGCGCATGCGCTTGAGATCCGGTGGCTCGCGGTGCCGCCAGTACCAGCCGGCCTCGCGGTCCGCGTAGGCCTGGAGCTCGCTGTCCCACCGCGCGGTGTCGACCACGGTGGCGAGATCATCCGGCGGACGGCAGAGCAGCACCACGCGCAGCGTGCCGACGTCGTTGGGGCAGCCCCACTCGCGGCCCCACACCAGCTCCTGCTGCTCCGGGCTTTCGAACGCGGGCTCGGCCTCGGACGCGAAGGCTTTGATCGTCTGGTGGTAGCTCCACTCGTCCGGAAGGGCGGTCGCCATGGTCGGCTCCTTACACGAATCCGAGATCGGTGTGTTGCTCCATGTCGCGGACGAAGCGCGCGAGCAGCCGCACGGCCAGCCCGAGGTCGTTCAGATCGACGACCTCGTTCGGCGAATACGAGTACCGCCGCGGCACCCCGACGCTGATGGTCGGGACGCCGTCGCGCGTGAGATGAATCGACGCGGCCTCGGTCGAGCCGCGGAGCAGGTGCGTCGCGAGCTGCACGGGGATGCGCTCGCTCTCCGCCGCCGCGAGCAGGTAGCGCTTCATGGCGGGGTGCGCGATGCTGCCGCGGAAGATATTGGTGGACGCGGCCAGCAGCACCACGGGACCGCGCCCCATGACCACCGGCAAGTCTCGCGTCGTGCTCGAATCGGGCGTATCCCCCGCCGACAGCCCATCGATGGCGATGGCGTAGTCTGGCTCCAGCCGGTGCGCGGCCATCGCCGCGCCGCGCAGGCCCACCTGCTCGAGCACCGTCGCGACCGCGAGCACGGGGGCGTGCGGCGTCACGCCCTCTAGCTCGACCAGGAGCTGGATCAGGATGGCCACGCCGAGGCGATCGTCCATGCCCTTGCCGCACACACGATCGCGCGCGCTGAACTCCGCGAGCTCGCCCACGTAGGTGACGGGATCACCGACGTGAATGTTCATCGCGCTCACTTCCTCGGCGCTCGAGGCACCCACGTCGATGTAGAGGTCGGTCACCGTGGGAAGGCGCGGCGCCGCATCCGCCGACTGCAGATGTCCCGGACGGCCGCCGATGATCCCGAAGTGGCCGTTGACCGACACGCGGCGGCTGGGGAGAAAGACGTCGCCGAAGCCGCCGAGACGGTCGAAGCGCAGAAAGCCATCGGGCTCGATCCCCTTCACGATGAAGCCGATCTCGTCGAGATGCGCGCTCAGCATCAGTCGCGGATGTGGCTGCCGTCCGTTCTTGGTTGCCGTCACGTTGCCGTAGCGATCGGTGTCGACCCGGTCAGCAAGCCCGGCCACGCGCCGCTGGAAGTACTGCACCAGTGGCTGCTCGAAGCCGGGCGCGCCGTGCAGCGCGGTCAGATCGGCCAGCGTCGCTCGCAGGCCTTCCTTCGTGCTCTTGGCCACCTCGGGCACGGTCATGCGCAGACGTCCGCGATGGTGGCGCCGAAGACGCGCGCACACTGCACGATCTGCTCGATCGACGTCCAGCGGTCCGAGCGCCCCTCGTCGTAGCCGCCGGCGGGGCCGTAGAGACAGCACGGGATTCCGGCGCCCCAGAGGTGCGACGTGTCGTTGCCCGCGTAGCTCTGCGGCGAATGCGCGCCCACCGTCGGCTCCTCACCGACGATCGCGGTCACGTTCGCCTTGAGGATCTGCACGATCGGCTCGCTCGCCGGCACCGAGAGCGGCAGCATGACCTCGCGGAACTGCCGCCGCTCGGGGCGAATCGGAAACTCGATCTCGTACTTCAGATCCTTGTCCGTGGCTGCCACGCTGTCGAGTGCGCGCCGCACGTCGGCCATTGCCGACTCCGGCGTGACGCTGACGGGGAAGCGGATGTCGAGGATGATCGTGCACATGTCGGGCACGATGTTGGCGCCACGCAGCTCGAGCTCGCGCCCGCGACCGCCGATGATCGTCCCCACGTTCAGTCGCGGCAGCCCCGGCAGGTCGGGGTCCGGCTGGCCGGTCAGCTTGATCGTCTCGAGCGCCTGCACCACGCGCGCGGCCTTGGCGATGGCGTTGATGCCCTGCTCCATGCGTGAGATGTGCACCGAGCGGCCCAGCACGTGAACGGCGAGCTCCATCACGCCGGTGTGCTTGGTGATGATGTGCTTCGTGCTGTAGGGCTCCGGGACGACCGCCATGTCGGCGCGGATGCCTTTCTTCAGCATGTGCACGGTGCCCACGCCGCCCTGCAGCTCGCCGTCGACGCACGCCACGATCACGTCGCCCCGCAGCCGTCCCGCGCGGCGCGCGGCCACCGCGCCCATGATCATGGCGGCGACGCCGCCCTTCATGTTGTAGACGCCGGCGCCATAGAACCGGTCGCCCTCGATGGTCGGCGTCCACGGGTCGCGCGCCCAGCCGCTCGGGATCGGGTCGATGTCGAGATGGCCGTTCAGCATCAGGCTCTGGCCGCCACCCGTCCCCCGCAGTCGCGCGATGGTCTGAAAGCGCCCCGGATCCACCTCCTGCAGCTCCGACTCGAAGCCTTGCTTCTCGAAGTAGCCGTGCAGGAAACGCGCGACTTCGGTCTCGTCCGCCGTGTAGCTCGGGATGCGCACGATGTCCTTGGTGAGCGAGATCACCTCGTCGGGCACGACGTGCGCCAGGATCGCTTCCTTCAATGTCGCCATGACTTCTCCTTTTCGGCGGTCCGGATCCGCTCGATCTCGTGACAGGCGCCTTCGTGTGCTCCGTCGATCGGGCGCAGGCGCGGATCGTCACCATGGCACCGTTTGACCGCGTACACGCAGCGGAGCGCGAAGCGACAGCCGTGCACGCTCGCCGACGGCGCCATCGCCTCCAGCAGCGCCACGGCATCATCGGCGGGCCGCTGCTCGGGATCCGGCACCGGCACGGCAGCGATGAGCGCCCGTGTGTACGGATGCAGCGGCTTCGCCAGCACGTCGAGCGCGGGCCCCAGCTCCACGATGCGCCCCTGGTACATGATCGCAAGCTCGTCGCACATCTGCCCGATCAGCGACAGATCGTGGGTGATGAACACGAGCGACATCGCGAGCCGGTCGACGAGACCGCGCAGCAATCGCAAGATTCCGGCCCGCACGGAGACGTCGAGCATCGACACCGGCTCGTCGGCCACCAGCGCGCTGGGGCGTAGCACGATCGCCCGCGCGATGGCCGCCCGCTGTCGCTGGCCGCCTGACAGCTGGTGCGGGAACCGGTCGAGGAACAGCTCGGCCGGACGCAGGTCTGCCTCTTCGAGCGCTTCGCGCACGCGCGCGAGCCGCGAGGCGCGGTCGCCGATGCCGTGGATCACGAGCGGTTCCTCCACCGTGCGACGCACGGTGAAGCGCGGATTCAGCGAGGCGAACGGATCCTGGAAGACCATCTGCACCTGGCGGCGAAACGCCAGCAGCTCTTTGCCGTGCAGCCGGGCAAGGTCGCGATCGCCCATACGGATGAGACCGCCCGTCGGCCGCTCGAGACCGACCAGCAGGTTGGCGAGCGTGCTCTTGCCGCTGCCGCTCTCCCCGGCCACGCCGAGCACACGGCCGCGCTCGAGGCGGAACGAGACACCGTCGAGCGCGCGGATGGCATGGCCGTCGCCGTGCCGCGGCATCACGAGCTCGCGCAGGGTGCGTCGCGCCTCGTACGTCTTGTGCACGTCGTCGCAGCGGATGAGGACCTCGCCGCTCATGCCGTTCCCCCGCGCTGCCAGACGAGCGGCTCGCGCGCGCGCTTGCGGTTGATCTCGGCCTCCGCGGCGAAGTGGCACGCGACCAGATGTCCGGGCGCGATCGACCGCACCGCGGGTTTTTCGATGCGGCACCGCTCGACCGCGAACGGACAGCGCGCGGTGAACGGACAGCCATCGAGCGGGCGATCCAGGCGAGGCGGCGCGCCGGCGATGCTGACCAGCGTCCGCATCGGATCGCGAATGTCGGGAAACGCCTGCTCGAGACCTATCGTGTACGGGTGGCACGGCGCGCCGAAGATTGCGCGCGCGGGACCGAGCTCGACGATCTCGCCTGCGTACATCACGGCGACGCGCTCGCACAGCTCGGCCACGACGGCGATGTCGTGGCTCACGAAGATGACCGACATCTGCTCTTCCGCCTGGAGCCGTCGCAGCAGATTCAGCACGCCGCGCTGCACGATCACGTCGAGGCCGGTCGTCGGCTCGTCGGCTACCAGCAGCTCCGGCTCGAACATGAGCGCCATCGCGATGATGGCGCGCTGCCGCATCCCGCCCGACAGCTCGTGCGGATAGCTGTCGAGGCGCCGTGGATCGAGCCCCACGCGGATGAACAGCGCCTCCGCCTTCTCGCGCACGCCGTCGCGCGCCCCGCCGTGCGCGTGCCAGATCTCGTGGAACTGGTCGCGCAGGCGCGCCACCGGGTTGAGCGAGTTCATCGCGCTCTGCGGGATGTAGGCCATCTTCCGCCAGCGCAGGCCACGCAGCTTCTCCGGATCCAGCCTGACGAGATCGCGGCCGCCAAGCTTCACGGCCCCGCCCGTCACCGCGGCGGTGGGTGGCAATAGCCCGAGCACGGCCATCGCGAGCGTGCTCTTGCCACAACCCGACTCGCCAACGACACCGAGCGTCTTGCCGGCCTCGAGCGCGAACGAGGTGTTCCGCACGGCGCGCACGACGCCGCGGCGGCTGCGGTATTCGATGGAGAGATTCTCGACGCTGAGCAGGCTCATGGTGGCCATCAGCCGCGATCGAGCCGCGGGTTCACGACGCGCTCGTACTCGCGTCCGATCAGGAACACCGACGCCGTGAAGACCGTGATGCAGAGCCCGGGCGGCACGACGGACCACCACGCGTGGCGGATCGACCCGCTGATGTAGGCGGCGTAGAGCATCTGGCCCCAGCTCACCATGCGCGGGTCGCCGAAGCCGAGGAACGACAGGCTCGCCTCGGCCAGCACCGCCCACGCCACGCCGAAGGCGACGTAGAGCAGCGACATCGGCATCACGTTCGGCAGCAGGTGGACGTACATGATCCGCAGATCACTGGCGCCGGCCACGCGGGCGGCGCGCACGAAGGGCCGCTCGCGCAGACTCAGCACCTGCGAGCGGATGACGCGCGCCGTCGTACGCCACAGCAGGCAGGAGATGGTGAGGATGATGTTCCAGATCGACGGCCGCAGCAGCGCCACCAGCACCACCGCGAAGGGCAGGAATGGGATGCCGAAGACGATGTCGGTCAGGCGCATCAGCACGTCGTCCACGCGACGGCCGTAATAGCCCGCGATGAGTCCGATGTTGGTGCCGATGAACGCGATGAAGAACGCCGACACGATGCCGACGATGAAGGCGACGCGCGAGCCGACGATGACCTGGCTCAGCACGTCGCGCCCGTAGTGGGTCGTGCCGAGCCAGAACGCGCGCGACGGCGCCTCCACCTGGGCGACCTTACCGCTCGGCAGGTAGTGGATAGCCATCGGGTCGTAGGGGGCGAGACGCTCGCCGGCCACGGCGAGGACGCAGAAGAATACGAACAGCGCGACGCCGACCAGGCCGCTCGGCGAGCCGAGGACGAGGCGCGCGGTGGCCCAGCGCTCGTGGTCGGCGCCCGGCGCCTCCACCAGCGGCATCGGCACGCTACTCATACGTGATCCTCGGGTCGAGCACCGCGTACAGCATGTCGAGCACGAGGTTGAGCACGATGACCACGACCGCCATGAAGAAGAACGCTGCCTGCGCCACTGGATAGTCGCGCTGCGTGACCGAGCTCACCATCAGCCTGCCCATGCCCGGCCACGAGAAGACCACCTCCAGCAGCACCTGGCCGCCGAAGGCGAACGACACCATGATGGCCGTGTACGTGAGCACGGGCAGGATCGCGTTGCGTCGCGCGAGATGGCGCACGCGACGCTCGGGCAGCCCCGTCGCGCGCGCGAAGGTCACGAAGTCGTCGCCCGCCACCTCCAGCATGCTCGTGCGCATGATCATGAGCGGGTCGGTCACGAAGTAGATGACGGCGGCCAGGAGCGGCAA
>DASTCJ010000175.1:0-20774 GCA_035605575.1 Candidatus Methylomirabilota bacterium
GCGGACCCGACGGTGCCAGCAACGAACGCGACGCCTAGCAGCACAGCAAACAGTCTCTTCACGGAATCCTCCAGGTAATAGGTTGACTGCCCACAACCGCGACCTCGCTCCCCCTGAGCGTCCACGTTACTTGAGCAGACGCGGTTGCGCACCTAATTGGTCGGGCGAACATTTGACCCGACCTGTGAACCATGGTAAAAATGACGAAGCTTCCCCCTTCTATGGCGATTCGGGCCCATTTACGCGTCGCATCACTGGGTTTCTCGCTGATTTTGGTGCTGAGCGCGTCCGCGCGCAGCGATGCGGAGTCGCCTCTCGTCACCGAATTCAACGAATCGCCCACCGCCGTCGCCCTTCCCACCGATGTCGAGCCGCCTCTAGGGGGTGAACCGAGCGTCTCTGACTTCGGTTCCAAGCCGGAAGAGCCAGCGCTGGCCGAGGAAGAGCCTGAGCTGGCCGAGGAACAGCCAGCGCTGGCCGAGGAACAGCCTGCGCTGGCCGAGATCGATGAGGACCTGCCGGATGCGTGGGCCGAAGCCTTTGCCGCGGGCAGCCGACTTCCGTACCGTCCGGTCATCGTCGAGGGCCCCTCCTATCCCGTCGAGATCAATCCGCAGGTCCAGTATTTCCTCGACCTGTTCACCGGCAAGCGGCGCGACATCGTGACCGTGTGGGTCAGTCGCTCGGGTCACTACCTCGGCATGATCCGCGAGGTCCTTCGCGCGCGCGGTCTACCGGAGGACCTGGCGTATACCGCGATGATCGAGAGCGGCTTCAAGCCGGATGCCGTCTCGCGGGTGGGCGCGAAGGGCATGTGGCAGTTCATGACCGGCACCGCGCGCCGGTATGGCCTGCGCGTCGACAGCTGGGTAGACGAGCGCTACGATCCCGAGAAGTCCACCGTCGCCGCCGCCGCGTATCTGGGCGATCTCTACAACCAGTTCGGGTCCTGGGCGCTCGCGCAGGCCGCCTACAACGCGGGTGAGATGAAAATTATCCGGGCGATGGAGAAGACCGGCTCCTCCGACTTCTGGACGCTCGCCGACTCCAAGTATCTGCGCCGCGAGACGAAGGACTTCGTCCCGCAAATCCATGCGGCCACGATGATCGGCCGCGATCCCGACCGCTACGGGTTCGAGTTTGGAGAGGCCGAGCCGGTGGCCGTCGCGCGGGTGAAAGTGCCTCCGGGCACGGATCTTCGGCGGCTCGCGGCGTCGGCCTCGGTCCCGTTCGCCCAGCTGCGCTCGCTCAATCGCGTGCTCGTTCGCGGGGTGGCTCCGCCCGGCCGGCCATGGGAGCTCCGTGTTCCCGCCGGGTCGCTCGAGGCGGTGACGGTCGCGCTGGCGCCTCGTCGGCGGACTGCACCCACCGAAGTCGCCTCGGTGAGCATCAAATCCAGGCGCGTCGCCTCGCGTGGCGACGTCCACGTCGTCCGGCCGCGGGATACCGTCAGCTCCATCGCCAAGCAATATGGCGTCTCGGTCCGCGATTTGCTGCGCTGGAACCGACTCGAGCAACAGGCCCGGATCCACCCCGGCGACCGCCTGCGCGTCGCCACCCGCCCATCCGTCGAGCGCGACGGACAGGGCGGATTCAGGTGATCGTCGAAGTCAGGCTCTTCGCGACTCTCACCCAGTTCCTCCCACCAGGCAGCAAGGCCGGCACGGTCGCGCTCGAGGTCCCCGACGGGGCCCGGATCTCCGACGTCGCGCGGCGGCTCGGCATCCCTGCCAGCCTCGACCATGTCGCCCTGCTGAACGGAAGCAACGCGGACGGGGAGGCGCGCGTTCACGCCGGTGACGTCATCGATATCTTTCCGCCTCTCGCCGGAGGACGATAGGCGGGCCGGCCGCTCAGCGTGACCCCGGCGTCCCCGTGCGAACGAGTGCGTCGATCTCGGCGCCGATCAGGAGCGTGAGGCTAGAAAGGTAGAGCCACAGCATCAGCAGAATGACGCCGCCGATCGAGCCGTAGGTCGTGTTGTAACTACCGACGTAGCCGACGTAAAGCCGGAGACCGTACGAGGCGACCAGCCAGCCGACCAGGGCCAGCGTGCTGCCCGGCGTGACCCAGTACCAGCGCGGCCGCACGGCGGGTGCGAAGTGGTATACGAGCGTGATGCCAAGCAGCGCGAGCAGCAAGATCACCGGCCATCGGGCGATGTTCCAGCCTCGCGTGAAGACGGCGCCGACGCCGAGGGCGCCGGCCACCGCCTCGCCCATGCGCTCGCCGAACACCAGCAACACCAGGGCCAACAGCGTGAACAGCGAGAACCCGACCGTGAGCGCGACCGCTTCCAGTCGCTGCCGCCACCATGCGCGCGTATCGCGGGCGTCCCAGGCGACGTTGAGCGCAATGCGGATCGATACCATGCCCCGCGCCGCACTCCACAGCGCCGCCAGCACTCCGATCGACACGAGCGAGCCCCGCGCACCCTTGACGATCTCCGACAGCGTCCGGATCAGCAGGGAGGCCGCATCACCGGGAAGCATGCGCGTGATGTAGTCGAGCAGCCGATCCATGAGCTTCGGAACGGGTAACAGACCGAGCAGGGCGGTCAGAAAGAGCAGGGTCGGAAACAACGCGAACAAGAAGTAGTACGAGAGGCTCGCCGCACGATCGAAGACGTCGTGCTCCCGAACCCGCGCGGACACTTCCCGCGCAAGGCCGGCCGGCGACAACCCACCGAGGCGCCACGGTGAAACCGCGACCCCCCCGTCAGAATTCACGATGCCGGATGGTACACTCGGAGGGCTTCGGAAGCGTCTAGGAACCCGGTGGGCCTCCCGGACTTCAAATCCGGTGTCCGGCTCTAGACAAGCTGGAGGTGGGTTCGACTCCCACACGCTTCCGCCACGGGAGAGTGTGCGAAGCATGGCGAAACAGGAGCAATCAGCACGGCGTGGCGGCCGCCGAGCGCGCCGGGGATGGAAGAAGGGCGCCGCCGTCGCCGCTGTGGTGGTCATCGCGGTCGTCGTCGGCTACTTCGCCTATCGCGCGCAAGCCGATCTTCCGGGCCAGAAGTTCCTCGACCAGGGCAATCTCCACGTGCAGACGGTGAGCGAGCCGCACGAGGCATACAACTCGACGCCGCCGACGTCCGGCCCGCACCTGCCCTACATTGCCCCGTGGGGCGTGCATACCAAGCCGATCACCGACGAGCTGCAGGTTCACAATCTCGAGGACGGCGGCGTGGTGGTGCAGTACAACTGCGAGTGTCCGGAGCTCGCCGAGAAGCTGGCCGGCATCGTCCGCAAGTATGATCGGTACGTCATCCTCGCGCCGTATCCCACGATGAAGAGCCGCATCGCCCTCACCGCCTGGACGCGCCTCGAAACGCTCGACGATTTCGACGCGGGGCGGATCGAGCGCTTCATCAGGGCGTACCGTGGGATCGATCACCACCCGCGGTAGCCTGATGGTCATGGGTTTGCTGTCCCTGGTCGGCTGCGCGCGCGCGCACATCTCTCCACTGGCCCCGCCGCCCTATCGCGCGGAAGTGGCCGCTGCCTACGACCGCACGTGGACGGCGCTCGTTCGCGCGATGGCCAAGCAGAATCTTCCGCTGCGGGCCATCGCGCGCGACTCCGGGGTCATCGCCTCCGACGACGTCGTTACGCCGATCGGCCTCTACGCCGACTGCGGTCGCATCGGGGAGAACCGCCTCGAGGGCGAGGCGCTGGTCGCATTCACGGTCTTCGCCGAGGCCGATGGCTCCGCCACCCGCGTCCAGGTCAACTCGAGCATGCGCACCCAGGCGCATCGCAAAGGCACCTCCGGCAAGCTGCGCCCCACGCCGGTCTACGCGTGCGCCTCGACCGGTCGCTTCGAGGCCAACCTCATCGATGCCATCCGCGATCTGGTAAGGGAATAGCGTGGCATCACGACTGGCCGACCTCATTCGCAAGGCGCGGCGGCTGGCCGCCGAGCGCGATCGGCTGATCGACGCGCTGGCGGCGGACTGGACGCGCGCGCTCCGCGGCCAGGGGCTCACCGCGGAAGATCTCGACGAGCTCTGGGGCGGACTGACGGAAGACGCGGTTCGCCGCGGCCAGCCCGCCGACAGCAAGTGGACGGCCCAGGCCTGGCGCGCCGAGGCACAGGAAGTGATCGCCCGGGTCCGCGCGAAGGTCGAGGCGGCCCTCGGTGAGCGCTGACGACGCCGCGACGCTCCGCCGCCTGCCGTCCGTGGATCAGCTCGTGCGGCGCCTCGCGGCCGAGCCCGCCGTCGCCGGCGTCTCGCGGGCGCGGCTGACGGCGACCGTCCGGGAGACGCTCGACGCCGAGCGCCGCCGTGTCGTGCGGGACGGATCGCCGCCCGCCGACGCCGACACGCTGGCCTCGCGCGTGCTGGCGACGACACAGCAGACCGGCGCCTTCTCGCTCCGGCCGGTCATCAATGCCACCGGCGTCGTCCTGCACACCAATCTCGGGCGCGCGCTCTTGAGCGATGCCGCACGCGACCGGATCGCCGCCGTGGCCGCGGCGTATTCGAACCTCGAGCTGGACCTCCCCAGCAAGGAGCGGGGCTCGCGCTACAGCCATGTCGAAGGACTGCTGCGCCGGCTGACGGCCGCCGAGGACGCGCTCGTCGTCAACAACAACGCCGCCGCCGTCCTGCTGGCCCTGGAGACGCTCGCGCACGGCAAGGAGGTCATCGTCTCGCGCGGAGAGCTGATCGAGATCGGCGGCGAGTTCCGCATCCCGGACATCATGCTGCGCAGTGGCGCCGTGCTGCGCGAGGTCGGCGCCACCAACCGCACGCACCTGCGCGACTACGCCGAGGCCATCGGGCCGAACACCGCGCTCCTGCTCAAGGTGCACACCTCGAACTATCGGGTCATCGGCTTCACGGCCGAGGTGGGGCGCCGCGAGCTCACGGAGCTCGGGCGTGAGCGCGGGATCCCGGTCATGGAGGATCTGGGCTCCGGCTCGCTCCTCGACCTGCGGCCGTGGGGATTTCCCTACGAGCCGACGGTGCCGGAGGTGGTCGCGGCCGGCGTCGATCTCGTGTCCTTCTCCGGTGACAAGCTGCTCGGCGGCCCCCAGGCCGGCATCGTCGTGGGCAAGCGGGCGATCGTGTCGCGGCTGAAGAAGAACCCGTGGAACCGTGCGCTCCGGATCGACAAGTTCACCATCGCCGCACTCGAGGCGACGCTCGACGCCTACGAGGCGGGCACCGCGCGCGAGACCGTCCCAACGCTGCGCCTTCTCACCGAGCCGCTGACGACCGTGAAGGCGCGTGCGCGTCGCGTGCTCCGTGGCCTCGGAGCGGACGTGACGGAGTGGCTCGGCGCGCTCGTCACCGAAGCGCGCTCGCAAGTCGGCGGCGGCGCGCTGCCCACGGTGGAGCTGCCGACGGCCGGGCTGTCGCTCGGTCCTACGGACGCCGCCGCGCGTGCGCTCGACGCCGCGCTGCGGGTGGGCGACCCGCCGGTGGTCGCGCGGCTCGTCGACGACCGCTTGTTCCTCGACTGCCGGACCGTGTTGCCCTCGCAGGTGGCCGCGCTCACCAAGGCCGTCATCACCGCCGCCCGCCGATGAGCGACGGCCGGCACGTCGTCGTCGGCACCGCCGGCCACATCGACCACGGCAAGACGTCGCTCGTCAAGGCGCTCACGGGGACGGACACCGATCGGCTGCCGGAGGAGAAGGCGCGCGGCATCACGATCGATCTCGGCTTCGCCTTCCTCGAGGAGCCGGACGGCCTGACGATCGAGATCGTCGACGTTCCGGGTCACGAGCGCTTCGTCAAGAACATGCTCGCCGGCGTCGGCGGCATCGACCTCGCGATGCTCATCATCGCCGCCGACGAAGGCGTGATGCCGCAGACGCGCGAGCACCTGGCCATCTGCTCGCTGCTCCGCGTGCCCACCGGCCGCGTGGTGCTGACCAAGATCGATACCGTCGAGGCCGACTGGATCGAGCTCGTCCGCGACGACGTCGCCGGCCTCGTGCGCGGGACGTTTCTCGAGGGCGCCCCCGTCGTGCCCGTCTCGGCCAAGACGGGCGCCGGTCTCGAAGAGCTGCGCAAGACGCTGCGCGGCCTCGCGGCGACGGTGCCGCGGCGCGGGACGGACCAGCTCGCGCGGCTGCCGATCGACCGTGTCTTCACGATCAAGGGCTTCGGCACCGTGGTCACCGGCACGCTCGCCGCCGGTGCGCTCGCGGTGGAGGACCGCGTCGAGGTGTTTCCGCGCGGGCTCGTGGCCAAGGTACGCGGAGTGCAGACGCACGGGCGGCCGGTCGAGCGCGCGCTGGCCGGGCAGCGTACCGCCGTCAATCTCCAAGGCCTCGAGCGCGCGGCGCTCGAGCGTGGCGACGTCATCGGCCACGCCGGCACCTTGCTGGCGACAACGCTGGTGGACGGCACGCTGGAGCTGCTCGCCGATGCACCACGACCGCTGAAGACGCGGGACCGCGTCCGCTTTCACACCGGCACGAGCGAGATCATGGCGCGCGTGCTGCTGTTTGAGACCAACGAGCTCGCGCCCGGGGAGCGTGCCTTCGCGCGATTCCGGCTGGAGGCGCCGCTGGTGGCGCTGCCCGGCGATCGCTTCGTCGTGCGCTCGTACTCGCCGATCGTCACCATCGGTGGTGGCACGCTGCTCGACGTCGATCCCGCGCGCATGCGGCTCAAGGCGCCGGCGCGCGTCGCGCATCTGCGCGCGCTCGAGACGGGGACGCCCGAGCAGGTCCTCGAGGCGCACGTGCGTCACGCGGGCGTGGCCGGGATCCGCGTTGGCGCGCTGGTGGCGCGCGTCCCGTTCGGGCCGGTGAAGAGCCGCGCGCTGCTGGACGCGCTCGTCGCCGCCGGGCGTGTGGTCGCCATCGATCGCGACTGGTTCCTGCACGCCGACGCGGTGACGCGCGTGCGCGGACTCATCGTGAGCGCGCTCGAGCGGTTTCACGGCGCCCAGCCGCTGCGTCCCGGCATGTCGCGGGAGGAGCTTCGCGGCCGCGCCGGGGCCGCCGACGAGCGCATCTTCGCCCACGTGCTCACCGGGCTGGACGCAGCGGGCGCCGTGCGCGTCGAGCGTGACAAGGTGCGGCTCGGCTCGCACGAGGTGCGCCTCACCGCCGAGCAACAGGCGGTGGTCGATCGCGTCGAGCGCGAGTTCCGCGACGCGCAGGCATCGCCGCCGAGTCCCGCCGAGGCGCTCGGGCGCGCCGGCCTCCACGGCGACGAGGAGCACGATCTCTTCCAGGTGCTGATCGAGTCGCGCCGACTGGTGCGGGTGAAGGAGTCGCTGTTCTTCCACGCCGAGGCGCTGGACAGCATTCAGGGCAAGCTCGTCGCCCTGCTGCGCGAGCGCAAGGAGATCGGTCCCGGCGACATCAAGGACCTGCTCGGTATCTCGCGCAAGTTTGCGATTCCGTTGCTGGAATTCTTCGACGCCCGCCGGGTGACCACGCGTGTCGGCGAGCGTAGAGTCTTGCGCGGGGCCTGAAAAACTCTGCTAACGTTAAGCGTGTCGCGAAAGGAGCCGGTATGTTTGGTCTCGGGTATCAAGAGCTGCTGATCATCCTCGTCATCGTGCTCGTGCTGTTCGGCGCGAATCGGCTTCCGGAGCTCGCCCGCTCCCTCGGCTCGAGCGTGAAGGAGTTCAAGAAGGGCGTCAACGAGGCGAACAAAGAGGACACGACGCCCGCGCGGAAGGAAGAGGAGAAGAAGGTCTAGCCTCCGCTCCACGCTCGCATGCGCCGGCTCGACCGCCTCGACCTCGCCCTCGCGGGCGCGCTGGCTCTGCTCACCGCCCTGTCGCGGCTGCCGTATCGGGCGCGGATGCTCTACAACTGGGACGCCGTACAGTTCGCGCTCGCGCTACGCGAGTACGACGTCGTCAAGCATCAGCCGCACCCGCCGGGCTACATCCTGTACGTCGGGCTCGGTCGCATCGTCAACGCGTGGCTCGCCGATCCCACCGCCGCCTACGTCACACTGGCCGTCGTCTTCAGCGGTCTCACCACGTTCGTCGTCTACGCGCTCGCGCGCGCGGCGTACGACCGGCCGACGGCGCTGGCGGCCGCCACGCTGCTGGCCGTCAGCCCGCTCTTCTGGTTCTACGGCTCGGTGGGATTGACCTACGCGGGCGAGGCGCTGTTCGCCTCGCTCGTGGCCTTCTTCGCCTTCCGCGCGCTCGATGGCAGCGAGCCCGACGCGTGGCTCGCCGCCGGCTATCTCGGCCTCGCCGGCGGGATGCGGCAATCGATGCTGGTGCTGCTGCTGCCCCTGTGGCTGACGGCGGTCTGCCTGGGCGCGCGGCGCCGCCGGACGCTGCCGCTCGGTCTGCTGATTCTCACCGCGGTCGTCCTCGCGTGGCTCGTGCCGATGATCTGGCTCACGGGCGGCGTGGGCCGTTACCTCGCGGCCTCGCGTGACCTCGCGGACTCCGTGGTGCTGCCGACGTCGGTCATGGTCGGGCCGCTCGACACGACGCTCCGGATGTCGCGCTACCTGCTCGAATCCGTGATCGTCGGCCTCGGTCCGCTCACGCTGGCGGTGGCACTGCTGCCCTGGTACGTCCGGCGCCACGGATGGGGCCGTCGCGAATGGCTGGCGGTCAACTGGATCACGCCGGCCGTCGTCGTCTACACGCTCGTGCATTTCGGTCAGGCGGGCTACGTGCTGACCTTTCTGCCGGCGGTGGTGGTGCTGCTGTCGCGTGTGCTCGTGGCCGCGCTCGCCGCCGCCGCGCCCGTGCGATACGCGTGGATGCGCGCCGTCGCCACCGGCGCCGTCGTGGTGGCCGTCGTGCTCGTGAACGGCGCGTTCTTCGTGAATGCGCGGCCGCTGCCGCGGGACTTCGACACGGTGAAGTCCGCGTGGTGGCGGGCCGCCGAGGACGAGGCGTACGACTGGATCTTCAGTCGCACGGCGGCCGCGCTCCGCCAGCACGAGGAGGTCGTTCGCACGTTCGTCGACGCCATCCGCGGCCTCTATCCCGCCGAAGACACCGTCGTGATCACGGAGCTCGGCAACAGCCGCTCGTACCCCTGGCTTCGCCACGCGATGTTCTATCTGCCGGAGTACTCCATGTTCGAGCTGCGCGTCGGCGACCAGACGCCCGGGTACTACGCTCCGCAGCTGTCGTCGGAGATGGTGCCGCAGCCGGACAGCGACGTGCGATTGCCGGCGCGGACGCGCCGGCTGGTGTGGTTCGTCGATCACTGGTCACCGTCGGTCGCGCGTCCGGAAGGGCTGCAGGAAGTCGAGCTGCCGTACGGCCGCTTCCTCTACGTGCTCCCGGTCGACCGCCGGCCGATCGACTATGCGGGCTACACGCTCGTGCGTGACCGGTAACCGACGCGACGACCTGCTGGTCGCGCTGGCCGCCACGGTGCCGCTCGCCTGGCTGCTCGTGCGTGAGCGCTTCATCGCCGGCGCCCCGGGCTTCCCGCTCGACGACTCGTGGATCCACCTGCAGTTCGCGCGAAACCTCGCCGCCGGCGAGGGCTTCGCCTACAACCCCGGGCATCCCGTCTCCGGATCGACGGCCCCGCTGTGGACGTTGATCCTGGCCGCCGGGGCCGCCGTCGCCGGCGCATCCCTGGTGATGGCCAAGTCGCTCGGTGTGGCGAGCGCGATCGCGGCCGCGCTGGTGACGCGGCGGACGGCGATCGGCTTCGGCGCGGCGCCGCCCACGGCGCTGGTCGCCGCCGTCGCGCTGCTGTGGACGGGCGCGATCGCCTGGGGCGCGCTCTCCGGAATGGAGGTGACGCTGGCGGCGCTGCTGGTGGCGGTCGCGCTGCTCGCGCTCGCGCGCGAGGCCACCTGGCTGGTGGCCATGGCCGCCGCGCTGGCCGCCCTCGCGCGACCGGAGGCGATCATCCTCGTGCCGCTGCTCGCGCTCGCCCGGCCGTTGTCCGTACGACGTGTGCTGCTGTTCGGACTCGTGACGGTCGCGCTGCTCGCGCCGTTCGTCGCGTTCTCGTACGCCACGGTCGGCCGGCCGTTGCCGGCGACGGCGACCGCGAAGATCGAGGGCGGGTTGCTCGGCTGGCTCGACGGGCTGCGTGAGCCGCCCGCCCTCACGTGGCTCGCGCGTCCCGGCGACTTCGGTCTCGAGTGGGTGCGCTGGCTGTTCACGACCCATCCGCTGCTGCCGCTGGCGCTGCCGGCCGCGTTCGTGGCGTGGCGGCGGCGCGGGCGCGCGCTCGGTGTGGTCGCGCTGGCGCTGATCGTCCATCCGCTGGCGATGGCGCTGCTCGCGCCGTACCGCGGTCCCGCGTTCCAGGAAGGCCGTTACTCGGCCCACCTGTTGCCGATCGCCGCGGTCGTGCTGGCCGCTCTCGCCGGCAAGCTTCCGCGTGCGAAGCCGGTGGTGCTGGGCGGCGTGCTGGTCGTCTCGCTCGTCGCGCTCGCGCCCGCCGCCGAGCGGTACGCGTGGAGCGTGCAGAACATCAACGCCATGCAGGTCCACCTCGGCCGCTGGCTTGCGGTCACGACGCCGCCCACGGCGACGCTCGCCGTGAACGATATCGGCGCCATCGCGTTCTTCTCGCGGCGACCGGTGCTCGACCTGATGGGCCTGGTGACGCCCGACATCCTGCCGTATCGGCGCGAAGGCGAGAGCGGTGTCATCAAGTACGTGACCGAGCGCTGTCCCGACTACGTGGTCATCTTCCCGGCGTGGTTTCCGCGACTGGCGGCGCGCCGCGATCTCCTGACCGCCGTCTATTCCGTCCGCCTGGCGCGCAACGAGATCGCGGGCGACGCCGAAATGGTCGTATATCGGCTGACGCGGTGTGCGGTATGATCGACGCGATGATGCGGCGAGCTGCTCTGGCTCTCACGCTCTCGTTGCTCGCCACGCCCGCCATCGCCGAGATCGTCAGGTACACGGACGACCGAGGCACCAATCATTACGTCGAGGGCATGGAGAGCGTGCCGCAGCAATACCGCGCGCGTGCCGTGCCGCTCGGGATGAACAACGACGGCAAGGCGGCGCCGCCGGCGGGCGGAATGATGTCGCTCACACCGACGGGCGGCGCGACCGTCCAGTACGCGCCGGGCCAGCGCATCATGGTGAACGCCACCATCAACGGCAGCACGCCGGCCCAGCTGCTGCTCGACACAGGCGCCGACCGCACAATGATCAACCCGCGCGTGCTGGCTGCCGCCGGCGTGTCCCTCGCGCGTCCGGTCGGCTCCGCAGTCGTGAGCGGCGTGGCCGGCTCGCAGCAGATGCAGTTCGTGACCATCAACTCGCTGGAGGTGGCGGGCGCCACTGTCGGCAAGCTCACGGTGGCCGCGCACGGCATCGACGGCGCGGGCGACGGCCTGCTCGGCCGCGATTTCCTCGAGCACTTCTCGGTGAACATCGACTCCGCGAAGGGAGTGGTCACCCTCACCCCGAAGTAGCGAGACGCGCGTGCTACGATAGTCCGAATCGCTCATGGACTACAAAGCCACGCTGAATCTGCCGAAAACCGACTTCCCGATGAAGGCCAACCTCGCGCAGGCGGAGCCGCGGATGCTCGCCTGGTGGGATCAGATCGGGATCTACAAGCGCCTGCGCCAGGTAGCCGCCGACCGGCAGCTGTGGGTGCTGCACGATGGCCCGCCGTACGCCAACGGCAACATCCACATGGGCCACGTGCTCAACAAGGTGCTGAAGGACGTCGTGGTGAAGTCGCGCTCGATGCTCGGCTTCAACGCGCCCTACGTCCCGGGCTGGGACTGCCACGGCCTGCCCATCGAGCACCAGGTCGACAAGGAGCTCGGCCTCGACGCCGCGCCCACCGACGTGCGGCGGGCGATGGATCCGCTCGAGAAGATCGGCAAGTGCCGCGCGTACGCGACGAAGTACGTCCAGATCCAGCGCGACGAGTTCAAGCGCCTCGGCGTCTTCGGCGACTGGGAGAATCCGTACATCACGATGGCGCCCGCCTATGAGGCCGTGATCGCTCGCGAGTTCGGCCGCTTCGTCGGCCGCGGGCTCGTCTACAAGGGCCTGAAGCCGGTGCACTGGTGCATGCACTGCAAGACGGCGCTCGCGCAGGCCGAGGTCGAGTACGAGGAGCAGCGGACGCCATCGGTGTACGTGCGCTTCCCGCTGGTGGCGCCATTGCCCGACGCGCCGTCGGCGACGAAGCCGTCGCTCGTGATCTGGACGACCACGCCGTGGACGCTGCCCGCGAACCTCGCCATCGCCGTGCACCCCGACGAGGAGTACGTCGCGCTCGAGACGCAGGGCGAGACGCTCATCGTGGCCGCCAAGCTCGCCGACGCGTTCGTCGACGTCGCCCGTCTGACGTCAGCTCGACGCGTCGCTTCGTTCTCGGGCCGGCGGCTCGAGGGTCTCGAGTACCGCCATCCGTGGATCGATCGGACCGGCAAGGTGGCGACGGCGAGCTTCGTCGAGATGACCGCGGGAACCGGGCTCGTCCACATCGCGCCCGGCCACGGCGAGGAGGACTACGACCTCGGCAAGGCGCTCGGCCTGCGCATCTACAATCCCGTCGACGACGACGGCCGATTCGTGGCCGAGGTCGAGCAGTTCGGTGGCCAGACGGTGTGGGAGGCGAATCCGCGCATCGTCGAGCACCTGCGCCGGGTGGGGGCTCTCGTGGCCGAGCAGTCACTGACGCACACGTATCCGCACTGCTGGCGGTGCAAGAACCCGACGCTCTTCCGTGCGACCGAGCAGTGGTTCATCGCGCTCGACAAAGACGGGCTGCGGACGCGCGCGCTCGAGGCCATCCGCCGCGACGTGCGCTGGATTCCGGGCTGGGGCGAGGAGCGCATCTATAACATGGTCGCCCACCGTCCCGAATGGACCATCTCCCGCCAGCGCGTGTGGGGCGTGCCGATCATCGCCTTCTACTGCGAGCGCTGTGACGCCGTGCTCGTCAGCGAGGCGCTGGTCGACCACGTGGCGCGGATCTTCCGCGAGGGCCACGGCGCCGACGAGTGGCACGCGCGGCCGGCGCGCGAGCTGTTGCCGCCGGGAACGCGGTGCGTGAAATGCGGCAACGACACGTTCCGCAAGGAGACGGACACCCTCGATGTCTGGTTCGACTCCGGCTGCAGCCACGCGGCGGTGCTCGAGACACGACCGGAGCTCCGCTGGCCGGCCGAGCTCTACCTCGAGGGCAGTGACCAGCATCGCGGCTGGTTCCACTCCTCGCTGCTGGAGGCGATGGGCACGCGCGGCTCGCCGCCGTACAAGGCCGTCCTGACCTGCGGCTTCGTCGTCGACGGCGAGGGCCGCAAGATGTCGAAGTCCGTCGGCAACACGGTGACGCCGGAGGTATTGCTGCCGAAGTACGGCGCCGAGATCCTGCGCCTGTGGGCCGCCTCCGAGGACTACACCGAGGACATCCGGCTCTCGGCCGAGATCATGGACCGGCTGGCCGACGCCTATCGCCGGATCCGCAATACGTTCCGGTTCCTGCTCGGCAACCTGAGCGACTTCGAGCCCGCGCGCGATCGGCAGTCCTACGCGCGGCTCGACGAGGTCGACCGCTGGGTCCTCGACCGCCTGGCCCGGCTCGTCACGCGCGTGACGCGCGCGTACGACGAATACCAGTTCCACACGGCGTTCCACGCCGTGCACAACTTCTGCGCGGTCGACCTGTCGGCGCAGTACCTCGACATCATCAAGGACCGGCTCTACACGTCGGCCGCCGACGACCCGCGTCGGCGCGCGGCGCAGACCGTGTGCTTCGACGTCTTCTCGGCGCTCGCGCGGCTGATGGCGCCGATCCTCAGCTTCACCACCGAGGAGGCGTGGCGCCACGCCCCCGGCGCGCGCGCGGACTCCGTGCACCTCGAGCGCTTCCCCGAGGCGCCGCGCGAGTGGCTCGACGACGTGCTCAAGCAGCAGTGGGATCGCCTGCTCGAGGTGCGCCGCGAGGTGGCCAAGGCGCTCGAGACGGCGCGCGCGCAGAAGCTGATCGGCAGCGGCCTCGAGGCGCGCGTGCGCATCCTCTCGGCGCCGGAGGACCTTCCGGCGCTGCTCGGCGGCAAGCGGGAGCTGCTGGCCACGCTCTTCATCGTCTCGCGCGTCGACCTCACGGCCAACGGCGGGCGCGCCAGCGTCACCTACGAGAGCCAGGACATCCCGGGTCTGATCATCGGTGTCGACCGCGCGCCGGGCGAGAAGTGCGAGCGCTGCTGGACGCGCACGGAAGAGGTGGGCCGCGACGCCGCCCATCCGACGCTGTGCGCGCGCTGTGTCCGCGTCGTCTCCCGCGCGCGATGACCGCGGTCCTGGTGCTGGCGGCCGTGGTCGTCGTGCTCGACCAGGTCGCGAAGGCCATCGCGCTGGCCCGGCTCACGCCCGGGCTGCCCGTCGTCCTCATCGACCACTACCTGTCGCTCACGCTGGTGATGAATCCGGGTCTCGCGTTCGGCCTGCTCGGCACGGTTCCCCCGACCTGGCGCTGGGTGGTGGCCGCGCTGTCGCTGGTCGCGCTGCTGGTGCTCGCGCGCGTGGCGCTGCGCGTCCTGCCCACCGGCGGCTGGCCGGGGCGGCTCGCCATCGGCCTGATCTTCGGTGGCGCCGTCGGCAATCTGATCGATCGCGGTCGCTTCGGCGCGGTCGTCGACTTCGTCGACGTCCACTGGCGCGGGTGGCACTGGCCGGCGTTCAATGTCGCCGACTCCGCCATCAGCATCGGCGTCGTCCTGCTCGCCCTGCGGCTGCTCGGCGAGCGATCGCCCGCGCCGTCGGGATAGGGATGCACGCGCGCACGCTGAGCGTCCCCGTCGCGGACGCGGGCGCGCGGCTGGATCGCTGGCTCGCGGGGCACGTCCCGGAGCTCTCCCGCGCGCGTCTTCAGGCGCTCATCGACGCGGGCCACGTGCGCGTCGACGGTGGCATCCCCAAGGCGTCCCGCCGCCTCTCCGGCGGTGAAGAAGTGTCCCTCGTGATCCCGCCG
The DNA here is from genome assembly GCA_035605575.1 of Candidatus Methylomirabilota bacterium. Taxonomy (GTDB): domain Bacteria; phylum Methylomirabilota; class Methylomirabilia; order Rokubacteriales; family CSP1-6; genus AR12. The sequence continues at coordinate 14,890 of DASTCJ010000175.1, forward strand.
GCGCCGGCGGAGACGCTCGCGCCCGAGCCGATCGCCCTGTCCGTGGTCTTCGAGGACGATGACGTGCTCGTGGTCGACAAGCCGGCGGGCATGGTGGTCCATCCGGGCGCGGGTCATCCGACCGGCACGCTGGCGGCCGCCGTGCTGGCGCATGCGCCCGGCACGGCCGGCGTCGGTGGGCCGCGCCGGCCGGGCGTCGTCCACCGACTCGACAAGGACACCTCGGGACTGCTGGTCGTGGCCAAGACCGCCCGCGCCTACGAGTCGCTGACGGCGCAGCTCGCCGCCCGCACGGTGACCCGCCGCTACCGGGCGGTCGTTCACGGCCGCGTCAGGGCCGGGGAGGGCTTCGTCGATGCCCCCATAGGCCGCCATCCCCGCGACCGGGTCAGGATGGCCGTCGTTCCCCGGGGCAAGCGGTCGCTGACCCGCTACCGGGTTCTGGAACGCTTCTCGCACTTCACCGATCTCGACGTGAAGCTCGAGACGGGGCGAACGCACCAGATCCGCGTCCACATGGCGTCGCTCGGGCATCCGGTGGTCGGGGATGCGATATATGGAGGACGGGCGGCACGCGTCCCTCTCCCGGTGGCTCTCGACGGCCTGGCGTTGCACGCCGCCGAGCTGGCCTTCGTGCACCCTGTTACCGATAGCAGGCTGCAATTCGCTTCTCCGCTGCCGGCGCGGATCGTCCGCTTGCTGACTCACTTACGTCAGGCGCGATAGCAAATCGTGCGGGGTGGAGTACACAGTGCCGCGCAGAAGTCCGTATCAACACGGCGTTTTGGATGTGGCATGAGGCTCGCAGCCGAATGCTAGGATGAAAGGCACCGCATGCAAGGACTGACGACAGTGATTCTGGCGGCCGGCGAGGGCAAGCGAATGCGCTCGCGTCAGCCGAAGGTTCTTCACGAGCTCTGCGGTCGGCCGCTCATCGCCTATCCCCTTCGTCTCGCGCGCGCCCTCGGCGACCGCGTCGTCCTCGTCGTCGGTCCCGACGCCGAGGGCATGGCCTCCGTCGTCGGGGACGGCGTCGCGATCGTCGAGCAGCGCGAGCGCCTCGGCACCGGCCACGCGGTCCTGCAGGCGCGCATCGAGTGCCAGTCCGCCGCCGGACCCATCCTCGTGCTGCCGGGCGACATGCCGCTGCTCTCCGTCGAGACCGTCGAGCGCCTGGTCGGTCACCATACGGCCACGGGCGCCGCCGCCACCATTCTGACGGCAGTGGTCGACCGGCCCCACGGATACGGCCGGGTGTTGCGACAGGGGGGAAAGGTCAAGCGCATCGTCGAAGACCGGGATGCCACCGACGACGAGAAGCGTGTGGCCGAGATCAACACCAGCGTCTACTGCTTCGACGGTGGTCGGCTGTGGCGCGCGCTCGATCAGCTGAAGCCCGACAACGACCAGGGCGAGTACTACCTGACCGACGTCATCGGCATGCTTTCCCGCGCGGGGGGCCGCGTCGAGGCGCTGAGCGTGGTCGACCCGGACGAGGCGCATGGCGTGAACGACCGTCGGCAGCTGGCAGCGGTCGCCGCCATCCAGCGCCGACGCATCGTCGACCGGCACATGCTCGCCGGCGTCACCATCCTGGATCCGGCCACGACGTACATCGACGACACCGTCACCATCGGGCCCGACACCGTGATCTATCCCAACGTCGTCATCGACGTGGCGTCGGAGATCGGCAGCGACTGTGTCATCGGCGCCGGCTGCCAGATCCGCGCGACCCGGGTCGGCGATCGCGTGCAGCTCAAGCCGTACTGCGTGCTCACGGAGTCGGTGATCGAGGAGCAGGCGGTGATGGGGCCGTTCTGTCATCTGCGCCCGAAGTCCCACGTCGGCGCCGGCGCCGAGGTCGGCAACTTCATCGAGCTGAAGAAGGCCACCGTCGGCAAGAAGAGCAAGGCCCACCACGTCGGGTACCTGGGCGACGTGACCATCGGCGAGCGCGCCAACATCGGTGCCGGCACGATCTTCGTGAACTACGACGGCGCCGCCAAGCACCACACCAAAGTCGGTGACGGCGCCTTCGTCGGCAGCAACACGAGCATCGTGGCGCCGGTCACGATCGGGGAAGGCGCCTACGTGGCGGCCGGCTCCGTCATCACCAAGGACGTCCCCCCCGACGCGCTCGCCGTCGAGCGCGCGCCGGTCGTCGTCAAAGAGAACTGGGCGGCCCGGCGCCGTGAGCGGCGCGCGGCCGAGAAGAAAAAGGACAACTGAGCCATGTGTGGAATTGTCGGCTACGTCGGGACGAAGAGCGCGGTCGGCATCATCGTCGAGGGCCTGAAGCGGCTCGAGTATCGTGGTTACGACTCCGCCGGCGTGGCCATCCTCGATGACGCCGGGCTGAACGTGCGTCGCGCCGTCGGGCGCATCAAGGCGCTCGAGACGGTGCTGCGGGAGCGGCCGGTCAACGGCAGCATCGGCATCGGCCATACGCGCTGGGCCACGCACGGTCGTCCCTCCGAGGACAACGCGCATCCGCACACCGACTGCAGCGGCGGCCTCGTGGTGGTGCACAACGGGATTCTCGAGAACTATCTGGAGATCAAGGACCGGCTGGCCTCCGACGGTCACACGTTCAAGTCCGAGACCGATACCGAGGTGCTCGCGCACCTGATCGAGCATCACCTGCGCGGCACCCGCCGCCTCGAGGAGGCCGTCAAGTCGGCGCTCCGCGAGGTCACCGGTTCCTACGCCGTCGGCGTCGTCTCGAAGGCCGCCCCCGACCGCCTCATCGCCGCCAAGCAAGGCGCGGGCAGCGTCGTGGTGGGCCTCGGCCGGGGCGAGATGTTCGTGGCCTCCGACATTCCGGCGATCCTCTCGCACACGCGCGACGTCGTGATCCTCGAGGACAACGACGTGGCCGTGGTCACCGCGCACGGCGTGGAGCTCTCGACGCTCGACGGCGATCCCGTCCAGCGCGAGCCCACGAAGATCATGTGGGATCCGATCATGGCCGAGAAGGGCGGCTACCGGCATTTCATGCTGAAGGAGATCTACGAGCAGCCGCGCGCCATCGCCGACACGTTCCGTGGCCGCATCGCGCCGGAGACGGGCAACGTCGTGCTGCCGGAGATCAACCTCGATCCGTCGACGGTGCGCTCCATCGAGCGCGTCGTGCTCGTGGCCTGCGGCACCGCCTGGCACGCCGCGCTGCTGGCGCGGACCATGATCGAGCGGCTGGCCGGTATCCCCGCCGAGGTCGATCTGGCCTCGGAGTTCCGCTACCGCGACGCGATCGTCGGTCCCGAGACGCTCGTCGTCGCCGTCTCGCAGTCGGGCGAGACGGCGGACACGATCGGCGCCGTGAAGGCGGCGCGCCTCAAGGGCTGTCCGATCCTCGCCATCACCAACGTCGTCGGCTCCGCGCTCGCGCGAGAGGCCACGGGCGTGCTGCAGATGCACGCAGGCCCGGAGATCGGGGTGGCGTCGACGAAGGCCTTCGCCACGATGATCGTGGCCTCGTACCTGTTCGGGCTCTGGCTCGGTCGCCAGCGCGGCTCCCTCACCGCCGAGGACGTGAAGAAGCGCATCCACGAGCTGGTCGAGATTCCGCGGCTGGTCGAAAAGACGCTCGAGCTCGACGGCCGGATGGAAGCGCTCGCGCGTGACGTCAGCGAGGCGAGCGACTTCCTCTACCTCGGCCGCGGCGTGCAGTTCCCGATCGCGCTCGAGGGCGCGTTGAAGCTGAAGGAGATCTCGTACATCCACGCCGAGGGCTACGCGGGCGGCGAGATGAAGCACGGCCCCATCGCGCTCATCGCGAATCAGCTCCCGGTCGTTGTCCTCATCCCCCGCGATTCGTCACACGACCGGATGCTCGGCAACATGGAAGAGGTGCGCGCCCGCGACGGCCAGGTGATCGCGATCTGTCACCCCGAAGACCGCGCCGCCGCCAGCAAGGCCCACCACGTGATCGAGGTCCCCCCGTGCGCCGAGCTCCTCGCGCCCCTCCTGACGGTCATCCCGCTCCAGCTGCTCGCATACCACGTGGCGCTCCGCCGCGGCTGCGACGTGGATCAGCCAAGAAACCTCGCGAAGTCGGTGACAGTGGAGTAGCTCGCCTCAGCGCGTGTTCGAGCGCCGGCTTCGCCGGCGCAATCCTTCCTGTCCTGGGGGAAGCTCGAAGGGGGCCACCGAGGCCCCCTTCGAATTTAGGCGTACGCCGGCTCGCTGCCGAGCGCGTGTGCGATGAGCTTGTCGAGGTGCAGAAGGTCGAACGGCTTCGGCAGGTAGCCGGTGGCCCCGTTCTCGAGGGCCTCGAGCGCCACCTGGGTGGAGTCGTACCCGGTCATGACGAAGATCGGGGTCTCGACGCCCATCCCGCGGAGCGACTTCAACAGCCCCAGGCCGTCGACACCCGGCATCCGCACATCGAGCAGGATTGCGTCCGGGGCTCTGCCGACCACCGACGCCAGCGCCTGCGAGGCGTTGGTGGCGAGCTCGACCTGATAGCCGCGGGCGAGGAACTGCTTCAGGACTTCCTGCACGACGGGGTTGTCGTCGACGATGAGGATCCGCTTCGTGGGCTTCATGGCGTCGGGTCGTGGCAACAGATATGCCATCCCGCGATCCCTCCGAATGGCCGAATTCCAGCCGGCCGACGGCGCCGACATGACGGACTGGCGCCCGGCGCGTCAGAATGGCGCGCACCGCTGGCAAGCCGCACCGCCGGATACGGTACAATCTGGCGGTGTCAGCGGCTCTGGAGCACCTCCTCGACGATCTGAACCCGCCGCAGCGTGACGCCGTCCTCGCCGGGGATGGCCCCTTGCTCGTCCTGGCCGGAGCGGGGAGCGGCAAGACCCGGGTCATCGCCCATCGCATCGCCCATCTGATCGGCGTCCGCGGCGTCGATTCGCGAAACGTCCTGGCGGTGACCTTCACCAACAAGGCGGCCGGAGAGATGGCGCGCCGCGTGGAGGCGCTGCTGGCGCCGGCCGGCCTCCGGCCCCCGCTCATCGCCACCTTCCACTCGGCGTGCGTCCGCATCCTGCGGCGGCACGGCGAGCACATCGGGCTGCCACGGCACTTCACGATCTACGACGAGGACGACCGGCTCGCCCTGGTGAAGGAGTGCATGAAGGAGGGCGAGCTCGTCGATCGCTCGTTCACGCCGAGCGCGGCCGGCCATCGCATCTCGTATCTGAAGAACCAGATGGTCAGCGTGCAGGACGCGCTGCGCGAGGCGCGCGGCCCGTGGGAGCAGAAGGCCGCCCTCGTCTATTCGCGCTACGAGAAGCGCCTGAAGGAGACGGGCGCCGCCGACTTCGACGACCTGCTCCTGCTCGTGGTTCGTCTCTTCACCGAAGTGCCCGAGGTCCTCGCGTACTACCGCGGCCTCTGGCGCCACGTCCTCGTCGACGAGTACCAGGACACGAACCGCGCGCAGTACCGGATCATCCGGCTGCTCACGTCGGAGCATCGCAATATTTGCGTCGTCGGAGATCCGGATCAATCGATCTATAAATGGCGCGGCGCGGACATCAACAACATCCTCGATTTCGAAAAGGATTTTCCGGGGACGCGCGTGGTGCGTCTCGAGGAAAACTATCGTTCCACCCAGCGCATCCTGGCCGTGGCCGCCACGGTGATCGACAACAACCTGCAGCGGAAGGACAAGACGCTGTGGACGAAGAACGCCGAGGGCGAGGCCGTCGCCGTCTATCGCGGATGGGACGAGCACGAGGAGGCGAACTTCGTCGCCCAGGGCATCCTGAAGTCGCGCGCGGAGGGCGTGCCGTGGGACGGCATCGCCGTCTTCTATCGCACCCACGCCCAGTCGCGCGTGCTCGAGGACGCGCTGCGGCGCGCGCGGATCCCGTACGTCATCGTCGGCGGCGTGCGCTTTTACGAGCGTAAAGAGATCAAGG
>DASTCJ010000021.1:0-32695 GCA_035605575.1 Candidatus Methylomirabilota bacterium
CCGGTTGAAGGCGTCCGACTCGAAATCGGATAGGGGCGCAAGTCCCTCGGGGGTTCAAATCCTCTCCCCTCCGCCAATCTTATTTGGCGTCGGAGCGCCTTCGCAGGGCTCCGGCGCTCGACGTTCGGGCGACGAGCGCGCGAGGAGAGTGCGAGAGTTGTACCGGAGGGGTGACCGAGCGGCCGAAGGTGCGGCACTGGAAATGCCGTGCACGGGTAACCCCTGTGCCGCGGGTTCAAATCCCGCCCCCTCCGCCAAGATCTGCGACGTGGCCGTGCTAGACGGGGAGTTAGCGGTGCCCTGTAACCCGCAATCCGCTTCAGCGGGGTTGAATTCCCTCTCGAGGGCGGTTCGTGTCGAATGAGCCTCAAGGGGCGGCGTTGAAGGTTGGGCCCCACGCAACGAGAATCGTCGAACCCCGCCAGGCCCGGAAGGGAGCAACGGTAAGGCGACCCTCTCGTGTGCCGTGGGAGTACCTGACTGGAGCAGGCTTCCTGGGGAGATCGCGGTATGGATCGTTCGACGGGGGGTGCACGGCTACTGTATAGGAGCGTGACGACCGCTTGAAACGTGGGTGGCCTGAGATAGACGGTGGTGGCTGTGTCCGGCGGTCGACCGAAAGGTCATTGACTCGATGAGCTACCAGGTACTCGCGCGCAAGTGGCGGCCGCAGGTGTTCGAGGCCGTCGTCGGGCAGGATGCGATCACGCGAACGCTGCGGAACGCGCTGGCGTCCGGGCGGGTCGCGCATGCGTACTTGTTCGCGGGCCCGCGCGGCGTGGGCAAGACGACGACGGCGCGGCTGCTGGCCCGCGCGCTGCTGTGCCCCGAGCGGACCGGCCCCGAGGCATGCGGCAAGTGCGCCGTGTGCCGCGATGCCGGGACGTCGGTCGACGTCATCGAGATCGACGGCGCGTCTAATCGCGGCATCGAGGAGATCCGCACGCTGCGCGAGAACGTGAAGTATGCGCCGTCGCGCGGGCGTTACAAGGTCTACATCATCGACGAGGTCCACCAGCTCACCGAGGCGGCCTTCAACGCGCTGCTCAAGACGCTCGAAGAGCCGCCCGCCCACGTCGTGTTCATCCTCGCCACCACGGATCCGCGCGACATCCCGGCCACCGTGCTGTCGCGCGTGCAGCGCTTCGAGTTTCGCCCGATCGCGCCGGAGGCGCTGGCCACCACGCTCGAGCGCATCTTGACGGAGGAAAAGATTCCGTTCGACGCCGCCGCGCTGCCCGCGGTGGTGCGCGCGGCGGAGGGCTCGCTCCGCGACGCGCTCTCGCTCCTGGACACGGCCATCGCGTACGGGAACGGCCGCCTCGAGGCCGAGACGACCGCGCAGCTCCTCGGCACGACGGCGCCGGCCGAGGTCCGCGCGTTCGCGGCGGCGCTGCTCGCGCACGAGACGGCGCCCGCGCTGGAGGCGGTCGATCGCGCCAGCCGCGACGGAGAAGACCTGCACGCCTTCACGCGCGACGTCATCGAGCTCTTGCGGCGCGCGCTCGTGCTGAAGGCGGCGCCGACCACGAAGCTGGCCGACGTGACGCATACGGAAGGCAACGAGCTGCGGAAGCTCGGCGAGACGGTCAGCGTGGACGAGCTGCTCTACATCCTTCGCGCGTTTCTGGATGCCGACGCCGACATGCGGGAGTCGCCGCATCCGCGCGTGGAGCTCGAGATGGCGACGGTACGCGCCACGCGCCGACCGGCCCCGAAGGCGCTGGAAGAGATCCTCCAGCGCGTGGACGAGGCGGCGCGGCGACTACGCAGCGCCGGCCCGACCGCGGCGCCACTCCGCGGGCAGGATTCGTTGCCGGCCGCCGAATCTGGCCCGCGGCCAACACCCGCGCCGCGTGGTCCGACTTCGACGGAGCGCCCGGCGCCGGTGGAGCAGAAGCCCACAACCGTCGACCCGGCGGCGACGGCGGAGATCGGGTCGACGTGGCAGCGCGTCGTCGACGAGGTGATGCGCCGGAAACCGACGCTCGGCGCCGTGCTGGCGCAGAGCAAGCCGGGCGCGCTGCGCGACGGCGAGCTGACGATCGTGCTCAGCGGCAACCATTTCCATCGTGAGATGCTGTCGGACGGCGCCAGTCGCGAGCTCGTGCTGCAGGCGCTGCGCCGACACCTGCCTGGCGTCGAGCGATTTCGCATCAGCGCCGAGGACGAAGGCGGCGGCGGCGTCTCCACGCACCCGGCCGTGCAGGCCGCGATGGCGCAGTTCCAGGGCGAGGTGGTCGCCGTACGGCCGCGATCGCCAGAAGGAGAAGGCCAGTGAAGGGCTTCGGCAACATGATGAAGGAAGCGCAGAAGCTGCAGGAAAAGATGCTGGCGATGCAGGAAGAGATCGCCAAGCGCAAGGTCGAGGCGACCGCCGGTGGCGGCATGGTGACCGTCGAAGCGAACGGCAAGCAGGAGCTGCTGTCGATCAAGATCGATCCCGAGGTCATCAACAAGGACGACGCGCAGATGCTCGAGGATCTCGTGCTCGCCGCCTGCAATGAGGCGCTCCGCAAGTCGCGCGATCTCGTCCAGCAGGAGCTGGGCAAGCTCACGGGCGGCATGAAGATCCCCGGGCTCGGACTCTAGGAGCCGCGTGGCCTTCTACCCCGAGCCCGTCGCGCGGCTGATCGACGCGCTTCAGCGCCTGCCCGGCATCGGCCCGAAGACAGCGCAGCGGCTCACGTTCTTCTTGCTCAAGCGGCCCACCGAGGAGGTGCGCGAGCTCTCCGCCTCACTGCTGGCGGTCAAGGAACGTATCGTCTACTGCTCGACGTGCTTCAACGTCACCGACCAGGATCCGTGCCGGATCTGCGCCGATCCCGCGCGCGACAGCGCGGTCGTGTGCGTGGTGGAGGAGCCGAACGATCTCCTGGCCATGGAGCGGACCGGCGAGTTCAAGGGACGCTATCACGTCCTGCTCGGTGCGCTGTCACCGCTCGACGGGATCGGCCCCGATGACCTCAAGGTGCGGGAGCTCCTGCTCCGGCTGGAGAGCGGCGAGGCGCGCGAGGTGATCCTCGCGACCAATCCCAACGTCGAGGGCGAGGCGACCGCGCTCTACCTCGCGCGTCTGCTGCGTCCGCTGGGTGTCCGCATCACGCGGATCGCGCGCGGCCTGCCGGTCGGGGGTGACCTCGAGTACGCCGATCAGGTCACGCTTTCGAAGGCCCTCGAAGGCCGCCGCGAGATTGGCTGACGAATTTTCTTCGTCGTCCGCCCGCGTCCGCCGTACGGTAAGCGCGGCTCGGCCGATCTGCAGCGGTGAACATCGCGACGAAGAGGAGACGACATGCCGGCCACCGGCTTCCGCCCGCTCGCTCGAATCGCCACTCGCGTCGCCCGCGAGCTGAAGCTGTGGCGCTGGCGGCGCGAGCGCTCCACCATTGGCGCGCCGGTGACGCTGCCGCGGCGCCGTCCCGGCCGCGCTTTCATGCTCGACTCGCGCCGGACCGACGCGCATTCCGGCGGCTAGCCTCGAGGGCCGGCGCGCCTGCGCCATCGACCGGCGCGTCCGCCCTTGATATACTTCAGCCGGTTCCCCAGCGCGGACATACGCGGATTGCGAGCCACTCCCCGGTAGCTCAGTCGGTAGAGCGCCTGACTGTTAATCAGGATGTCGCAGGTTCGAGCCCTGCCCGGGGAGCCAACTACTACGAGGCCCTCGAGGCTGGAGACCGCCCTCCGGCTTCTCGCCGACGGCCGCATCGTACTCACGCTGAAGAGCGCGTGGGCTCGGGGCTTATGCTTCTGGACCAACGCTCCGGTCTGGGAGAAACTCCGGTGACACGGTGGTTGAGGATCGGACACTCCGGGGGGTCCATGCGTCGCACGCGCTGCATGAACTGCGATGCTTCGCAGCTCACCGAGTTCATCGATCTCGGCGAGCAGCCCAACGGCAACAACTTCGTCTCGGCGAGCGAGAAGGCCGAAGAGGTCCGCTTCCCGATCGCGATGCTCGTGTGCGAGAGCTGCTGGCAGGTCCAGATCGGCGAGTTTCCGTCGCAGGAGTTCCTGTTCACGAACCACCCGTACGTGACCGGCGCGAACGTGCCGATCGTGGAGCACTTCGAGCGGCTCTCGGCGCGCGTGATCGACAAGCTCGCGCTCGCGCCGCAGTCGCTCGTGATCGACATCGGCGCCAACGACGGGACGCTGTTGCGCGCGTTCGCGCGGCGCGGCATGCGCACGCTGGGTGTGGACCCGGGCCAGCGCACGGGCGAGCTCGCGCGTCAGCAGGGCTCGACCGTGATGCGCACGTTCTGGAATCTGGAGTCGGGACGCGCGCTGCGCCAGCTCGGGCTGTACCCGGAGCTGATCACCGCCACGGCGGTCTTCTACCACCTGCCCGATCTGCACGACTTCATCGAAGGCCTGCTCGAGGTGATGCGCGGTGATGCGGTGTTCGTGGTGCAGTGTGTGAGCACGCTCGACCTGATCGAGAAGAACCAGTTCGACCACTTCTACCATGAGCACTCGTGCATCCATGCGATCGCGCCGCTCGACCGGCTGTTCCGCGCGCACGGCATGCGCATCCTCGACGTGGAGTTCATCGAGATCCATGGCGGCTCGTTCGTGGCCTACGTCGGACTCGACTCGCACACGCGACCGACCTCGCCGAGTGTCGCCGCCGCGATCGCGCGCGAGCACGAGCGCGGTCTCGACCGGATCGGGACCTACCACGAGTTCGCGCGACGCGTGCGCGCCAACGCCGACGCGCTGGTCGCGCTGCTCCGGCAGATCAAGAGCCAGGGCAAGCGCGTGTTCGCGCTGGGAGCTCCGGTGAAGGGCAACACGCTGCTCAACTACTGCGGGATCGGGCCGGATCTGGTCGAGTGCGCGACCGAGGTGAACCAGTTCAAGATCGGCACGCTCACGCCCGGCATGCACATCCCGGTCGTCGACGAGCGCGCGATCGCGAGCCAGCCCGACTACTACCTGATCCTGTCCTGGAACTTCCTCGACTTCCTGATCGGGAAGTACAAGGGCTTCCTCATGAACGGCGGGAAGTTCATCGTGCCCGTGCCGACCGTCCGCGTGCTCGGCTTCGAGGCGACCTCGCGCTAGCGCCATGGGAGGCGCGCTGGTCGCCGGCAGCACCGGCTTCATCGGCAGCCATCTCGTGGCGCGCCTGCGCCGCGAGCTCGGGCCCGGCGCGCGCATCGTCGGGATCGGCTCGGGCGACGTCGACCTCACCGATCGCGACGCGGCGTTCGCGTTCTTCGAGCGCCTCGCGGCCCAGCACCAGATCGACCACGTCTTCCATCTCGCCGCGCTGTACAAGGCCGGCGACTGGCCGGTCCACCACCCCGCCACGCAGTTCTTCGCCAACATGTCGATGAACGTGAACGCGATGGAGGCGTGGGCGCGCCACCTGCCCGGCGCGAAGTTCACCAGCGTCGTCTCGTACTGCATGTACCCGGCGAAGGACACGCCGCACCCCGAGAGCGAGCTCTGGGGGCACGAGCCCGAGGACTACCTGTTCGCGTACGCATTCGCGAAGAAGGGGCTGCTGATCGGCCAGCGCGCGTACCGGCAGGAGTATGGACTGGAGAGCACGAGCGTTGTGCTGCCGACGATCTTCGGACCCGGCGACAGCTTCGCCGAGAACTCGCATGTGGTCGGCGCGCTGATCGGGAAGTTCGTGCGCGCGGTGCGCGATGGCGCGACCGAGGTGGAGGTCTGGGGGGACGGCGAGCAGCGGCGCGAGTTCCTGTACGTCGAGGACGCCGTCGACGGCATCCTTGCCGCGGCCCGGCACTCGCGCGCCGACGCGCTCAACCTGGGCACGGGCCATGCGCACTCGGTGCGCGAGCTCGTCGAGATGATCCACGAGGCGTCGGGCTTCCGCGGCGCGGTGCGCTACCAGCCGCACGACCGCTTCGTGGGCGTGAAGCACCGCGCGCTCGACGTGACGCGCGCGCGCACCGAGCTGGGCTGGACCGCCAAGACCGCCGTGAAGGCCGGGATCGAGGCGACCGTGCGCAGCTACCGCGAGGAGCTCGCGCGGGGCGGCGGAGAGTGACGCGAACGAGCGGCGCGGGAAAGCGCCTGCTCATCGTCGAGGAATCGCTCGTCGATCACCACGGCCACTGGTTCTCGTACGCACGCCGCGTCGCGGAATTCAACCAGGCCGAAGGCGTGACGGTGGAGGTGGCCGCCCACGCGCGCGTGTCGCGCGAGCTCGAATGGTCGGTGACCGTCCATCCGCTGTTCGCGGCGAGCTACTGGGACGGCAGCTACCCCACGCGCCACAAGCCGCGCAAGCAGCTCGCCGTGCTGGTGCGCTCGAACTGGCGTGCCTATCGTGAGCTCGCCGCGCACTTCGCGCGCCACGAGCGCTACGACCTCGTGTTCGCCCCCTCCGTGATCGCGCACCAGCTGCTCGCGTGGCTCGCGCTCGCGTGGCGCTTCCGCCGCAGGATCGGCTGCGCCGTGCTGCTGATCCGGATGGGGCCCTCGGAGCCGCACGGCATCGAAGGCGATCCGATCAACGACTGGAACGTGCGCTTCATCGCTCGCTGGCTGCGCCGGTTCCGACCGCTGGTCGCGCGCGGCCGCGTGCGGTTCGCGACCGACAGCGAGGCCCTCGCGCGCGAGTACCGCGCGCTGTGCGGGCTCGAGTTCACGGTGCTGCCGAGCGCGCAGTACACGGCGCCACGCGCCGAAACCGGGCCCGCGAGCGCGCACGCCGCGCTCCGCTTCACCTCCCTCGGTCCCGCCCACTTCATCAAGGGCATCGACGTGCTGCTCGAGGCGATCCGGCTGCTGCGCGCCGACCCGCCGCGCCGCGCGCTGCACTTCGTGATCCACTGGCCGCTCCCGCAGGCGGTTGCGCTGGGTCGCCCTCCGCTCTCACCCGACGAGGACCTCGCCGCGAGCGGCTGGGTCGAGTACGTGCGCCGGAGCCTCTCCGCCGACGAGTACGACGAGCTGCTGCGTTCGTCGGACTGCACGGTGCTGCCCTACCGGCTCAACCCGTACCGATTGCGCACGTCGGGGGTGCTGGTCGAAGCCGCGACCGCGGGCGTCCCCGCGATCGTGACCGCGGGCACCACGCTCGAGGAGGGACTGCGCGCCTGGGGCACGGGGCTGGTCGCGAAGGACGGCGACGCGCGCGACCTGGCCGAGCGGATCCGCGCGTTCGCGGCCGACGCCGAGGCATTTCGGGCCCGCGCGCGCGAGCGGATCGCCGCGGCGCGCGCGCACCACTCGCCCGCGCGCTTCCAGGATCTGCTGTGGGGCCGGACGCGTGGCGCCTAGATCTGGTCCAACGCGAGCGCCGGCTTGGGTGCTGGCAACCGCCTCGCCACACCCGGCGGGATTTCGACCGCTCAATTTCCTACCGCGCGCGCCGAGTCCGTCGAACAGATGCACTGAAATCAACGGCTTGGCGCGGTGTGCCGTTCGGTACGCGCGTTGCTGCATGTCCCCAAGCCTGGGGGAGGTGCCATGAGCACGGTGCTACAACACGCGGACGAGCGAACGACGGGGACGGTGGACGACGCGCTGCTTGCTGCGGGATTGCAGCTGCCTAAACCGCTTGCGAAGCCGGTCGCGGAAGCGGGTGGGCAGGACGAGGTCCGGCGATGATCGTCGTGCCGAACTACCGGGGCTTCCGCATCGAAATCACTGCCCAGCCGGTCGGCGACGCGTGGGACGCTGGTGTCCGCATCCGATGTCCCCGATCGAAAGAAGTACGGCGCGAAGAATATATTCCATGCCGTAAATCGTCGGCGGTCGAAGCTGAGCATGCTGCGGATATGTGGGCGCGCCGGTTGATGGACGGCATGGCGCGCCTTGCACGCGTCGCGAGGATCGCCGATCAGCACTCCGGACCAGCGAGAACGCTTGAAAACCGGTCGCTGTCTGCCGGCGGCATCGCTTGACGACCCTGCGACCCTCACCGTTTACCTTTAGTCACACCGCGCGAATCGTCGCGGGTCGCCGGCCACTGCTCCCGGGTTCCAACGCTGCCAGCCAGCAGATGAGCGCGTAGCCGAGCGGATCGAGCCGCGGTCCGCCGACAGCATTTCCTGCTAAGCTGCGGGAACTGCAGAAGCGGAGGACCGATGAGGATCGCTCGACCGCTTGCGCTCGCGCTCGTCCTGACCACAGGCGCTGTTCCCGTGGCCGCGCAGACTGTCGAGATCGCCTTCTATTGCCCGGTCGTTGTTGGCGGCCCCGTGACGAAGATCATCGAGAGGCTCACTGCCGACTTCGAGCGGGACAACCCGGGCATCAAGGTCAAGCCGGTCTACACCGGCAGTTACGTCGATGGCATCGCGAAGGCGCTGGCGGCGGCAAAGGCAGGCGCGCCGCCGCAGACGGCCATTTTGCTCTCCGCCGACGTCTACAGTCTCATCGACACCGACGCGATCTTGCCCTGGGACGACTTCGTCTCGAGCGACGAGGACAAGGCATGGATGGACGCCTTCTTCCCGGCCTTCATGCTGAACAGCCGCACCGGAGGCAAGACGTGGAGCATCCCGTTCCAGCGGTCCACCATCGTGCTGTACTGGAACAAGGAGGCGTTCAAGGAGGCGGGGCTCGATCCCAATCGTGCGCCCGCAACGTGGGCCGAGCAGTTGCAGTTCGCCCGACGGCTGACTCTGCGCGACGCCACCGGTCGCGTGACCCGTTGGGGCATCCAGGTCCCGTCGACCGGATACCCATACTGGCTCTTCCAGGGCTTCACGACCCAGAACGATGTTCTTTTGATGAACGGCAGCGGCACGCAGACATACTTCGACAAACCGGCCGTCGTCGAGGCGCTGCAATATTGGGTTGATCTCGCGCATAAACACAAGGTGATGCCCGCCGGGCTCGTCGACTGGGCCACTACCCCACGAGATTTCCTCGAGCGGCGGACCGCCATGATGTGGACGACGACGGGGAATCTCACGAACGTGAAGAACAGCGCCAGCTTTGCTTTCGGCGTGGCCATGCTGCCAGCGGGCAAGAGGCGCGGCTCCCCCACCGGAGGCGGCAACTTCTTCATGTTTCGGCAGACCTCGCCCGCGCAGCGGGCGGCGGTGGTGAAATTCGTCAAGTGGATGACGTCGGCCGAGCGCGCTGCGCAGTGGAGCATCGATACCGGCTACGTCGCCGTGCGCCGGGACGCGTGGACGACGCCGCTCATGAAGCAGCACGTCGGCGGCTTCCCGGCGGCCGCCGTCGCTCGCGACCAGTTGCGCTACGCGGTGGCCGAGCTGTCCACCCACGACAACCAGCGCGTCATCAAGGCGCTCGACGACAACCTCCAGGCCGCACTGACCGGCGTCAAAACGCCTGCGCAGGCACTGAACGACGCGCAGGTCGATGCCGATCGTATCCTCAAGCGATATCGCCGCTAGAATTTGGAGATGCTGTGAACAGGCCGCTCGTCCTCGGATTCATCCTCGCGCTCGTCATTCTGACGCCCGCGCTCGCCGCCCCCGCCACGATCGAGAACGAACTCGTCATCCAGACGCCCATGTCCGCGTTCGTGGTCGACTCGATGCTCAAGGAGTTCGTGCTCTACGCCCACGAGCGCTGGGGCGTCACCCTCAAGACCCGGGTTCTGCGGGCCGGCACTCCGGTGTCCTACGATACGATCGTGAAGTGGAAGGGCCGCCCCGAGGCCGACGTCTTCTGGGGCGGCGAGTCGGCGCTTTTCGAGGACCTGGAGGCGCAGAAGCTGCTCACCAGGCTCGACGTGGCCCCCGAGGTCTGGGACGCGATTCCAACGACGATCGGCACGCCGAAGCCGATCCCGCTGAAGGACCCCGAGCGAGCATGGGTCGGGACGGCGCTCGAGGTCTACGGGATCGCCTTCAGCCCGCGGCTCCTCAAGCGCCTCGGCGTGCCCGAGATACGGGAGTGGGACGATGTCCTGAACCCGAAGCTCAAGGGCCAGATTGCACAGTGCACGCCCACGCGGTCGTCCTCGAGTCACGCCACTTACGAGGTCATCTTGCAATCCCGGGGCGAAGCCGAGGGCTGGGCATGGCTCAAACGCCTCTCTGCCAACACCGGAGCGTTCGTGTCTTCGAGCCGTGATGTCCCCACCGTCGTAGCCAGGACGCAATTCGCTGTCGGATTCGGCGTCCCGTCCTACTACGCCTTCGAGGAGAAGCTGGCCGGATTCGACATCCGCTTCGTGGCTCCAAAGAATGCCTTCGTGACACCCGAGCCGTTTGCGATTCTCGAGGGAGCCCGACACCCGCGCGCGGCGCGACAATTCATCAGCTTCCTGCTTTCCGAGCGGGGCCAGCATCTGTTCATGGGGCGCGGGCTGTTTCCCGTGATGCCCAAGTACAAGGTGCACGGGCCGCCGGGATCGACGGCGGAGCTGGCGGTCCAGCTCACCGGCGGCATCCGTTCCTTCTTCGATCCGCCAGCCTCCAACATCTATGACGATGCGGTCGCTCGCCGGCGATATCGTGAGGTCAACGAGAGGTTTCAGAAGGACATCGAGGCCGTATGGAGCGACCCGCAGAAGCGATAGTCGGGGAACGGCGGCGAGGGCGCCTGCTCCGCCACTACTTTTTCATCTCGTTCGTCCTGCTGTCCGGAGGCCTGCTCACGAGCGGACTCTGGGAGATCTACTTCCGCTATCAGGAAGTCCACGAGAACATCGCACAGCGCCAGCAGGACGCGGCGGCCGCGGCGGCTGCCAAGCTCGAGCGGTTCATCCAGGAGGTGCATCGCTCGGTGACAGCAGCCACCCGAAGCCGCGATGTGACTGCCAAGGGACTGTCCCCGGGCTACAAGTTCGAACTCGAGCGGCTGCTGCTCATCGCGCCCGCCATCACGGAAGCGCTGGCGCTCGACGCCGACGGCATCGTGCAGGCGCGAGCCTCACGTCTCCTGGCCGTACGTCCGGAGGGTCAGCGCGACTTCTCCACCTCCCTCGCCTTTCAGCAGGCCCGGCAGGGTCAGACCCATTTCGGCTCCGCGCACTTCGTTCGTGATACCGAGCCCTACATGACCATTGCGGTGCCCATCGAGCACCTGGCCGGCGAGG
Source organism: Candidatus Methylomirabilota bacterium (assembly GCA_035605575.1). Classification (GTDB taxonomy): domain Bacteria; phylum Methylomirabilota; class Methylomirabilia; order Rokubacteriales; family CSP1-6; genus AR12. Next base: position 11,012 of record DASTCJ010000021.1, read on the forward strand.
TCGTCGGGGTGCTCCTCGCCGAAGTGAGTCTGATCTACGTCGGCGAGAACGTGGTCTCACCGCTCGCGGACGGCGAAACGGGCTATGTCTACGTCGTCAGCCGAGCGGGCGATCTGCTGGCTCACCCCCAGGTCAATCTCGTGCTGCAGCGGCGCAATGTGACGCACCTGGGTCAGGTCGGCGTCGCCCTCAGCTCTGCAGCGGCCGGCAATAGTTCCAAGGGCACGCTGACCCGCAACCTCCAGGGCGAGCGGGTCTTCAGCTCGTACGCCGCGATCGCCGATCTCGACTGGGTCGTCTTCGTCGAGCGTTCCGCCGACGAAGTCTACCGACCGCTGTACGCGTCGATCCGACGCACGTCGCTGCTGCTCCTCGTGGGCCTGGCGATGGCGCTGCTGGCCAGCGTGCTGGTGGCTCGCCGGATCCTCCGACCGCTCCAGACGCTGCGGCACGGCGTGGAGCGCATCGGCAGCGGCGATCTCGCCTTTCGACTGGACTTGAAGACGGGCGACGAGCTCGAGCTGCTCGCAGAGGAGTTCAATCGCATGAGCGCACGGCTCCAGGATGCCTATACGAGCCTCGAGCACAAGGTCGCAGAGCGCACTCGGGAGCTCGTCGCGCTCAACCAGCAGCTCGAGGAGGCCAATCGCCTGAAGTCGCAATTCCTCGCCAACGTGAGCCACGAGTTACGCACGCCGATGAATGCGATCATCGGCTTCACGCGCCTGGTGATGCGCAAGACGGAGGGGCAGATCGCAGCCCTTCAGCACGCCAATCTGCAGAAGGTCCTGATCAGCGCCGATCACCTGCTCGACCTCATCAATGGGCTGCTCGACCTTTCCAAGATCGAGGCCGGTCGCATGGAAGTCTCCCCGGCGCGGTTCGACCTCCGGGAGCTGATTCAGGTGGCCGCTGCCACCATCGAGCCGATGCTGAAGCCTGACCGGGTGCGCTTCGTCGTCGACATCGACCCGGAACTTCCGGCGCTCTACACGGATCGCGAGAAGCTCAAGCAGATCGTCCTGAACCTGCTCAGTAATGCCGCGAAGTTCACGGATGACGGCGTGATCAAGCTAACCGCATGGCAGGCCGGCGACCGGCTGTGCCTGACGGTCTCCGACACCGGGATCGGCATGCCGTCGGACGCGCTCGACTACATCTTTGAGGAATTTCGCCAGGTCGACATGTCCAGCACGCGGCGGCATGGTGGCACCGGCCTCGGTCTCGCCATCGTGCGCAAGTTGACGCGTCTGCTCGGAGGCGACGTCACCGCCGAGAGCGACCTCGGCAAGGGCTCGACCTTCAAGGTCACGCTGCCGCTCAGCGTCACGCGGGCCGCCACGTCGGTCGCGTCATGATGGCGCGCAAGACGATCCTCGTGATCGAGGACCAGGAATTCAATCGTGATCTCCTGGTCCAGATCCTCGAGGACTTGTATACGGTCATCGTGGCCGTCGACGGCGCCGAGGGCGTGGCGCAGGCCGCCCGCCAGCGTCCCGACCTGATTCTCATGGATTTCGGCATGCCCGTCATGGACGGCTGGGAGGCGACGCGAACCATCAAGGCGCAGGCCGCGCTGCGGCACATCCCGATCATCGCCATCACCTCGCATGCTATGGTGGGCGACGAGGAGAAAGCACGGCAGGCAGGCTGCGACGACTACATGGCGAAGCCGATTCACGAGGACACGCTGCTCGCGAAGATCAGGCACTTCATCGGATAGGCCGTCATGACGGACAAGATCCTCATCGTCGACGACGAGCCATTCAACCTCGATCTCCTGGAGCAGGAGCTGACCGATCGTGGGTACACGGTCGAGCGCGCCCACGATGGCGCGGAGGCCTTGCGGACGATGGAGGCGCTCCGACCGGACATCGTCCTCCTCGACTACATGATGCCGGGTATGAGCGGCCTCGACGTCCTGCGCGAGCTGCAGAGCCGCGAGTCCGAAGTCCCGATCATCATGATGACCGCCCACGGCAGCATCGAGGTGGCGGTGCAGGCAATGAAGCTGGGCGCTTACGACTTCGTCGTCAAGCCGTTCGAGCCCGATCACATCGCGCTCGCGGTGCAGAAGGCACTGGGACTCGGACGTCTGAAGCGTGGTGCCGCCGCCGTCGCGGAAGACGCGGACGAGCGCTATCGACTGGTGATCGGCCGAAGCGCGCCGATGCAGCACGCGGTCGATCTTGCGAAGAAGGCAGCGGCCAGTCGGTCCACCGTACTCCTGCTCGGAGAAAGTGGCTCGGGCAAGGAGATCTTCGCGCGCGCCATCCACAGCTGGAGCGACCGGCGGGACGAGCCATTCATCGCCATCAATTGTGTCGGGTTGTCGCGCGAACTGCTCGAATCCGAGCTCTTCGGCCACGAGAAGGGGGCGTTCACCGGGGCCCACCGGCTCAAGAAGGGCAAGATCGAGCTGGCTCACCGGGGGAGCGTCCTCCTGGACGAGGTCGGAGATATCTCGCAAGAACTGCAGACGAAGCTGCTCCGCTTTCTCCAAGAGCGGTCCTTCGAGCGCGTGGGCGGAACCCGGCCTATCTCGGTGGACGTGCGGATCATCGCGGCGACGAACCGCGACCTCGAGGATGCCGTCCAACACGGCAAGTTCCGAGAGGACCTCTACCACCGTCTGAACGTCATTCCGATAACGCTGCCTCCGTTACGCGAGCGCCGCGACGACATTCTCGAGCTGGCGAAATTCTTCCTCGGGCGGTTTGCGCGAGAGACGAAGAAGCCGATCACCGCGATCAGTCCTGAGGCCGAGAAGCGGCTCCACGCCTATGCTTGGCCTGGAAACGTGCGAGAGCTGGCCAATGTGATCGAGCGTGCCGTCGTCCTCGGGCACGGGCCGGTGATCACGCCGCATGATCTTCCGCCTCGGGTGGCGGCGACAGGGCAGGATCTCGGAAAAGAGGTCGGGTCATATCAAACGGCCGTGAATGCATACCGGCGCGAACTGATCATCGGCGCGCTCGGCCGCACGGGCGGCAATCGCGCCGCCGCTGCCGCAGCGCTTGGCCTTCATCGCACGCACCTGTTGAGGCTGATCCGGGCGCTGGGCATCGAGTGAAGCAGCTCCGCACCTGAGGCGTCGCGGAAGCGCGACGCATTCGGGTCGTTTGAGCGCCGATCTCGTCGCCCTCGCAGTCCACAACTTCCTCGTTCCGACAGGCACTTCCGCGCCCGCCCGCGCCGGTTCCCGAATCTGGTATCTCGTTTGCCTTTCCATGCGCCGACATGAGAACCCTCATCATCATCGCCGTCCAGATCACCGCGCTTCTGGTCATCAACCGTGTCGGATACACGCTGGCGGCAGCGCTGCACCTGCCGCTGCCCGGGAACCTGCTCGGCATGCTGCTCCTGCTCTCGCTGCTCGCGACGCGCGTCGTCCCACTGCGGTGGGTCGAATCGAGCGCCTCCGTCCTCGTCCGGCATCTCGGCTTCTTCTTCGTGCCCATTACGGTCGGGTTGATGAGCCTCGGGGAGTTGTTCCTCGACAACGGTATCGCGATTCTGATCACGCTGGTCGTCAGCGCTGCCATCGGGATCGGGGTGGCCGGCCTCAGCTCCCAGCGACTCGCGTCGACGCGGGACCGGCGGGCGTCATGAGCAGCTGGGTCACCGGGTTCAGCATCGTCGTCACCATCGCGGCCTACGCGCTGAGTCGGGTCGTGGCACGGCGCTATCCGTCACCGTTCACGACCCCGGTATTCTTCAGCACCACGCTGATCATTCTGGTGCTGGTGCCGGCGGGCGTTCGGGTCGCCGACTACGAGCTGGCGAAGCAGATCTTGGGATTCCTCCTCGGACCGGCAACGGTGAGCCTCGCCGTGCCGCTCTACAAGAGTCGTCGCACGCTGCTGACGAACACGCTGCCGGCGCTGGCCGGCCTCGTGGTCGGCTCTCTGGCCACGCTGGCGACCGCGGTCGTGATTGCGCGGCTCCTGGGCTTGCCGGACGTCATTCGGGCATCCATCAGCATCAAGTCGGTCACGGCCCCCATTGCGATCGAGCTGGCGCCCATCCTCCACGGTAGCCCGACGCTCACGGCCGCGTTCGTGATCGCCACCGGCATGATCGGGGCCATGTTTGGCCCCTGGCTGATGACGGTCATCGGCATTCACGACCCGCTCGCGCGTGGCCTTGCGCTGGGGACGATCTCCCACGGTCAAGGCACCGCCCAGGCGGTCGTCGAGGGTGAGCTGCAAGGGGCCGCGGCTGGCATCGCGATGGGCTGTGCTGCCGTCTTCACGTCCGTCGTCGCACCGTTCCTCGTCCCGATTCTCGGATAAGGAGAGACACGATGATGTCGGTGGAGAGACCCCGCATGGCAGTGAGCGGTGTCATCGCTTCGGTCGTGATACTGGTGGGCGCCGCCGGCCTCGCCCTCGGTAGCCTCGCAGTCGATCGAAGCAGCATCGCGACCCTCGAGCGGCCGGCGAGCCATGCCGCGAAGCGTGAGCAGGCGCTGGCCCGGCGGCTCACGGAGGTGGACGAGGCACTCCTCCACAAGGATGTGAGCAGGGCGATCCACGACTGGCAGTCGGCGTACAGTCTCGCGCTCGGTATGCGCCGCTCGGACGCGATGCTGAGGATCGGCGACGCGGCGCTACGGATCGACGCGCTCATGAGCAAATCGACCGGCCATCCCGGCCGATTCCGGGCGGCGGCGCGCCAGGCATATCTCTCGGCCTTGTTTCAGGCGCGCAACGAGCGTTCGCAGCAGGGCATCGATGACGCCGCGCAGGCGTTCGCGGCCATCGGCGATACGGAGATGGCCACGCGCGCGCGTGCTATTCAGGTGGCACGATGAGGCCCGCGTATCCACTCACGGTGATCGTCAGCCTCGGATGCCTTTACGTGGCCGGCGTCGGCTTCCTGGCGGGTGTCTGCGTCGAACGCATTCGATTCGACGCGCATCGCACCGCCGTGCTGACGCAACTCACCACCACCAACCAGCGGCTCCACGCGCGCCTGATGGATCTCGAGCGAAGCAAGGAGGTCCATCCGAGCGGGCGGACCGAGCGTTGATTGGTGCGCACGAGCCGGGCGCCTCCCGGATCGAGGCCTCCGGCATTTGTGTTCTCTCCTCGGACAGTCATCGGCGTCGCTGCTTGAAGCCAGCGCCGTGTCAGTCGGTTGTCCGTACCGGCGAGCGCGGCTTCCTCGAAGCAGACGCTAGGCGGTGGAACTCTGTGCTATTGGAGTCCGTCTTCCCACCGACGCGCGTACCGCACACACTGCACGCATAGTCATACTTGTTCCCGCTGGGTAACACGAGGAGCAGCGTCTTCCGCACCGGGTTTGCGGTCTGACATCGGGGGCAGAAAAGAGTCGCAGCTTCGAGCTCGCCAAAGCTATCTACCATGTAGCCAATTCTAGATCACGACTCCAGTCGCAGAGCCGGCGCGTCGATTCTGAACAGCGACGAGCTATGAACGGCGGCGAACGGGCGACTGGACGTGTACGAACGTCATGCTAAATCGGTCTGTTGCCTGCATTGGTCGCACTTCCTGCGGCCTTCTGTACCTTCCCGGCGATGGATCGCCTCGACACCGGCGCCTTCCGGGCAAGTCGGATCGTCGTGATACACCTTGCGGTCCATCTCACATATGGAGTGCCACCGCTCCCAGGATGTGGACATTCCAGGACGTCACCTTTCCGCCCCGCTGGATGGCGAGACGATCATGATGGGTGATCTCTGTCCCGAGCGCGTCGGTGCAACCGGCTCGCCATCCCCGACACATGCAAGTTCGCGGCGTTACACGCAGGCTCGTTGCGCGCCGTGACACGTCCGCGCCATCATGGCGCGCGCAACGCTCGAGGCCGCTGTTAAGACCGCGGGAATCGCGCGGCGGTCTTCGGGCCCTTCGGCCTCTCATCGGCGGGGAGCTCGAGCATGCGCCGCAGGACGTCCAGGCGATCGGGCGCGATCCGTCGTCGACTGATGCGGGCGAGCCTTGCCGGCTCCAATTCTTGCCGCGCGACCTTCTCCGACAGCTTCATTGACTCGCGCCCATGTCCGGCATACGACGATGATCACATCACGTGGAGCCGACTCCGAAGAACTACGGTGTCCGCGAGGCCGCTCCATGGGGAGTAGCTCTGATCCGCGTGGAACGCCGCCGGAAGTGGTCCCGCGCCGTCCTCGGCTTCGGCCATGCCGCAGTGCGCCTTGAATGAGGTCCTACCAATTGATAGTTGTTGCGGGCTTCGGTTCGAGGGATACAAGGAGGCCCGCCGTGATCAATCGACGCCAAAGGTCCAAATTCACACCAAGTGACGTCAGCGAAGTGCGCCGCCGGTTCGACCGTATCCTCCGGCGCGCGACCGAGAACGCCGAGGCGGCCGCACGGCAGCATGTGCCGGTCCTGAAGACGGCCGTGCCGTCCGCCATGCTGCGTCGCCCGCCCGGAGCGGCGCGCGGCCGAAGCTGATGCCCTTCACGAGCGCGTGGCCCGACGTCCGTATACCGGACGTCTCGATCACGGAGTACGTGCTGCGTCATGCCGAGCGACTCCGTGACAAGCCCGCCATGATCGACGGTGTGAGCGGTCGCACGTTGACGTACGGCGAGCTCCGCGAGTCCGTTCGCCGCGTCGCGACCGGACTGGCGCGGCGTGGATTCAGCAAGGGCGACGTGTTCGGCATCTACAGTCCGAACCTGCCCGAGTACGCGGTGATCTTCAACGCCGTGGCCTCGCTCGGCGGGGTCAATACGACCGTCAACCCCCTCTACACCGCCGCCGAGCTGGCGAACCAGCTGCGCGATTCCGGCGCGCGGCTTCTGATCACGGTCCCCGCGGTGCTCGACAAGGCGAAGGAGGCGGCGTCCGCGGTCGGCATCGAAGACGTTTACGTGTTCGGATCCGCCGCGGGTGCGCGCTCATTTTCGGAGCTTCTCGATGCACCGCCCTCTCCGCCACAGGTCGACATCGATCCGCGCAACGACGTCGTCACGTTGCCGTACTCGAGCGGTACGACGGGCCTGCCGAAAGGCGTGATGCTCACGCACCGGAATCTGGTGGCCAACCTGTGTCAGTGCGAAGGTGCGAAGAGCTTCGATGGCTTCAACGAGAGCGACGTGACCATCGCCGTGCTGCCGTTCTTTCACATCTACGGCATGGTCGTGATCATGATGCTCACGCTGTCTCGCGGCGGCACCGTCGTCAGCATGCCGCGCTTCGAGTTCCGCGAGTTCTTGACGGCGCTGCAGACGTATCGCGTGACGACGGCGCCGCTCGTGCCGCCGATCGTGCTCGGCATGGTGAAGAACCCGGCCGTCGATCAGTTCGATCTCTCCAGCATCAGGATGGTCTTCTCCGGCGCGGCACCGCTCGGCGAAGACATCGCCCGCCAGCTCAGCAAGAAACTCGGCTGTCCCGTGGTGCAGGGTTATGGCATGACGGAGGCGAGCCCGGTCACGCATCTGAGCCCGACCGTGAACGCGCCGGCCAAGCCCGGATCGATCGGGGTCGTCGTCCCGAACACGGAAGTGAAGCTGATGGCGGTCGACGGCGGCGGCGAGGTGGATCGAGGCCAGGAAGGCGAGCTCTGGATCCGCGGCCCACAGATCATGAAAGGCTATCTGAACAAGCCCCAGGACACGGCCGACGCCATCGACGCCGACGGCTGGTATCACACGGGCGACGTCGGTTACGTCGATCCGGAAGGCTGGTTCTTCATCGTCGATCGCACGAAGGAGCTCATCAAGTACAAGGGCATGCAAGTGGCACCGGCGGAGCTCGAGGCGCTGTTGCTCACACATCCGGCGGTGCTCGACGCGGCGGTGATTCGCAAGGCCGACGAGGAAGCGGGCGAGGTGCCGAAGGCGTTCGTCGTGCTCAAGCCCGACCAGGCCTCGCGAAGCGAGACCGCCGAGCAGATCATGGCGTGGGTGGCCGAGCGCGTGGCGCCGCACAAGCGCATCCGGAACCTGGAGTTCATCGACCAGATCCCGAAGTCGGCCTCCGGCAAGATCCTGCGCCGGCTCCTCGTGCAGCAGGAGCGCGCGCACCCCGCCTGAGCTACTTCGGGACGAGCTCCTTGAACCGCGGCATGACGTCGTGGGCGAGGAGCTCCATCGAGTGGCGCCACGCTTTCGGCTCTTCGCTGTAGTCGAAGCAGAACACCAGCAGCGTGCCGAAGCCGCCGACCTCGTCATAGATGTCGTGCAGCTTGGCGGCCACCGTATCGGGTGAGCCCACCAGCCAGTTGTGCCGCGCGCAGTAGTCCGGCGTCACGTCGCCGTCCGCCACACCCGGGTCGTGCTTCAGGTACTCGGTGAAGCCGAACGCCGCCAGCAACGGCAAGAAGTACTCGCGCATCATCCGTCCCATCATGCCGCCGGCGGACAGGCGCAGCGCCTCGGCATCGCTGTCGGCGACGAACACCTCACGCACCAGACGCCAGTCGGCGCGGCGCGGGGTGCGCTTCGTGCGCGCCGCGCCCTGCTCCACCGCGTCCCAGTGACTGCCGACGTAGCCGGGATTGAGGTTCAAGCTCATCGGCCAGAATCCGTGCTCGCCGGCGAGCTTCAATGTGTCGGAGCCTTTGTTGAGCCCGGCCACGCCGATCGGCGGGTGCGGCTTCTGGAACGGGCGGATGTGCGGTCGCAGCGTGCCGAACATCGTTCCCGTCTTGGTGACGTGCCAGTACTTGCCCTTGTAGTCGAACTCCGGCTCGTCGCTCCAGAGCCGCAGGATGATGTCGAGCGACTCGCGCGTCATCTCGCGGTTCTGGCCCGACATGCCGTCGACGTTGAACATGGACCAGTCGCTCGGCAGTCCGCTCGCGGCCACGCCGAAGTTCAGGCGGCCCTGCGCCAGATGGTCCAGCATGGCGACGCGGTTCGCGAGCTCGGCCGGGTGATGGTAGGGCAGCAAAAAACCGCCGGGCCCGATACGCATCCGCTTCGTCTGCATCAACGCCTGCGCCACCAGCAGGTCCGGCGCTGGATGTGGCTCCCACGGCGCCGTGTGATGCTCGCCGATCCACGCCTCGCTGAAGCCGAGCTCGTCCGCCCAGCGCAGCTGCTGGAGATCCCATTGATGACCGTCGTTCAGACTCCGCTCCGGTGGGTGCGAGGGCATCGTGAACAGCCCGTATTCCATGAAATCCTCCCTGGCGGACGCGGTGGCGGCAGTCTACTCCTGCGCACCGACACGATCCACCTGGCTCGATGGCACACGCGTCGTCCTGGCGCGCCACAATTGTCGCGCGAGTACCGAAACGTGCGATTTCGCTCGTCCGCCACCGTGGCATGCGTGGTGCAGAACGGCCGTCGGACGGACGGCCGGGGCGCTGTCCGCATGGGAGGGTGGCATGGAGACCCGAGATCCGATTCGATTCTGGGGCGGCGCCGTCGGCGCGGTGGCCCTCGGCCTGGCGATCGTGGTCGCGGTAGTCCTCGCGCAGAAGCCGAAGTCGGACATCGCCAGCAAGCCGCAGCCGGTCGCCAGAGCTCAAACCGCCGCCAGGCCGCAAACCGTTGCCAGGGTGCAGGCGGTCGCGAAGCCGGCGGCGGTGACGCCGCTCTCGCCGGCGCAGAAGAAGATCTCCGAGGAGCTCTGGGTCGAGCAGCGAAAGGTCGACAGCGACACGCGGGCGCTGGCGGCGACGGCCGAGGGTCGGAAGCGAATCGCCGAGGCGATCGCCAAGCAGATGGATGTGTCGGACAAGCTCGTGAGCGATCTTCGCGGCCGCAAGCTCGGATACGGCGAGCTCACGGTCGCCCTCGGGCTTTCACGCCAGCTCATGAAGCGTGACAAGCTCACGCAGCAGCAAGCCCTCGACCGCGTGCTCAATCCGCGCCGCGCCGGGCAGGGCTGGGGCGCGATCGCGCGAGACCTCGGTCTCAAGCTCGACGACACTCTCAGCGATGTGAAGAAGACGGAACAGCGGCTGGCCAAGCTCGATCCCGGCAAGCGCTAGTCCGTTCGACGCGCGACGCTCATCAACAGCGCGGCGGATCACCGCCGCGCTGTTGTCGTTCTACCAGGGTGATGCGGCGCCGGCCGGCAGCGGAATCTCCGCGACGTTCAGGACCATCGACACGAGGGTGTAGTAGCCACTCACGCCGATGAGGTCGATGACTCCGCGCTCGCCCACGGTGGCCACCGCGCGCGCGAAGAGCGCATCGTCGACCTCGTGCGTGGTGTGGAGCGCCGTGCAGAAGTCGTAGACGACGGCCTCGTCGGGCTCCATCCTCGACGGCCGTGTGTTCCGCGCGACATCGTCGGCGATGGCCGGTGCGAGGCCGCCCTTTTCCGCGAGCGGCCGGTGCGCGTACCATTCGTACTTCGAGCCCCAGAAGCGCGCGTTGATCAGGATCGCGAACTCGTTCAGCCGCGGCGGCAGCGAGCTCTCGAACCGGAGATATTCGCCGACTTTCTGCACGCGATCGGCGAGCTCCGGACTTCGCAGCAGCGCGTTGAATGGCCCGCGGACGCCGCCGCGCGGGCCACCGGCGATCGCCCGATAGACGCGCTGCTGCGCCTCCGTCATCTGCTCGGGCCGGAGCTCCGGATACCTCGGCGGCGCGCTCAATTCGGCACGATGGCCGCGCGGGTGACGTGGCCCTTGTCCTGCTCGGCGAAGGCGCGGTTGATCTCCTCCAGCGGATACTTGTGCGAGACGACTCGCCCCCACGGATACTTCGTCAGCGTGCGCAGCATCAGATCGAGCGCGCCGCGCAGGTGCTCGGCCTCGTAATGGGCGAGCCCGATGATCCGCCGGTTGCCGAAAATGATCCACGACGGATCGAACTCCGCCTTCCAGCCCACGTTGATGTTGCCGATCTCGACGTACGTGCCTTCGGGCGCCGTCATGCGCAGCCCTTCGTCCACGACGCCGGGATGGCCGACGAGTTCCAGCACCACATCACCACCCCAGTCGTCCGTGAGCTGCTTCACGCGCTTGACGCGCGCCTCCGGCGTCTTGAATTCGCGGAGATCGACGAAGGTATCCGCGCCGAACTCGCGCGCGAGCTCGAGCCGCTCGTCCACGCCGTCGATGACGACCACGCGCGCCGCGCCCATCTCGCGCGCCACCGCGCATGCGTAGACGCCGAGGCCACCGGCACCCTGCACGACAACGGTCTGGCCTGCGCGAAGGCCTGCCACGTCGAGGCCGGCGTACACCTGGGTGTAAGCGCAGTTGACGCCGGCGGCCATCTCGTCGGTGATCTCGGGCGGCAGCTTGAACATCGCGTGATTCGGACGGAGGTAGAAGTACTGGCCGAAGCCGCCCTGAAAGTGCGGCCACTGCTCGCAGGAGACCAGCCAGTTCGCCTGTCGCACGGGGCACGACTTGAAGTGCCGCGCGAGACACGCCTTGCAGCGGCCGCACGGGAAGAAGTAGCGATAGGCGACACGGTCGCCAACCGCGAGTGGCCGTCCCGCCGCGTCGGTCTTCACGCCGTCGCCGAGCTTCGCGACGGTGCCGACGTGCTCATGGCCGGTGTTGAGCGGCAGCGGCCGTCCCATGCGCGCGTAATCCTGCTCGCCACGCCAGTAGTGAAGATCCGAGCCGCAGACGTTCGCGAGCGAGATCTTGATCAGCGCCGCGCCCGGCTCGGGATCCGGCACAGGATACTCGCGGATCTCGAACGGCTTGCCGGTTCCGTGAAAGACGGCCATACGTCCCATGTCGCTCATCCATCGGCCTCCTGTCCTCAGAGTGGGCCGCTATCCTGACAGAAACGGCTGACCGCGCCAACCCGGTGGGTATGCTGAGCGCGTGAGCGAGACGCCGCCCGGGTTCGCCTATCATTCGGACTTCCTCACGATCGCGGAAGAGCGCGACGTGCTGGCCGGCGTCACCGCCCTCGAGTTCCATGAGGTCAAGATGCGCGGCCAGGTGGCGCGGCGGCGCACGACGCACTTCGGCTGGACCTATGGCTACGAGACGTGGCGCATCGAGCCCGGCCCGCCCATCCCGGACTTCCTGCTCGCGCTGCGCGACCGCGCCGCGGGGATCGGGGGCGTCGCGGACGACGAGCTCGTCGAGGTGCTCGTCACCCATTACCCGGCGGGCGCCGGCATCGGCTGGCATCGCGATGCGCCGATGTTCGGCGTCGTCGTGGGCGTCTCGCTGGTGAGCGCGTGTCGCTTCCGGTTCCAGCGCGGCAAGGGCGTCGAGCGGCGCACCGCGGTCGCCGAGCTCGAGCCGCGCTCGGCGTACGTGCTCGATGGGCAAGCGCGCTGGCAGTGGCAGCACAGCATTCCGCCGGCGAAGGCCGAGCGGTACTCGGTCACGTACCGTACCCTGCGAAGAAGCCCGCGCCGCGGCCGATAGCCGCGTACACTGGCGTGGGTCCCCGGCGCGCCGTCCGGCGCCGCCCAGGGTCGGACCCCAAGGAGGCATCGTGGCAATAGCCAAGAAATCTGCTGCCAAACCACGCGCGAGGCGCCCGGCACGCACACGCGCACGTCCCCGGCCGGAGCCGGCGCCGCCGGCCGCCCCGACCGCTGACGTCCCGTCAACCGAGCCGGAGGTCCCGCTCTCGGTCCCCGAGCCCGCGCTCGCGGCCCGCGTCACGCCGCTGCCCGAGCGACCGCTGCCGGCGAGCCGGCGCGCGATTTTCTTCGATGTGGAGAACACCAGCCGTGCCGAGCACATTTCCCGCGTGATCTCGCATCTCGCCGTCGACCGGGGCGAGCGCCGCACGGAGTTCTTCGCCGTCGGCAACTGGCGCGTCATCGGTCACGATACCGCACGGCTCCTGGCGCGGCACGGCGCCCAGCTCGTGCACAGCGCCCCGTCCGTCGGCGTGCGCGACTGGAGTGACCTGCGCATCGCGGTCGCCTCCGGCGTGTGGCTGGCGAGCGCGCGGGCCACCGACATGATCGAGATCGTCTCGGACGACCGCGCATTCGACGCGGTCGGCGACGTCGCCGCCAGTCTCGGCGTGACGTTCCGCCGGCTCTCGTATCGCGGACTGCTCGGCATGCCCGTCGCGGAGCTCCCCGAGCGTCAGCCGGACGCGGAGCCCGGCGCGGCGCGGCACGGCGGCGGGCGGTCGCGCCGCGGTCGTCGCGGTCGCCGTCATGGACGGCCGGAGCACGTCGCACGGCCCGCCGCGATGCCCGCCATCACCACGGCGCCCGCCGCGCCCGGCGATGGTGTCGAGCCCCATACGGCACCGCACGATGAGATCGTGGCCGTCGTGCGCGAGCTCGCACAGTCGTCGTCCGGCCGCAACGTGACGCTCGACACGCTGGCCAATGCTCTGAAGTCCCGCGGGTTCAGCCGTCCGCCCGGATCACCGCGGCTCATCACGCGCCTGCGACGGATCAAGGAGCTCGAGGTGAGTCGCTCTGGTGTCATCACGCTGCACGAGGGCGGTGTACGCCCGCGTGCTGAGGCCGAGAGCCACGAGGGACCTGAGGTCGCGGTGGTGGCGGAGCCACCCGAGCAACCGCCGGTCGCTCCAGCGCCGCCGATCGACGTCGAGGCCGAGGAGGCGGAAATCGTCGAGCCGGGCAACGATCGACGCTATTCGCACGAGCCGCGGCGCGACGACGTGCGACGCGACGATGGTGGTCAGGGCCGGCGTCGATCGCGGCGTGGAGGACGACGGCGTCGCGGTGGCCGGGGCGGCGGCGGCGGACGGCCACCCATGGTGGACCAGCGGGCGCCGGCACCCCCGCCGCGTGACGCCGCCGCGCGCGAGGCTGCGGTGCGCGAGGCGTTCCGGACGCGGACGGCGCCGTCCTACATCACCGGCGAGCCCTTGGCCTGAGCCGACGAGCGCCCCGGGTACTCCGGGGCGCTCAGCGCCCCGCGCGGATGGACCGCGCGAGCTCGCCGAGCACGTCGATCGTCGTTTCCCAGCCCATGCAAGCATCGGTGATGGACTGCCCGTAGCGGAGCGTCGACGGCGCCACGAGGTCCTGGCGGCCCTCGACGAGAAAGCTTTCCATCATCACGCCGAAGATCGGCGAGTCGCCTTGCGCAACCTGGGCGGCGATGTCCTTGGCGACGATCGGCTGCCGGCGATGATCCTTGCCGCTGTTGCCGTGACTCAGGTCCACCATGAGTCGCGGCGGCAGCCCGGCGTCACGGAGCGCCGTCGCCGCCTTCTCGACGCTGACCGCGTCATAGTTGGGACCGCTGGCGCCGCCGCGAAGAATGATGTGGCAATCTCGGTTCCCGCGGGTGGCCACGATGGCGCCGAGACCCTGCTCGGTGACGCCGAGGAAGCGGTGGGGATGCGCGCCCGCGCGGACGGCATCGATGGCGATCTGCACGTCACCGTCGGTGCCGTTCTTGAACCCGATCGGCATGGACAGGCCCGAGGCCAGCTCGCGATGGACCTGGCTCTCCGTCGTGCGCGCGCCGATGGCGCCCCACGTCACCGTGTCGGCGATGAACTGCGGCGAGATGGGATCGAGGAACTCGCAGCCGGCGGGCAAGCCTAGCTCGGCCAGATCGACGAGCAGTCGACGCGCCAGCCGCAGCCCCTCGTTGATGGCGAACGTTCCGTCGAGACGCGGGTCGTTGATGAGACCCTTCCAGCCGACGGTGGTGCGCGGCTTCTCGAAGTACACGCGCATGACGAGGCACAGCTCGCGCGCGTGCTCGTCGGCGAGACGTCGCAGCCGGCGCGCGTAATCGATGGCGGCCACCGGATCGTGAATCGAGCACGGACCGCAGATGACGACGAGCCGGTTGTCGCGGCCGTTCAGGATGGCGCTGACGGCCTCGCGCCCGCGGCTCACCGTCTCGGAGCCCTTGTCGCCCAGGGGCAGCTCCTCGACGAGGATCGCCGGCGGCAGCAAGGGCCGGAAGCTTTCGATGCGAAGGTCGCCGGTGCGCTGCGACATGCGTACTGGGCCGCTTAGGCGATCCGCTGCTTGAAGTAGGAGCTCTTGACCGCGATTCGCCCGTTGCGGAACGTGAACACGTCGCACCCGTCGACCTCGAGCTTCACCCCGTCGCGCGTGCCGGTGAATCGCCACTCGGAGAGCCCACGATCGCCGGCCACGAAGTGCCGCGCGTCGGCGAACCGCGCATCCGGGAACATCGCGAAGACGCGCTCGAACGCCTGGCGAACTCGCTCGCGTCCTTCGTAGCGCGTGCCGCACGGCTCGCGTCCGGCCGTGGTCTCGAACACGCAGCTCGCGTCCATGTAGCTCATGATGGTGTCGACGTCGTGTCGATTCCACGCGTCACCGAACCGCTCCAGCATCTCCACAGTCACCGCCGGGGCCACCGTCGTCGTCATCGCCTGTCCTCCGATCGGCCAATGATAGGGAACCTCTGGTCGTGCGGCAAGGTCGGCGGCGGGTTGCTCCGCCGCCCGCGCTCGTCTACGCTCGGCGCTCGATGCCGCGCATCGGCGTGATCTCCGACACCCACGGTCTCGTCCGGCCGCAGGCCCTGCGCGCGCTCGCCGGCGCGGATCTCATCGTGCACGCCGGCGACGTCGGCGGTCCCGCGGTGCTCGAGGCACTGCGCGGGGTGGCCCCCGTGGTTGCCGTACGCGGCAACAATGACCGCGGCGCGTGGGCGGCCGCCCTGTCGGAGACCGAAGTCGTCGAGACCGACGGCCGCAGCCTCTACGTGCTGCACGATCTCAAGGAGCTCGATCTGGATCCCCGCGCGGCCGGCTTCGACGCGGTCATCGCCGGCCACTCGCACCAGCCGCGCATCGACCGTCGCGACGGCGTGCTCTACCTGAATCCGGGCAGCGCCGGGCCACGGCGCTTCCGTCTGCCGATCGCCGTCGCCTGGCTGGCCATCGAGCCGGCGGGCGTCGACGCAGAGATCGTCCAGCTCGATGTCTGACCTGGCCGCGCCGTTCGACGCCTATCGCGACGTCGTGCGTCCCGAGTGGATCGATCACAACCAGCACATGAACATGGGCTACTACCTGGTCGTGTTCGATTTCGCCACCGACGAGTTCCTGAGCTGGCTCGGCCTCGACGCGGGTCACCGCGCGGCGCACGAGGTCACGACGTTCTGCGTGGAGGCGCACGTGACGTACCATCGCGAGGTCCGCGCTGCCGATCCGCTGCGCTTCACCACCGTGCTGCTCGGCCACGACGACAAGCGCATCCATTATCTTCACGCCATGTACCACGCGGCCGACGGCTACCTGGCAGCCACGAACGAGCTCATGTCCCTCCACGTGAGCCGCGCCACGCGGCGGGCATCGGTGATGGCGCCCGAGATCCTGGCGCGACTCGCCGCCGTGCAACGCGCACACGAGACGCTTCCGCGGCCGCCGCAGGCCGGCCGCTCGATCGGGCTCGCCAACCGCGCGCGTGGTATGTAAGCGCATGGCCAGCCACGACACCGACCTCGAACACCGCCTCCGGACGGCGCGGGACCTCATCGCCGAGGCGCGGCGCATCGTCACCCTCACCGGCGCGGGCATCTCGACCGATTCCGGTATTCCGGACTTTCGCGGGCCGCAAGGCCTGTGGACACGCAATCCCGAGGCCGAGAAGATGGCGACCCTCCAGCACTATGTCGCCGACCCGGACGTACGCAAGCGCGCGTGGCGCAGCCGGCTCGAGTCGCCGGCCCTGACGGCAGAGCCCAACGCCGGCCACAAGGCGCTCGTCGAGCTCGAGCGCCGCGGCACGCTGCTGGCGCTCCTCACGCAGAACGTCGACGGGCTGCATCAGAAGGCCGGCTCCTCGCCCTTGCTGGTCGTCGAGATCCACGGCACCGCGCGCGAGGTGACGTGCCTGACATGCGGAGAGCGCGCGCCGATGGAGCGTGCGCTGGCGCGCGTGCGCGCCGGCGAGGAGGATCCGGCGTGCCGGACGTGCGGCGGCATCCTGAAATCGGCGACGATCTCGTTCGGGCAGAGCCTGGTCGCCGAGGATCTCAGGCGCGCCGAGCGCGCGGCCCGTGCATGCGACCTCATGCTCGCCATCGGCACGAAGCTGTCCGTCTATCCGATTGCCGGTGTCGTACCCGTCGCGAAGGAATCCGGCGCGCGCGTGGTCATCGTCAACGCCGAGCCGACCGAGATGGACGCGCTGGCCGACGTCGTGCTTCGCGGCTCCATCAGCGCGCTATTGCCACGCCTCGTCTGACCCGGCCTGCCACCACGCGCACGCGTCGCGGCGAGGCCGCCCAGATCGCGGTCACCGACACGAGGCAGGCCACGATGGCCACCCAGAATGCCGCCGTGTAGCTGCCGGTCCAGTCGTAGACGGCGCCGGCGAGCCATGGACCGCACGCGGCGCCTGCGTTCCCGCCGAGGTTCAGCGTGCCGAAGATCGTTCCGAAGTGCCGTCCCTGAAAGATCTCGGCCGGAATGGCTCCAAACACCGACGCGAGCCCGTAGCCGATGAGACCCTGACAGGCGACCATCGCGTACAGCATCCCGACCGTAGGGTGGGCGGGCAGAAGTAGCAGCGTCACATAGCAGCCGACGAAGCCGAGCCCGCCGATGGTCCACGCCCACTCGCGACCGATGCGATCGGACAGATGGCCGAGCCCGATCTGGCCAACGATGCTGAAGAGCCCGACCAGTCCCAGTGCGAAGGCCGAGCGCCTGGGATCGAATCCCACCTCGAGCAGATATTTCGTCTGGTGCACCTGCACCATGTACCAGACGAACAGCGCGCAGAAGAAGCCGACGAACAGCCACCAGAAGCGCGCCGTGCGGATCGCGCGCCCGAGCGTCCAGTCGATCGACGCCCAGGCGTGATCGACGATGTTGTCGTCGGCCGTGCGCCGGGCGGCGGCGCTGCCGTGGTCACCATCGGGCGCGAGGCCGAGATCCTCCGGCCGCCGCCGCTGAAACAGCACGTTCAGCGGCAGCAGCACGCAGACGAGCATGATCGCGAGCGCCCAGCAGGCCGCTCGCCAGCCGCCGGCCTCGATCATGCGCTGCAGCCACGGGAAGAGGACGATCGAGCCGACGCCGACGCCCGCGAAGGCGATGCCGATGGCGAGCCCGCGGCGACGGACGAACCAGTGCGGCAGGAACAGCGAGTGCCCGATGTACGTGAGAAAGATCGAGCCACCGCCGACGAGCACGCCGAGCGTCAGATGAAGCTGCCAGGGACGTGTGATCAGCGTGGCGAATGCGAGCCCGACGCTGCAGATGACGACGCCGAATGGAATGACGATGCGCGGGCCGAGGCGATCCATGGCGAGGCCCATGAACGGCACGTACGCCGTGGCGACCACGAAACCCACGGAGAACGCGCCGGCGGTGGCCGCGCGGTCCCAGCCGAATTCGGCAAGGATCGGCGGAAACAGCAGCGAGAACGCCGTCCGCGTGTTCACGCCGATCCCCATCGTGATGAAGGCGACCGCGACCACGATCCAGCCATAGAAGAACGGCAGTCGACGCGGCGCGATCAGGCGAATCTCCAGCCGTCGAGCGCCGCCGGCGCGTCCGGCACGATGGTGAGCGGAAGATCCTCGTCGGCGAGCACGCCATGTGCGAGCAGCGGCGCCGCCGAAGCGGTCGCGTGCTCGATCACGGGCATCGTGGAGAGCCGCGACGCGAGGCCACGCGCTGTACGCGGCAGCCACAGCGCGCCGTCCGGCGTCCACAGCGGAAAGCGCCCGCCGTGCGGCCGGCCGGCCACGGCGGGGACCTGGGTCCACAGGCGACGCGCGATCGCACGCGGCCGCGGGTGCGCGCGTCCGGAGGCGACGTCCCAGGCCGTCAGCGCCATGGCATGCGCGCGGCTCCCCGGCCGCTCGTAACGCCGCGCGCGCCGCCACGTCAATGACAGCGCCAGCGAGCGACCGTGGCACACGACGTCGTGCGGCGTGCGTGGTGGCAGGTGCAGCAGCGACCCGGGCGGCAGATCGATCGTGCGCCAGCCGCGCGTGCGCCGCGGCGCGGTCAGATCGAGCGGCGTCCGCGGCGCGACCGGTGGGCCCAGGGTGACCCGCCGCGAGCCCTCCAGCTGAAGCCAGAAAGCGTCGACCTCGCCGTCGTGGTGAAGCCCCATGCCGGAGCGACCGCGGCCCTCGACCAGGAACAGGAACGAGCGTTCGTCGCGAAAGGGCCCGAGCAGCGACGCTCGAAGCGCCACCATCAGGCGCATCACGCGCGGCAAGATCTGATGGACCTGCGGGAAATACACTGTGGCGCCGTTGCGCAGCGCCGCCGCGAGCCGCGATGGATCGCCCGAGCGATCGTAGCGGCGCTCGAGGGCGATCTGGAATGGCGCGCCGCCACGCGCCAGCGCGATGGCGCCGCGGAAATCCGGCGCGACGTGCCGCCACGCGCCATCCCGCGCCAACCGAACGACGGGCCGCCGCCCGAGCGCGCCACCACGAAAGCGCTCGAGCGCGGCAGGACCCGCGAACCACGAGGCCAGCGGGGACCGCACGCGCAGAGGCATGGGCGTGATTGTACAATCCGGCTCACGTGACGCACGTTGGCCGCTCCGTCCGGCGCCGCGAGGATCCGCCGCTGCTGCGAGGCGCCGGCCGTTTCCTCGACGACCTGCCTCTGCCTGGTGTCGTGCATCTGGCGTTCGTGCGGAGCCCCTACGCGCACGCCCGCATCGCCGCGCTCGACCTCGAGCCCGCGCGCAAGGCGCCCGGCGTCGTCGCCGTCCTCAGCGCGGCCGACCTCGATCCGTTCCCGCCCGCTGGCCTCGCGCGCGCCTTCGAAGGCATGGTGCTGCCGCCGATGGTCTATCTCGCCGGTGACGTCGTGCGCGCGCAGGGAATCCCGGTCGCCGCGGTCATCGCGGAGTCGCCCGCGCTTGCCGTCGACGGCGCGGCTGTCGTGCGCGTCGAGTACACGCCGCTGCCCGGCGTTGCCGAGGCCGATGTCGCGCTCGCGCCCGGCGCGCCGAGCGTGGTGGCCGGCAACGACAACCGCTCGTTCACGTATCCCGTGCGCGCCGGCGATCCGGCCCGCGCGTTCGCCGACGCGGCGCGGGTCGTGACGGTGGACGTCCGGCAGACCCGGTTGGCCGGCATCCCGCTGGAGCCCCGCGGCGTGGCCGCGCAGTGGGACGGGCGGACGCTCACCGTCTGGGCCTCGACACAGGTTCCGCACCGGATCCGGGACGAGGTCGCGCGGCTCCTCGGACTGCCGATCGACCGCGTGCGGGTCATTGCCCCCGATGTCGGCGGCGGTTTTGGCGTGAAGGGCGGCCCGTACCGCGAGGACATCCTGGTGCCGTGGCTCGCGCGACGCCTCGCGCGGCCGGTGAAGTGGATCTCGACGCGTGTCGAGGATCTGCTCACGACGCACCACGGGCGCGGGAGCGTGTCGCGCGGCGAGCTCGCCGTCGCCGCCGACGGCGCGATCCTCGGGTTGCGGGCGCGCATCGCGTGCCCGCTCGGGCCGTACGTCGGCTACACGGCGGCCGGCACACCGCGCAACCACGTGCGCTGCCTGCCGGGACCCTACGCGATCGCCGACGTGGACATCCAGGCGCAGGGCGCCTTCACCACGACGCCGACGGTCGGCCCGTATCGTGGCGCGGGCCGCCCGGAGGCGGCGTTCCTCATCGAGCGGCTCGTCGACGAGGCGGCGCGCGCGCTCGGACTCGATCCTGCCGACGTGCGCCGCCGCAATCTCGTGCCGCCGGAGCGGTTTCCGTTCGCCACCGCCACCGGTCAGAGCTACGACTCCGGCGACTATCCCGCCATGCTCGAGGCGCTGCTCGAGGCCGTCGACTATCCGTCGCTACGGCGCGCACAGGCCGTGCGGCGCGCGCGCGGCGAGCTCGTCGGCGTCGGCCTGTCGGTGTACGTCGAGCCCTCGGCCCTCGGCTGGGAGAGCGGGCTCGTGCGGGTCGAGGCTGATGGCCGCGTCACCGCGGTGACGGGTTCGAGCGCGCATGGGCAGGGGCACGAGACGACCTTCGCGCAGGTGCTGGCCGATCGTCTCGCCATCGACCCGAAGCACATCACCGTTCGTCACGGCGACACCGCAGAGATTCCGATCGGTATCGGAACGTTCGGGAGCCGTAGCGTCGCCCTCGGCGGGGGCGCGCTCGCTCATGCCGCAGATGTCGTTGTCGCTAAAGCGCGTGGCTTTGCCGCGCAGCTGCTGGAGGCGCATGCCGACGACGTCCGACTGGCGTCGGGCGGTTTCGGCGTCGCCGGTGTTCCCGATCGCTTCGTGTCGTGGACGGACGTCGCTCGACTCGCCTGGAGCGCACCACGGCAGGACGGCGAGCCGCCCGGCCTCGAAGCCTCGCACGTGCTGGCGCCGGAGCACGAGGTATGGAGCGGCGGCGCCGTGGCCGCGGTGGTCGCCGTGGAGCGTGAGACCGGGGAGTGGCGGCTCGAGCGTCTCGTGTGGATCGATGACGCCGGAACGATCATCAACCCGCTGCTCGCCGATGGGCAGCTCGAGGGGTCGCTGGCGCAGGCGTGGGGGCAGATCGCGATGGAGGCCGTGCGCTTCGACGCCGATGGCCATGTCCTCACCGGCACGCTGATGGACTATGCGGTTCCGCGCGCGGAAGACGTGCCGCACGCCGAGATCCACCACGCGCACTCACCGACGCCACGCAATCCGCTCGGCGCGAAGGGTCTCGGTGAGGCCGGCAATATCGGCGTCCCGCCTGCGGTCGTGAACGCCCTCGTCGACGCGCTCGCGCCGCTCGGCGTCCGTCATCTCGACATGCCGCTCACACCGGAATCGGTGTGGCGGATTGTTCGACGTGGGGGCCCCGAAATGGCCCCCACACCCCCGAACGCTTGGCACGCCCCGGCGGAGCC
>DASTCJ010000069.1:0-8194 GCA_035605575.1 Candidatus Methylomirabilota bacterium
GGGCGCGCATCGCGGAGCGCGGATTGACGCTCGTTCCGCTTCGTCTATACTTTAAAGGCGGCCGCGCAAAGATCGAGCTGGGCCTGGGGCGCGGCAAGAAGCTTCACGACAAGCGCTCGTCGTTGCGCGAGCGGGACGTGAAGCGCGAGATGGACCAGGATGCCAGCCTCGCCATGAAGACCGGCGGTGGGCGCCGGGCGCGGCGGGAACGCGACGAGTGGTAACCATATAATATGGGGGCGACAGGTTTCGACGGGGATCAACGAGGTCCAGGCTGCGTCTCGAGGTTTCTCACCCCTCGTTAATAAGTGAGAACCTTCTAGCTGCCAACACACAGCTAGCTCTGGCGGCCTAACAACCGCTAGTGTCGGCCAGGCTGAGTCATCAGGGCCTGGGAACCGGCATCATACGCTGGTGACTGGCTCCAATCCTGGCCTCAGGGGCGGAGCGAGACTTATGAGGCTGGCCCCGCGGTCCTCCTGCCGGATGGAGGGTCGAAGGGCGAGAGAGCAGCAAGATAAACCGGCTATCGACGTAGACGCCTGCGGCTGAGGGTTTCCGGACGTGGGTTCGATTCCCACCGCCTCCACCAACTCGTTCCACCGGAGTGCCATCCGGTATGACGTTCGGCTATCTCGTCGTCGCGATTCTCACCGCCGTCGTCGTCGTCTTCGCGTTTCAGAACGGCACGCCCGTGTCGGTGAAATTCCTCGCCTGGACGGTGCCCGAGATTTCGGCTGCGGCCGTCATCCTGAGCGCGCTCGTGATGGGTCTCTTGATCGCCGCCATCCCGCTCTGGCTGCAGCGCTGGCGCCTGCGCGTCCGCGTGCGCGGGCTGGAGGCGCAGGTGCGACAGCTCGAGACGGCGCTGGAAGAACGTAACAAGGCCGTGCTTGCGCCGCGGCCGTCGTCGATTCCTGACGCACCGACGCAGTAGTCGCGCTCAGGCGCGCATCAGGGCATTGAGATCCGGCGTCGCAAGCGCCTGATCGAGATATCCGAACGTCCCCTTGTCCTGCACCTCACGCGCTGCGGTGAGCAGCCCGCTCATCGCCGCGCGATACAACGACGTGGCCAGGCTGATGCGCCGCACGCCGGCCGCCTCGAGCTCCGCCACCGTGAAGGACTTGCCCCGGATCCCGACCATGAAGTTGAACGGCTTCGAAAGCGCGGAACAGACGGAGCGTACCGAGGCGAGATCCGGAAGCCCGGGGGCCATCAGCACGTCGGCGCCGGCGCTCTCGAACGCTTGCAGGCGGCGGATCGTGTCGTCCAGGTTCGGATTGCCGCGGATGAAGTTCTCGGCGCGGGCCGTGAGCGTGAAGGGAAACGAGAGGCCCCGCGCGGCTTCCACGGCGGCGGCCACCCGCTCGGTGGCATGAGCAATGTCGAAGAGCGGCCGGTCCTTGTCGCCGGTGGCGTCCTCGATCGAGCCGCCGACAAGTCCGACCTCACCGGCCAGACGGATCGTCTCCGCCGCCGCGGCCGGCGCATCGCCGAAACCCTTCTCGAGGTCCGCCGACACGGGCAGGTCCGTCGCCTCCACGATTGCCCGCGCGTGCACGAGTGCCTCGTCGCGCGTGACCTGCCCGTCGCGCCTGCCCAGCACGCCGGCCGAGGCGCCGCTGGAGGTGGCGAGCGCCGGGAAGCCGAGCCCGGCCAGGACGCGGGCCGAGCCGGCATCCCAGGCATTGGCGATGACGAACGCGCGCGGATCCTGGTGGAGGGCACGGAATCGATCGGCCTTCTCCCTCTGCATCGCTGTCATGTCACCTCCCGGGTTGGTGGGGAATGATACACGCCGCGGCCCGCAGTTGTTAGAATGGCGCCACTCATGGGACGGGCGCCCCTGGTGTTGCTGGTTCTTCTGCTTGCCGCGAGCGCCGGGTGGGCCGCCCCGCTGCCGACGCTCTCTCATGACGGTCAGGACTACGTCGAGCTGACGCGCGTGGCGGCGCTGCTCAAAGCGCGCCTCGACGCGAGCCCCGGCAGCATGCAGGCGCGGCTGGTCTCGCAGGGCCGCATCATCGTGTTCACGCGCAACTCGACGCGCGTCACCGTCAACGACTCGCCCCTCGTGCTCGACGCCCCCGTGCGCGTGCGAAAGGGCGTCTGGCTCGTTCCGGAGTCGTTCGCCGAGCAGGTGCGACCGCGAATCATGTCGGCCAGCACGGCCGCAGTCGCGGCGGCGCCGGCGCGTTCCGCAACGAGTGCGACCCGAGCGCCGGTCGCTCTCGAGGAGCTTCGCCATCGCTCGTATCCGTCGTTCACGCGAATCGTCATCGAGGCGTCCGGTCCGCTGACGTTCCGCGCCGAAGGCCCCGGCGCCAAGGAGTCGCGGATCCGCTTGCTCATGCTGGCCGGCTTTCCCCGCACGCTCCAGATCGGCGACGGCTTCATCGATGAGGTGCGACTCGAGCGGGCGGGCGACGATGCCGTGCTCCGCGTGGTTTTCGAGGGCGCCGCGGGCGAGCTGCGTACCTCGACGCTCGCCGACCCGCCGCGGCTCGTCCTCGATTTCACGCGGCCGGCGGAGCCCACGCCGCGCGAGCGGCGCGAAGCGGTAGCGCCGCTCGGCGTCATCGTGCTGGACGCGGGCCACGGCGGCCACGATACCGGCGCCGTCGGCCCCGGTGGCCTTCAGGAAAAGGACCTCGTGCTCGACGTCACTCGACGCGTGGCGCGGCTGGTCGAGGAGAAGCTCGACGTCAAGGTCCTGCTGTCGCGCGATGCCGATCAGTTCGTCACGCTGCGCGATCGCACGACCTTCGCCAACCGCGAGCGTGCGGATCTGTTCGTGTCGATTCACGCCAACGCACACCGCGAGACCGCTTCGGCGGGCGTCGAGACATACTTCCTGTCGTCCGAGGCCACCGACGGCACCGCCCGTCAAGTGGCCGCGCTCGAGAACAGCGTCGTGCAGCTGGAAAAGACGCCGGCGCGCCCCGCCGGCCGCATGGATGCGGTGAAGGCGATCCTCTGGGACCTCGCGCAGTCCGAGTTCCAGCAGGAATCCTCGCGACTGGCCGAAGTGGTTCAGGATTCCATGACGCAGACGCTCCGCATCCCGAATCGCGGCGTGAAGCAGGCGGGCTTCTATGTCCTCGGCGGCGCCGCCATGCCGGCCGTCCTGATCGAGATCGGGTTCGTCACGAATCCGAAGGAAGAGCGCCGGCTCAAGGAAACGAAGTACCGGGACGAGATCGCGCGCGCCATCTTCGCGGGGCTGGCCGAGTACAAGAAGCGCTACGATCTCCGGGCGCGTGACGTGTCGCCGAACAGTCGCGGCGCGCGCGAGCGCTGACGATGGCGCGTCACGACGGCCGCGCCCCCGATCAGCTGCGGCCGATCGTTCTCACGCGGGACTATCTGCTGCATCCCGAGGGCTCGGTGCTCGTGGAGTTCGGCGCCACCAAGGTGATCTGTACTGCCTCCGTCGAGGACAAGGTTCCCCCGTTCCTGAAGGGCCAGGGCCTGGGATGGGTGACGGCGGAGTACGCGATGCTTCCCCGCTCGACGAACACACGAACGGCGCGCGAGAACCGTGGCCCGAGCGGTCGCTCGCAGGAGATCCAGCGACTGGTGGGCCGCGCGCTGCGGGCCGTCGTCGACCGCGGCAAGCTCGGCGAGCGGACCGTGTGGGTCGACTGCGACGTGATCCAGGCCGACGGTGGCACGCGGACGGCGGCCATCACCGGCAGCTTCGTGGCACTCGCCGACGCCGTCACGAAGGTGGCCGGCGCCAACGCCAAGGCAGCGCTGCGCGATTGCGTGGCCGCCATCAGCGTCGGCATCGTGAAGGGTGACGCCGTCCTCGACCTGAACTACGTCGAGGACTCGGCGGCCGAGGTCGACATGAACGTTGTGATGACTGGCGCCGGCGAGTTCGTCGAGGTGCAGGGCACGGCCGAGCAAACGCCGTTCGGCCGCGCGCGCCTCGACGATCTGCTCCGCCTCGGCGAGCACGGCATCCGCCGCCTCGTCGCGCTCCAGCGGCGGGCGCTCGACGCGCGTGCCGAACGAAGCTTCACGCTCTAGTCGTCGCCTCCTCGTCGCCAGCCTCAATCGCGCGAAGGTCCGCGAGCTGGTGAGCCTGCTCGGTGAGCTTCCGTACGTCGTGGTGCCGCTGGCCGACGTCCCCGGCGCGACGCTGCCCGAGGAAACCGCCGAGACATATGAACGCAACGCGCTGCTGAAGGCGCGTGCGGCGCTGTCGCTCGGTGCCGACGTCGTTCTCGCCGACGACTCGGGACTCGAGGTGGACGCGCTCGGCGGCGCTCCGGGCGTCCACTCCGCGCGCTTCGGCGGCCCCGAGCTCGACGATGCCGGACGAACCGCGCTCTTGCTCGAGCGCCTGCGCGGCGTGCCGCCCGATCGGCGCACGGCGCGTTTCCGCTGCGTCATCGCGCTCGTAGATAGCGCTGGCGCGGTGCGCACGGTCGAAGGTCTGGTCGAGGGCCGCATCGCCGAGACGCCTCGGGGCCGCGGCGGCTTCGGCTACGATCCGGTCTTTTTCCACCCCGGCCTCGGTCGCACATTCGGCGAGCTCACCGACAGCGACAAGGCGCACGTGAGCCATCGCGGGCTCGCGGCGCGGGCGGCACGAGCGCTGCTGCTCGAATGATATACTCCCGATTCGTCGCGCTCTTGCACGGCATCTCGGGGTGTGGCGCAGCCCGGTAGCGCACCTGCTTTGGGAGCAGGGGGCCGGAGGTTCAAATCCTCTCACCCCGACCAATATTCGCTCAGGAGGCCGGCCGATGAGAACGCTCGGCGTAACGCTCGCGGTCGCGCTGCTCGCCTTCTGGACCGGCTCGGCGTGGCCGTTCAACTGCCCGGTCGTGATCAAGCAGGCGGACGATCTCATCAAGAAGGCGGAAGCCACCAAGCCGAATGCCGAAACGCGGCCGCTCATCGACGAAGCGAAGAAGCTCGTGGGCGAGGCGCGCGCGCATCATGAGGGCGCGAAGACGAAGAAGGATCACGGCGACGCGGTACGCAAGGCGAAGACCGCCGCCGCCTACGCCGAGGAAGCGATCGTTCTCGCGACGCCCTGAACGCGACCGACTTCGCCGGACAAACCGTCTTCATCACCGGCGCCTCCTCGGGGATTGGTGCCGCGCTCGCCCGCGAGTTCGCGCGCCGGGGCGCTGACGTCGTTCTCGCCGCGCGGCGTACCGACCGGCTCGACACAGTGGCTGAAGAGATCCGACTGGCCGGACGACGTGCGCTGGCCCTCGGCTGCGACGTGACGAAGGACGGCGACGTCGAGCGCGCGGTGTCCGAGGCGCGCGCGACATTCGGTCGCATTGACGTGGTCGTCGCCAATGCCGGGTTCGGCGTGGTCGGCGACGTGGAGCGCTTGACGCTCGCCGACTACCGCCGTCAGTTCGAGACGAATGTGTTCGGCGTCCTGCGGACGCTGTGGGCCGCGCTGCCCGATGTGAAGCGCGCCCGCGGTCGTATCGTCATCATCGGCAGCGTCTCCGGCCATCTCGCAACGCCCGGGTCGTCTCCGTACGCGATGAGCAAGTTCGCGGTCCGTGCGCTTGCGGAAGGGCTCGGGCACGAGCTGGCGCGTGACGGCGTCTCGGTAACGCTGATCAGTCCCGGCTTTGTCGACTCCGAGATCCGGCGCGTCGACAACGCCGGGCGACTCCGCGACGCCGCGCCCGAGCCTGTGCCTGGCTGGTTAGTGATGCCGGCGGCGCGCGCGGCGCGCCAGATCGTGAGCGCGGTCGCACGTCGCCGACGCGAGGCGGTCATCACCGGTCATGGGCGTGCGGCGGTGTTCTTCGTGCGTCATGCGCCGTGGCTGGTCGCGGCGGCGATCCGGCGCTTCGGTATCAGGGGACGGGGCGAGCCGGCGCATTGACGCCGCGCTCGGCGAAGTAGGCCGTCAGGCCCTCCGTCCAGGCGGGCGGCGCCGGATGGCCCAGCGCACGGAGGGCGCCGTGCGCGAGCACGGAATAGGGCGGTCGCTTCGCGCGCGCGCCGAACTCCTGGGCGGTGACGGGCGTGAGCGCCGGCGTCATGCCTGCGCGACGGAAGATCTCACGCGCGAATTCGTACCACGTCGTCTCGCCGCTGCCGGTCACGTGGTAGATGCCTGGCCGTCCGACACTCACGATGCGCCACACCGCCCGGGCCACGTCCACCGTGTAGCTCGGTGAGGTCACCTGGTCGGCGACCACGCGCAGCGCGCGGCCGGCGGCGGCCGCCGCCAGCATGGTCTCGACGAAGTTCGTGCCGCCCTTGCCCGCGCTGCGCGCGATCCCGAAGAGCGCGGCCACGCGGACGACGAACGCACGCCCGCAGCGCTCCCGTGCGAGACGCTCTCCGGCGAGCTTGGATTCGGCGTATGCGCTGAGCGGGTTCGGCGCGTCGTGCTCGTCGTAGGGCGACCGCTTGGCGCCATCGAAGACGTAGTCGGTCGAGAAGTGCACGAGCGCGGCTCCGAGCCGCTCACAGGCGCTCGCCAGCGTGCCGACGGCGTCGCGGTTGAGCGCGAACGCCGCGCCGGGCTCGTCTTCTGCGCGGTCGACCAGATTCCACGCCGCGGTGTTGATGACGTGAGTCGGACGCAGCGCGGCGAGCGTCTGCGCGGTGCGCGGCGCGTCCAGAATGTCGATGTCCCGGTGCGTGAGTGGCACCGCCACGCCCGGACCGGAGAACGTTCTCATGAGGTCGGAGCCGAGCTGACCGGCAGCGCCGATCACGACGTAGCGCGGCGGGTCAGACACTGCGGAGGTGCGACTCCTTCGGCGATCGGCCTTCCGGTGCGAAGCGCCGGAAATTCGCGATGAGGCCACCCACGGCCTGTTCGGCCTGTGAGAGCAGCTCGGTGACCTCCGCCCTGAAGTCGGCGTCGGCCGCACTGACTGCCGCCAGCCGCCGCTGCACGTCCCCGAGCTCCTCGCGCAGGCGCGCGTTCTCGCCGCGTAGCTGCGCATCGGCGGCGATCAGCGCATCGATGCGCCGCTCCAGCTCGCCGACGTACTCGCGCAGCAGCTCCTTGTCGGCCACCGCCGCCGCCGCCTTGCGCTCGAGCTCGGCGTACGACTCGATGTGTCGCTGGGCGACCAGCGTGGGATAGATCGTCAGGTCATTCCAGACGTTCGTCGGCCGCCGGCGATCGGCGTGTCGACGCTCGAGCGCGTATGGCTCCGTGGCGCGTCGGCGCTCGCCATAGCGCCGGTCGGCGATGACGTCGATCCGCGGATCGCCATGCAGGCGCTCCTGGACGCGGGCGAGAATGTCCGGATTCTTTCGGGCCACGATGAAGACATAGCGGACGCCCGAGTCGGGGTTCGTGCTCATGCAGGCCTCGGTTGTCGCGTCATTGCTCCGGAGGTCATGTCCGCGGAGAGTATAGCCGTAAGCCCACTGTCCCGCCTCAGCGCGGCCGGCCAAGTCACCGGCCATGACGCACCCGACGCCCATTGCGGGCGCCGGGCCTTGCGTACCGCCGACCAGTGAGGCTACAGAGATGCCGTCCCGACCGGTGAACCGATGAACGCTTCCGGGATGGGCATTTCAGTCGGCAGATCAGCGACGGCCGACGACAGTACCAACAGCGCCAGCAACGCTTGCTTCAGCGTGCGCATCAGATGTCCTCCTGGATGGTCAAAGATGGTTGATTCAGGCACCTGACACGTATCGCACGCTGTATGCCAAGCGAGATTTGCGCGATTTGCTGGTGTTTCTGACAGCGTGCCGAGCGCCGATCGGGCAAACTGACCGGACACGTGGGAGCGCGGATCGGGCGAATGTCTGCACGAATGGGGTGACGTCGCCGGGGCCGATGCGACTACGTGGCGCGCTTGAATCGCACCCACGTCTCATGGCAGACGACGTGGAAACGAAGCAGCGCTCCGTCACCAACATGGTCGCCGACACGAATGTAGTAGCAGCGTTCGAATCGACCGACGAGCTCGCCGCAGCCACTGCACGAGTTCGCGAATCCAAGTCCACCGGCCAGAAACTTCATCTTCGTGGTCGGTGCCGGAAGCTCTCCCGCCCGGAGACGCTCGAACGTTTTTGCTATACGGGTGCTCGGCATGGCAGCGCCAGTGTAGAGGACGTCGCCGGCGCCGACGATGTACCAGCTGATATGTATCATCCGGCAGACGAAGTCGCGTATCGCATCGGGACGGATCGGAAGGCGCGTTGCAGATCAGAAGGGCGCCACGCG